>CAZUJM010000213.1:925-7458 GCA_964620405.1 uncultured Pirellulaceae bacterium | reverse complement strand
GGGCGTCCTGCCATCAAACCGTTTTTCCGGAGCTCCATAAACGGCTCCATTATCGTGCCAGGTAAACCGGCCGATCGTGGTGGGCGTGAACATGTCGGTGTCGATGACGTGCGTGCGAAAATCGGGCATGAACCGGACGGCTGAAGCGACGGCGCGGTCGTACCAGCGGAGCTTTTCCAAGGCGTACTGCTCGGGAGTCAGCCCGGCCCACTGGCCGTAGTTGGCGATCGTCGTGATGCGGATGACCCCGTCCGGCAGCACTTTGTCCTCCTGGGTGGAGTCGCCGTACAGGTAGTTGTTCGGCGAGCAGATGACGCCGGTGCGGAGGTCGCAGAGGTCGGTGGAGGGCGTCCAGTGGAACGTTTCGGAATCGTTGTAGAAGACGATCGTGCGGTCGTGCCCCAACGCCTGCGGCTTACGGTCCAGCACCGAGATCGACTCGATGAACGTCATCTGGCCAGGACGCGGTTCGAGGGCCGGTGGCAGATGGTCACACATCCGCATCGTCTCGACCCAGCCGGCCGACGACAGGATGCGGCGCCCTTCCAGCTGCGTGCCGTCGTCCAGCTCGACTCCGCAAGCCTGGCCCCCCTCGATCAGCACTCGCTTCACCCCGCGCCTCAGCAGCAGCTCGCCGCCCAGTTCGCGATAGCGGCGCACCAAGTTCTTGAGGATCAACCGCACGCCCGCCAATGGCCGCGCCAAGCCCTCCATGAAGATGCTGCGGAACATGATGCAGAACTGTCCGAAGTCCATGTCATGCTCGCGCGCATTGCCATACCACATCAGCGGGCAGAGAATCATTTCCACCAGCAGCGGCTCATGGATCACTTCGGCCAGCACCGCCCGAGCGGACTGGCCGTGGATCTCCTCGTTCAAGTCATCGTAGTCGACGATGCGAGCCACCAGCGCGCGGAACCCGTCCCGTTGGCCCGGGAACGTCCGCTCGATCTCGGCCTCCAGCAGCTCCAGCCCATTGCCAAAGTTCAGTTCGACGCCGGGGAAACGGACCGTCGATCCGACCTGTGGCGACAGCGAGAAGTCCTCCCAGCGAAAACGCAGTTGCCGCAGCATCCGGGCCAGCGGCCCCTTCTTCGCGCCGCGCGGCGTGAAGTTGGTCACGGCGTGCAAACCCACGTCGTAGTCGCGACCCCGCAGTCGATAGAAAGAATTCAGGCCGCCGATCGTGTTGTGGCGTTCCAGAATGCACACCCGCTGGTCGTAGTGCGCCAAGCGGATCCCCGCCGCCAAACCCGACATGCCAGCTCCGATGATCAGCGTGTCATACATGGGAGCGGCGTGGTGGCAGAAGGGTAGGGAAGTAGCGTGCGGGGCCTGGAAGGTGGAGAGGAACACGCGAGCCGCGCCAGGGCCCGCTGCTCGGCGACGGGAATCCCTGTTTGCCGAAATCGCCTCCCGGCGGTTGCCGGCAGTTTCATCGTTGGCGACTTGCTGCGTTTCGACGAGTGGCGTTATCGACGAAGCGAGGTTTTGCCCCGAAACGCACCCGGGTGGAGGACCAACTAGGTGGAGGCCACGTCCTTCATGAGCGGTTCCAAGTAGGTGCAGGTGCTGTCCATGCTCGCCAGCTGCCCGTAGTCCTCTTCCGGGATTTGGATCCGATAGCGTTTGCGCAGCTCCATCACGATGTCCAGGAAGTCCATGCTGTCCAGTTCCAGCTGCTGGCGGAACGGCACCTCGTCCTTCAGGCCACCCAGGTCTTCATCCGGAGCAATGTCTTCCAAGATATCCAGGATCACACCACGGATCTCATCGCGCGTCATTCGTCTTCTCTTCCTCTCTCGTTCGCTGGCTCGCTTGTACCGTACTTCGGAGATACGGGTTCCCGGAGATGCGGGGAACTAGTCCGTGAACCGCTTGATGATAACGACTGAATTGATTCCCAACATCCCGAAGGAGTTGTTGAGGATGTAATCGACCTGTCCGAGTTCCCGGGGCTGGTTGAGAACCAGGCCCTGCAGCTCGCAAGCCGGATCCAGCTCCTCGACGTTGATCGTGGCGTGGCAGATGCGATCGGTGAACGAAGGCAGGTTGCCGGCCAGTTCGAGTGCCCCGGCCGCCCCCATCGTGTGGCCGATGAAACTCTTGGTGTTGTTGAAGTGCGTCCGCTCCGATCCGGCGAACACCTGCCGCAACGCGAGGCACTCCTGCGCGTCACCACTGTTCGTGCCCGTGGCATGCGTGCTGACGACGTCGATCTGGCTCGGTTCCAGCCGGGCCCGCTGCAACGCCAGCCGCACGCACTCGGCCTGACGCTCCGGGTTTGGCAGCACGAAGTCGGTGGCGTCCGTGTTCATGGCGTAGCCGGCCAGTTCGCCGACGATGATCGCTCCCCGTCGCCGCGCGTCGTCCAGGCGTTCGAGCGTGAACAGGCAGCCGCCCTCCGAGACGACGATGCCCGAGCGAGCCAAGTCAAAGGGCCGCGACGCCCGCGACGGGTCCTCGTGGCTCGCCAACGCCCCCTGGCTCTTGAAGCTCGCGAAGATCCCGAATGTATGGATGCTCTCCGAAACGCCACCCGCCAATGCCAGGTCGCACTCGCCCAGTCGCAGCATCTGGGCCCCCTGGATCAACCCCGCATTTCCCGCCGCGCAGGCCGCGCCGATCGTGTAGTGCGGTCCGTAGACCCCCAGGTTCATCGTGACCTCGCCCGCCGGATTGTTCGCCACCGTCCGCGGATTGTGATGGTGGGACCAGAACGAAGTGTCGTAGTCGTAGCCCTGCAGCGAGAAGATCTCGTTCTCCGTCTCGACGTTCCCGTGCTCGGTCACGCCGATGTAGATGCCCACACGCGTCGTGTCGACGTTCGGCCAGTCGATCCCCGCATGGCGGATGGCTTCCTGGGCGCAGTAGATGCCCACCGACCCGGCCCGCGTGCCGCGACGAGCGTCCTTGCGACTCTGGTGACGCTGGACCTCGAAGTTGCAGATGCCGGCGAGCGTTTCGCCCACGTAGCGGATTTCGTATCGAGATACCCCGCTTTGACCCTGCAGCAGACCCTCGCGGAAGGTGGCCAGGTCGTTGCCGTTTGGCGAAGTCAGCCCTACGCCCGTGATGACAATCCGCTGCGAGTCTGGCAGGTCGGAGGGTCGCATCGATGCGATCATGATCACGATCCTTCCCTTGCCATAAACGCCTGAAACTACCTATTTGCCCACGAGTTGGCAAGCCGCCGCATTCCCTCCTCCAGCGGAATCCGCGGCTGGTAGCCGAAGTCCTTCTGGGAGCGGGAGATATCGAAGTAATGAGATCGTCCGAGCTGGGCGGCCAGAAAGCGGGTCATCCGCGGCTCGCCCGGCCGCCGCAGCAGTCCATGCACGGCCTCTAATACCGTACCGATCCGCCATGCCGTCGACAAGGAAACCGACCGGCGAATCGGCTCGATTCCCGCGAGAGCCAGAAGATCATCGATCCAACTCCAACAGTTTACCGGAGTTCCCTGACTAATGAAGTAGGCCCGTCCTGCCACCGCGGAGGCCTTGGCAGGGGATTCCAGGGCGTCGGCGGCCAGCAAGTGCGCTTCGGCCGCGTTGTCCACGTAGACTACGTCGATGAGGTTCGATCCGTCGCCCACGCGCCGCAACTGGCCCGCCCGGGCTCGCTCCAGCAGCCGCGGCACCAGATGCGGATCCCCAGGGCCCCAGATCAGATGCGGCCGCAGGGCACAGGTCAGCAGCTCCCCCGCCCGATTCGCTCCCAACACCTCCTGCTCCGCCAAAGCCTTCGTGTGCGGGTAGTGGCAGAGCCACCTGCTCGGATACGGCGCCGACTCGTCCACGCCGCTTTGGTCCGACCCGTCGAAGGTGACGCTGGGACTGCTGGTGAAGACCAGCTTGCCCACCCCCTGACGCCGGCAGGCCTGCAGCACATGCCGAGTTCCCAGCGTGTTGATGTCGTGGAAGGTCTTCCAATCCCCCCAGATTCCCGCGATGGCCGCCGTGTGGATCACGAGGTCTTGACCCTGGCAGGCCCGCTCGACCGCTTCCGCGTCCCGCACATCGCCCGTCATCGACTCCACGCCGATTGCTTCCAGCTCCGCATAGCGTTGCCGCGAGAAGCCCCGCACGTCGTCGCCTCGCGCCGCCAGTTGCCGCGCAATGGCCAATCCAAGGAATCCCCCTGCGCCGGTCACCAGTACCCTGCGTGCCACGAATGCTCCTTTTCACTCGGGTCTCAGGAGCCGAGCAGCCTGCCGCACCCGTCGCTCATCTGACGGTCCAGCGTCGGCTCGCAGAACGCTACGTCGACCTCATAACCGCCCTGAGGATAACACTCGCTCGTAGGGATGTACCAGGGACCGCCATCGCCGTAGGCGGCCGTGGCGACGAATCGCTCCGGCGCCAGCGTCTGCGCGCGGAGTTGGTATTCGACGAAGCTCTCGGCCGGCAGGTGCAGCAGTGTCGCGGAGTTGACGTGCAGGGCGCTCAGGACGATGGGTTCCTGACGCTGGCAGCGGCGCAGCCAGGCGAGCATCATCGCGGGACGGATGCGGTTGGCCCGCGAGAGGTCGCGGTTCGCGATGGCCGCCTCCAGCGTCTCGGCGACAAGCGACGCGCGCGGCTGCGGCAGGATCGCTTGCGTCTGCCAGCCCACCTGGCGGATCGGCTGCGGCTCCAGGCCCGCCATCGAACGCTGCAACGCGTCGTGCAGGCGGTCGGTAAGTTCGCGGCGAGCGTCGGGCGTGCCGTCGTTGTACTTGCCGGGCGCGATGTTGCCCGCGCAGCCCGTGAAATACAGATGCGTACACTCGGCGTCCGCGGCCTGCAGGCGATCGCGGGCGATCCCCACGAAATCGCTGCTCACTCGGCCGTCCCCGTAGTAGCTCATCGGGTGCGTGGCGTAGTAGTGGCAGGCGGCGATCGGACGATCGTGGTCGTAGAACGCGACCGTCTTCAGGAACGGGTCGACCAGACCCTCGGGCAGCTCCTTGTGCCGCGGTTCCTTGCTGGAACTGCCGCGCCAGTCCCGGATCTTGCCGTCGGACCCGAGGAATCGCCGGTTGCTTGCGATGCGATCCACCTTCGCCTGGTGGAAGCCGACGTGTGTGCACGGGCGAGCCCGCTCGCGCGACGCGCCGGCTGCCTCCGCCACGCGCCGCAGCGTCTGCTCGAAAAACGTCGTGTCCACGACGGCGTTCATGAGGTCGGCTTGCGCGGCGCAGAGCCGTTGAGCCTCCAGGCAGACGAACGGTGCGTTATGCTGGTGGACGCATTGCACGGCGACACGGTCCGGCGAAGTGCCCACGGCCGCGGCCAGTTGCGTGCGCCAAGCCACGTGGGCTTCGTTGAGCAGCCCGGTCCAGTCGACACTGCAGATCACCAGGGGCTGCCCCGCTCCACGCAATACCAGCCCGATCGCCTGCTGCGGATCGTCCTGCCCGACGACCGGCTGAATCCAACCGCCGCACAACGGATGCCCCTCGGGAGGCGAAACGTCCACGCGAAACGTCGAAAGCTCCAGCGAGACCACGGGCTCCTCCGCCCAAGCGGTTTTCGCCAGCAACGATACCAGGGCCGCTTCCAGCGCAGTCTGCTGCAGGAAATGTCGACGATGAAGCATGGGAGTTCCCTCGGGAGCAGCAACAAGAGAGTCGAATCAACTTGAGGCCGCGTCGCCAACCATGAGACCTGAACACATTTTCGCCCCAACCACCATGAAGCCTGTTGCCCTGCAGTTGTGGACGATTCGCGAGGCCTTGGCCACGGATCCCCGCGCGACGCTGGCCCGCGTGCGCGCGGCGGGCTTTGACGCCGTCGAACTGGCGCCGCTGCCCGAGTCGCTGACGGCCGATACGCTGGCCGAACTCCTCCGCGCCGAATCGCTCGCCATGCAGTCGCTGCACGGGGACTTGCCCCTGGGCGACGCCCGTCAACGCGCGCTGGAGCTGGTCGAACGCTTCCAGTGCCGCCGACTCATCTGGCACGGTTGGCCTCGGGATCCACGCCATGATTCTCTCGCGGGCCAGCAGTCGCTTCTAGAGGACTACCAGCTGGCGGCCGAATGGGCCCGCCGCGAAGGTCTCGAGTTCGGCCTGCACAACCACTGGTGGGAGTTCGAGGCGACCGACGGCGTCCCGCTGCTGGAACGCCTGCTCCAGGAACTTCCCGCCGAAGTCTTCGTCCAGCTGGATGTCTACTGGACCCAGGTGGCCGGGCAGGACCCGCTGGCCTGGGTCGAGCGACTTGGCCCGCGACTGCGTTCCTTGCACCTGAAAGACGGTCCCGCCCAGCATGGCCTGCCCATGACCCCCCTGGGCTCGGGCGCCGTCGACATCCGGTCCCTTGTCGCCCGTACCGCCAGCCCTGCGGCCGGGTGCCCCTCCGTTGACTGGGTCATCGAACTGGACGAATGCGCAGGCGACGCCCTGGATGCGGCCGCCGGTGGCTTGGGGTATCTGCGCGGCCTGGGGTTTTAGGGGATTGCCGGGCCGGTCGACTTCTGAACCAACTGTCCGTGCCCGCCGGTCGGGGGTGTGACAAAAACGCCGGGCCGCCCGATTCCGGCGAACCTTT
>CAZUJM010000213.1:0-915 GCA_964620405.1 uncultured Pirellulaceae bacterium | reverse complement strand
CGCGTCGGGGGGCTACCCGAATGCCGACTTCCTCCTTGAATGTCCGAGGAGCCTCGTGGGGGCCTCCAGTCCGAGTGCCCGACGAGTGAACCGGGGCGAGCCCAAGGATGGTTCGTCCGGCAAGGTGAGTTTGCCCAAGGAAGGAAGAAAGAGAAGGTGAGGTTATGATCCCCGAACTTCGTGAGGCCTTTGCGTCTATCGGCGCACAGGCGACCATGGACGTCGCGGGGCGTTCTTTCTCGGTCGAGGTGATCGCCTCGGGGAATTCGTCGCTGTTCAAGATCCAGATCCCGGTTTGCGGACTGGTAAAGGTTCGCGCGGTCGAGGTGGATCGGCTGCGACAGTCCCTGGTGCTGGAGGTCCACGACGGCCGTTCGACGCTCCAACGCCGCTACCGCTGCGCTCTTCGCGACGGACGCTGGACCGTCCGGTCGCTCTCCACGGCCGTTCCGGTCGTCGGGCGTCGATCCAGCCGTACGCTTGTCGCCGGAGCGACCAACGCCGGGTCCGTGGTGGGGCGAGTTCGCGACAGCGCGTGAGGCGCGGGAAAGTGCCGTGCGGCGCGAAGCGTTCTTCGCGTCCGCGCCTGACGCCTCAGGACCACTCTTATCAAACGTCGCGCAGGTCCTGCGCGACCGATTCGGCCGCGCGACGTCCGCTGACCATCGCGCCGTGGATCGACGCTGTCTCCGTGTGGTCTCCTGCGCAGTAGAGGCCTTCGGCCAGTCGCGGGCTAGCTCGATGCTGGTTCATGAAGCCGACGGGTTGGGCGGGTAGTCCGTGGTGGATCACGTCGGTGCGCAGCAGTTGCCACTTCGCGACGTCGCGCCCGAACCAGACCTCCAGCTGTCGATGCACGGCCGCTTCCAGGTCCACCGTGTTGCGGAGCGCGGCGCCCACGACCGAGACGCTGAC
>CAZUJM010000212.1:9527-10661 GCA_964620405.1 uncultured Pirellulaceae bacterium | reverse complement strand
CTTGTCCTGCTGCCCGCTGCGTATGTCCACCAGCTCCAAGGTCAGCACATAGTCACGCTGGTAGTCGCGATTCTCCTGCGTCGTGCCCGAGGTGATCTTCGCGAACAACAGGTAGTCGAACGGCTGCCCCTGCTGCTCCATCACCCCCGCGAAGTTCCGCATGTTTTCCGGAATGAAAAGCTCGTCCGGTCGACAGCGAGTAGTTCGCAGCCCAGCATCCACATAACGCCGGCTGATCGGTGCGAAGGTATTGGACTCAAGCAGCTTGGAGTCGATCAATTCGTAGATCTGCTCCTTGAAGTCGCCAATCTCCTCGGCCGTGCGATTCTCGACGCCCACGAAGCAGACGTTCATCCGCTGCGGCGGCACCATCTCGCCGTCGGGAGTCACCATGCGGTCCGGATCCGGCTCATGCCGCGCCAACAGCTTCACGACCGCTTCGTCGATCAGCGGTCCAAACGTCTCCTGACCCGCGACATGGCTGCCCACCATCTCCTTCTCACCGGGCTGAATGACGCGCGCGTACTGCATGCCGCGGCACCCCAGGCCGGCAAGCAGCAGCGACAAGGAAACGGCAATCATGGAACCCGAAGCCACTGCCCTGCGGAACATTGGAATCCCTTCCCGAAAACGCTCGCCGTTCGTCCGGCGGAATACGGTCCTCAGAATACCTATCGGTGCATCGACCGCGGTCGCTCCGTTGATTCGGTCGTCTCATCGCAGCGGCCGGATGGTAGCAGCCAGCCGTGCGTCGATCGAGGGCAGCTTCCCTCGCCAGCAGCGACGGCAACAGCAGCGGCAGCGGCAGCAGCCACGAGACGCAGGACGGTGGATCCCGGGCGAACAGCGACCAGGGCGAGTTTCCGCGCGCCGTGACCGTCCCATCCCGGTCTCCCGTGGGCCCTCCACCCGACGCTTCCGTGAAGAAATGGTGGGGATTCGCCAAGAGTCCATGGTTTCGTGATGAAGTTCCATCGAGCTGGGTACTCCACGACTTGTGTAACTCTCTCTCCGCGCAGACAACCTCCGGAAGCGTGGAGCTAGCACCTCGCGGCGACAGCGTTCCAAATTACGTGTGCGATCCGAAAGTCACCTGAGAATCGGGAGAGGACACAATGCGATTTAAGCGGAAGT
>CAZUJM010000212.1:7434-9517 GCA_964620405.1 uncultured Pirellulaceae bacterium | reverse complement strand
TTCATTCCTGGGATGTTTGAGTCTGGCTTCGCCTTCATGGGCTGGCTACGGGACGTTGCTGCATACGCTGGCGCCCGTAGGTTTGGGTCGGGAACCGTTCAATGGCGCCGCGTTCGGCGGCACCGTCTCGGTCTCCGGGGACCTGCTGGTGGCGGGCGGCGATGACGACGGAACCTTGGGTGCGAAGGCGGGCACCGTGTGGTCGTTCGACCTGGTCACGGGAACGCCCCAGCATGTCCTCGATCCTCCGGGCCTCGCGGCGGGCAGCAAGCTCCCCGAAGGACTCGCTCTCTCCGGAGACCTTGCTGTCGCCACCTCCGACCGCAAAGACTCCAAGACGGGCGAAGCTTACCTGTTCAACGCGCGCACCGGAGCGTTCGTGCGCAAGTTGCGGGCGGCCGAATCGGTGCCGGGTGATGAGTTCGGGCAGGCAGCGGGAGTGAGCGGCAACCTGGTGCTCGTCACGAGCGACTCGCGCGACAACGACGCGGGAGCGGGTTACCTTTTCGACGCCACGACGGGCGCGGAACTTCGCAAGCTGTCGTACGTCGACCCAGCCGTCCAGCAGGTGGGGGACGGAGCGTTGCTCAACGGCAATCACGCGTTGCTGTCCTGCGATACGCCGCACGTCGTGCTGTTCGATGCCGCGACGGGAAACATGCGGAAGGTGTTTTCCATCGAAGGCGGCGGAGCCTTCGGCGCGTCGATGGGATCCCATGGCTCTCTCGCCGTCATCGGTGCCCCGGAAGCGCGTAACGGCATCGGTGAGGCGCACGTCGTCGATCTCCATACGCTCGAAACGGTCCGCGTCCTTCGCGGCAGCGACTGGGCGGAGGGTGACGAGTTTGGTCGCGGAGTGGCCATTGGCGAGGAAGCCATCCTCGTCGGCAGCATACTGACCGGCGGAGGTGCCGGTTCCGTCACGGTGTTCGACCGAGCCACTGGACACCAGATCTCCAAGCTCGTCTCGCCCAAGCCGGTCTCGCAGGAAGGCTTCGGCGACATCTTGGCGACCGCCAACGGTCGCGCCATCGTGGGCGCGGAACGCGGTGGAGTGGACGGTGTCGCTTCGGGGGTAGTCTACGTCTTCGACATCCGTTTTGAAACGCTCGCCGATGTCAACGCCGACGGCTCCGCCAACGCCATCGACATGGACCTGATCAGCGCGGGAGTCCGCAGCGCGTCGACCGATGCCAAGCTGGATATCAACCACGACGGCCGCGTCGACGCGACCGATCGAGTCGTATGGATTGAGGCCCTGAAGCACTCCTACTTCGGCGACTCCAACCTCGACGGCGTCTTCAATTCGGGCGACCTCGTCACCGTCTTCCAAGTCGGTCAGTACGAAGACTCCGCCACCGGCAACTCCGGCTGGGGCCAGGGCGACTGGGACGGAAATGGAGATTTCTCCAGCGGCGACCTCGTACTGGCGTTCCAGGGGGGCAGCTTCGAGCAGGGAGCCCGCTCCGCTGTGCCGGCCGCTGTGCCGGAACCGTCCGCTGGACTGCTGGCCCTGCTGTCCGTGCCGCTGTTCGCCCTCCTGCGTCGACGCGCGCGTTAAGCGCCGCTGAGGCTCCAGCATCGCTCCGCTCCAAGAGCCTTCGAGCCTCGCAAGACGTGCCCCCACCACGATTGCGGGGCGCGAAGAAAGCCGGGCGTCTCAACTTCTTGAGAAGCCCGGCTGTTTTTTTGCGCGGCGGGCATTTCCGCGCGGAACCGGATCACTGCGGAAACAGCCTGCTCAGGGCAGCAGTTCCAGAACCAGACGGGCATCCGCAGCTCGAACGTTCTTCCCCGAATCAACGTCCGAGTGGCAGGCGAATAGTCCGAGCGGAAAACGGGGGCCGAAGGACGCCAGTTGGACATCCAGCCCGTCGGTGTGCGCGACGCCCTCGAATGTAAACGCGGCCACCAGCGCGTAGGGCGGGCGAAGCTCATGGACGCGAAATTCGCTGTTGCCTTGGTCGGAGAGGACGAGGTAACGGCCGCCCTGGTGCTTCGCAAGAATTGCCATGCCCTCCACGTCGCCACGCAAGCCCGCTTCGCCGACGCGATTCGGACAAGCCGCACGGTGGTGTGGAAC
>CAZUJM010000212.1:0-7424 GCA_964620405.1 uncultured Pirellulaceae bacterium | reverse complement strand
CGCGCCTCCCTCCAGCCTGGGCAGGCCCACGCCATCCGCCGCCTTCGCTCCCGGTTGCGTCTCCCCGGAAATGCGGAAAACGCCCTGGTCCTCCACCGCCACGTAAACATCGCCCGTGGCATCATCGCCCACCGCTCCCTCACAGAAGCCCAACGGCCAGGTCCCCAACCTGCGTCCCGTCACTCGCCCCTCCGCCGCCGGTGACAACTCCCACCGCGACACTCCCTGCGTCTTGGAGGTCACCACCGCCACAAGTCGCTCGGGATCGCGCGTCCGCAGCAGGCATCCACCATAGTTTTCGCCGGTCACGATCGAACCGTCATCCAGCCGCTCCAACTCCCTCCGCTGTCGATCGATGCGAAAAACGGCCAGACGCTGCGCGGCCCGCTCGTTCACCACCACCAGGGTTTCGCGTCCGCCGTTCCACGAAACATCCGTGCGCAGGTCGATGTTGCCCGGCTGTTGCAGCGGAATCGATTGTCGCAGACGCCCATCCGGTTCATAGAGGAACACGCGACCGGCACTCTTATCCGACGTGATGACCAGTCCGTGCTCGGGGGTTTCCGGATCCGCCCACAGGCAGAGATCATCCTGGTCCTGGGCCGCCGGGTTGGAATAGAGCGTTTCCGCCGCCAGTCGAGGACGCGCGGGCGCCTGGGCCCACAGCGCTGGTTCCCTGGCTGGACCCACTCCGCAAAAAAACACCAGCAGACCGCCAACTCGCCATCGCATCGAAGAGGCTCCTGAATTGACCGACGTCGAAACCATCAGCCCCGCAAGCGTGCCTCTCCCGTCGCCACGCGGAGGTAAACACGCTCCGAGGATCCTTGCCACCGCCGAAGCTGCCCCGGGTCCTCATCTTACGACACGGGGAATCCGCGGCGAAACAGGGTCGGGCCTCCGCGTCGGCCGTTCGATCAAGCGGCCTTCCGCGCCCACAGCCCTCCGTCGCTGAATCGCTCCCAAGCCCACTTCAGCCAGCCGACCAGCGAGTTGGCCAGCCAGAGCGCCCAGGCCAGCATCAGCAGTCGGTAGAACCACACCGAGACGCTGACGATGTACGGCTCCGGCAGCGTCTGCTCCACGCGCGGCTGGAACCACCACAGCACGTCGCGCGTCGAACCGTTGCCGACGATGAACATCTGGGGCCTGCCCAGCAAGCCCTCGCCCACGACGGTCAGCAAGACACCCAGCGTAATCAGCGTGTGGACGACGATCAGCAGCTGTCTCAGGTTGAACGATCCCCGTCCCATCCCGTCGCTGCCGCGCGCGGCGCGGTCGGAGAGCAGGAAGAACCAGCCAATCACCACCAGCGCGGCGATGACATGCACCTGCGTCAGTCCCAGCATCAGCAGCACCCATTGCAACCGATTCAGCGGCACGCCCCGGGCCATGCCCAGCACCCAGGCCGCCAGCAACGCGCAGGCCAGCACAGCCCAGAACCGCACCGCGGGGCCACGCAGCGGTCCATCGGCCCACAGCACCCAGCGGCTGCTCGGCACCTCGATCTTCGACCATACGTTCGCACTCGGCGTTGGCAACGCCACCCGCGCCATCCGCGCCGTGGCCTCCAGCCGCTCGTTCGTCCGCCATGCCAGGCCGATCCGCTGCTTGCCCGGCTTCAGCGGCACCGTCACCTTGCCGCCATCGCGACGCACCTGCAGTTCGACGTCGTCCTGGGTCAGCGCGGAAATCTCCGCCTCCGGGTCGATCTCGACCGAGAAGTCCTTCCCCAGGCTCGACTCCAAGTCCAGGTCCAGGCGGTGCTTCCGCTGGCGCGATCCCAGCTCCATCGACTGGTGCACGCGCTGCACCGTCACCGTCTCGCCAACGATCTCCGTCGGCTTGTGGAACGCCAGCTGCACCGACTCGCCAGGCCAGGGAGTCCAGACCGGCACCAGGTCCTGCTCTTCCGCTTCAAACACGGGAGCCAATCCCTTGACCGTCACGTTCCAGACGGGTGAAGTCACCAGATGCCAGCGTTCGACCCACGTGTCGTCGGCCCGCGTCTTCAACTCGATCGGCTCACCCAACGGCAGCTCACTGCGCCACTCGAACCGCGAGTCGCTCGGTCCCAGTCGCACTTCGATATACCCCTCGCGGACCGACGGCCCGCTCGTCAGCACGCGTTCGCCCGGCAGCAGCGGCACGCGCAGCGAGATCGCCTTGCCCGGCGACGAGACGCGCGTGACCACGTTGTTCACCTGCCAGACGAGCCCCACTTCCAGTTCGCGATCCACCGCCACGACGGCTGCAAAATCCTTGCGATCGTAGACCGCCTCGCCCTCCGCCGCCTGCTGCTTGCGCCGGAAGAACACCTGCTTCTCCGGCACGCCGCTGGCATTCACGCCCGTCACCGTCCAGTCCGGCGCGTCGATCACCACATGCCGCGGCACGAGGTCGAACGACCAATCCCACTCCGTCGCCTCCGGCAACAGCCCCTCGACCTGCACGTCATGCACGCCGGCGGGCACCGAAATCCACAGGTGTCCATCGCGCCGCAGGGCCACCGTCTCCGGCTGCCCCACGACCTGCACCGTCACGGGAGACCACGCGGCCAGCCGGCCCGGCAACGGCACGGCCACCGGCACGATTGCATGCACCGTGGCCTTCATCGTGAGGCGATTTCCCTGCACGCTGAGGCGGACGGAATCGAGCGAGGCGGAGTTGGGGTACGCGTCGGAAGGCTTCAGCAACCGTTCGCGCAGTTGCTGCAGGAGCGTCGCGTCGGGAAACTGGGCCTGCGCCGGAGTCGTCCCGGAGCCTCCCAGCAGCCACGCGGCGACGATCAATCCGGCGACGGGGCCACGATCCACGCGCACTCCCCGCTTCGCCCACCAGCGCAACCAGTCGGCCCACAGGTTGGCCGATCCGTCACGTCCCCGCAGCAGCAGGGCGAGCAGCGCGAGCAGCAGCGCGATGCGAGCCACGGTGAGCACTCGGTGCATCGGCAGGGAGATGAAGATCGGACGGATGGTCTGGTCCGCCGTCACCGGTCCGTTCCAGATGCACTCCACGCGATTCCACATCCACTGCGGCTGCGCCGGCCCCGTCTGGATCTTGGCCTTCGCGTCATACATCATGTTCGACTGGTTGAAGCGAAACCGCCGGTTGCTCTGCATCTGCTGCTGCATGGCCTCCGCGTTTGACTTGGCCTCATCGAGCGAAGCAGGCGCGTTCGAGATCACGTTTCCGCGGCCCGCGCGTCGATTCTCTCGGCTCCACGGATCCTGGAACGGGTCCTGCAATTCGCTCTGGGCCCCCGGAAAGGCCGTCTGGAAATCAGGGGGCGTGTAGCCTCGGCCAAACCAGAGCGGCGGGTGGGTACCGTAGACAAATCCCGCCGGCTCCAGCTGCGGGAAGATGGCACTCTGGATCTGCTGCGCGAAGAAGGGAATCACCAGCACCGCGGCCCACACCGCCGCCACGAACGCCCACGCCGCTACGACCCGCTGCAACCAGCCCTCGCGCACCACGCGCAGGATCGCCAGCGGAATCAGCAGGAAGAACCAGCAGTAGCGCAGCGCGCCCGGTTCGTGGTACGACAGCCCAAACGCCAAGAACGCGATCACTCCGGGCACTACGCCCCACAGGCGGAACACGGCCAGCGAAAACACCAGCAGCAAGAACAAGTCGAGCAACGTCCAAGCCGTCAGCCAGTCGCCCACCACCGCATCGGCGCCAAACAGGGCCAGCAGTCGCCAGCCGGGCGGCAGGATCAGGTGCACGCGCAGCGAGTCGGCGTTGGTCTGCCAGCCGGTGGCGGGAATTTTCCGCGTGTCCTCGAGTCGCCCGATCGCTTCCAGGTTCAAGTTCCGCGCCCGGACCTCAAAGCCCGGCGCGCCGGTCGTGGGATCGGCCGTGATCAGTTGTCCCTCGCCTCCCACGCGCACCGCTCCCAGCGTCTGCCCTTCGCTCGCGTTCAGTCGCCAGGTCCGCTGCATCACGCCCAGGATGCGGTCCGAGTAGGTCAAAGCCCGGCCGTCTTCGTCCAGCCAGAGCTGTCGTTCGATCGACAGGCCAGGCAGCCGCTGGCTTCCCATGCCGCGCATCTTCTCGACGAGGCGAAACGGCTGGTCGGTGGTCCACTGAAAGAGGGGCAGATGGCGCCAACGCTCGGGGAAGGTCGTCTGGTTCGCGTCCATCGCCGTGATGCCCTCCAGTTCCGCCACGCGAAAAGCGGGCTGGGCCTGGAAGGCCACCAGTTCCTGGCGGACGATCGGTTCGGCATTCTCCGCGTACCGCACTTCGCCAGCATCCTGCGTGCGGAAAGCGTGCAAAGCGATGGTCCACTTGCCCGCGCGCACCTGGGCCTTCAAACGCCCCGCTTCATCGACGGCCACGGGAATCGGACTGTCCACCAGCGACAGCTTCCAGCCTTCCGGCAGCACCCAGCCCAAGTCCTCTTCGCGACTGCGGCCCGAGACGCTCAATTCGATCTCGGTCCGCAGCCACAGCGGAATGCCGTCTTCCAGCACGCGGTAGACCTGCGCGGAAATCTGGTCTTCATCGACACTCTCGGACCGCGCACGCCGCAGCCAGACGGCGCCGTCGGCGCCCCAGTTCGGAATCGCCACCGTCGCGCCGTCGACGGTCAACGACAGCACGCCGATCTCCGTGGGAACCGACAGTCGCTCGGGCATCGACGCCCAGAGGAACAGGCCGGACAGTTCGTGCGAGCCGGGTTCCAGCCGCACCGACGGCCTGCCCTCCCGCTCCACCACCGGCAGGCGCTGCTCGCCGTCGCGCACTTCCATGGGCCAAGTGTCCGCGCTGCCCGGCAACGGTACCCATGCCGTCTCGTAAGCCGTCACTTGCAACCGCCACGTCGCTCGCGCCGCCGACGCCTCGACCGACAACCGCGTCGGCCAGAAACAGAGATGCTGCTCGCTGGCGTTGTACGGTGTCGGACAGTTCCGGTGCGAGTCCTCTCCCAGCGCCCACTCCTGCCACTCCCGCAGCGCCGGCGGCACGCCTGCATCCCGCGGCCCCCTATCCGGCGGCGCGACTTCTCGCTGCGCTGCATCCCGCTGCGCAGACGCGAGGTTCGAGATCGCAAACCAAGCCGCGCACACCAGCGTCAACCAGCGTGTGGATCGCCACCTGTTCATGGGAGGTCCTTTCGAGCGAAAAAGGAGTGCGGGTCTCTTTCTTACGAGGGAGGAAGACCGGCACCATTTTCGCAGTACTTTTGCGAGGAAACGGAGCGACCGCCATTGTCGCACCCAAGTGCAACGGCCTGCAACCACGGGCAGAGGGGCCCCGCCTAGCCGCGTAACGCAAGCGGCAACCCCTCAGGGCTGCAAGCCGCTGCGAACTTCGACCAACGGTCGGCCAGCCGTATCCAAACGTCGGCCCCGCGCCGATGAGCAACGAACGTCCGCCGCTGCTGTCTCCAGCCGGACCTTGCGTGATTGCAGCTCGGCACACGGCGTGTGCCGACTACGGATCGTCCATCCGCATCTCGTAGCCGGCACACGCCGTGTGCCGGACCGCCGAGCCAACCGCCCCCAAACGCCAATCCCACGCCCAAGCGCAACGACCGTCCGCCCCGCGCCGATGAGCAACGAACGTCCGCCGCTGCTGTCTTCATCCGGACCTCGCGTGATTGCACCCCTGCAAATGCCACCCGATCCTGCCAGCGTGACATCAAATGCAAACTACCCATGGACTCCTTGCTTGCTGCAGTTTTGCTAAACAGCTATTTCGCGTTTGCTAAGCATGAATGATGAGCAATGGTCGTGGCGTTGCTTGACTGGTTCTCGATTTGGGCGTTTCCGTTGACATGCGAAGAGTGGTTGTCGAGAATCTCGAAAACATCACGCGGCGGAACTCTAGCCATGAGCGAGCGATCCCTAGGTGTCAATCGAAGGCTCATGCCATGCGATCAGTGAGATGGAACACTTCTGTCGAGTAGCAGTAGCGCCTTCTCGTCGTGATCCTGCTGCTTTGCTTGGCGAGTGGGATCGCCATCGGGTAGCCTACGCGGATCTTTTCGAAGTTTGCCGATGGAAAGTTCCCGGAGCAACGTCTCGGAAGCATCCACCTTGCGGTGTGGAAGTGTGAGCCAACGATGGCACTGCCTGGGGATCGTCTGGTGAGCGACCGCAGACGAGATTCACGAACCGAAAAAGGATTTACCCATGAAGAATGTTTCCGTTTCAGCGATGGCCTGGGCCCTGCTTCTGGTCGCCGTTCAAGACGCTCGCGTTCCGGCTGCGGATTGGCCGCAATTTCTCGGCAAAGACAGGAATGGTGTCTCCCAAGAACAAGGTCTTGTGGATGCGTTCCCCGCGACCGGCCCTGTCGTACGCTGGCGCATCGCCGGTGGAGTTGGCATGTCCGGCGTGTCTGTCCAGGGAGGACTTGCCCTCACCACCTGGAATGCAGGCGACAAGCAGTTGCTGGTCGCCCTCGATGCGGCGACAGGGAATATGAAGTGGAAGACCCCGATGGGGAACGCCTACGAGAACCCCATGGGAGATGGCCCGCGAGCCACGCCGACCATCGCCAACCAACGCGTTTACGCGTATTCCGGCGAGGGAATCCTCATCGCCGCCGATCTCCAGACGGGCAAGCTCTTGTGGCGCAGGGACGTACTCGCGGATTTGGCGGCCGAACCGTCCGAATATGGAATGTCCTGCTCGCCTTTGGTGCTGGGAGATCGCGTGGTCGTGCACGCTGGCGGCGAGGCGGCGGCGGTCGTGGCACTCGCGATCGCCGACGGCAAAATGCTCTGGAAGTGCGGCTCTGGACACGCCGGCTACTCCTCGCCGGCCCTCCTGCAAGTCGCTGGTGCGCCGCAAGTCGTCTCTGTCAGCGGCACGGCTGTGATGGGGATCGATCCGGGAACCGGCAAGCTGCTCTGGAGCTACCCGTTCGAAACCGACTACGGTTGCAACACGGCGTCGCCCATTTTGATCGATGGCGGCATCTTCGTGTCCGCCGGTGAGAATCATGGCTCGGTGCTGCTCGACGTGAACAAGGGCCCGGACGGTTTGGTGGTCTCCGAACGCTGGAAGTCGCTGGATCAGAAAAGCGTCATGCGCAACGAATGGCAAACCTCCATCGTGGTTGGTGACTATCTCTATGGGTTTGACAATGTGGGAGGTGCCGGTCCCGTCAGTCACTTCTCCTGCATCGAAGCCAAGACGGGCAAACCTGTTTGGCAGAAGAGTCGCTTCGGGAAAGGCAACCTGGTCTACGCCGATGGAAAGTTCTGGTTGACGACGATCGAGGGAGAACTGGTGGTTGCCCGGGCTGACGCGAAAGGACTACAAGAATTGAGCCGCGTCTCGCTGGTGGGCAAGAATCGCCAGACGCAGTTTTTTGGCCACCCGTTCAAGATTTTCCCTTGCTTGTAGATTCCCACGACTTGCACAGATGGTCAGATCGGGTGTTGGACCACCATCTTTTTCGACACG
>CAZUJM010000211.1:2894-10744 GCA_964620405.1 uncultured Pirellulaceae bacterium | reverse complement strand
GGAGCTCCCGCACGGTGCTAACGGAGGTGCTGTCGCAGGAGCTCCCGCACGGTGCTAACGGAGGTGCTGTCGCAGGAGCTCCCGCACGGTGCCGGGGCCCTGGCGGAGCCGCTGGAGTATTTCCTGCTGTCGCAGCCGGGCCAGGCCCGGATCCTCGAATGACCTGGGCTCGTCGTAGGTCCAGCGAAGCCACTGGACCGCCGAGAGCAGTGTGGAGGCCATTTCAAAGGCGGGCAGGATCGAGAACTCGGCGGGCGACAGTGGCCGTCGAGCGGCATAGGCGTCCAGCCCCGCGATCCAGCCCTCGGCCTCCACGCCGACAGAGCTGCCCAGCCATCGCGTCAGGTCGGCGCAGACCGAATCGACCTGCATCGCGCCGTAGTCGACGATGCCCGTGAGGTCGTCGCCCTCGAACAGCAGATGGGCGTGCCAGAGGTCGCGGACGCAGGCCTGCAGCGGGACCGGTTGCCGCAGCGCGGCGGGAAGTTCCGCGAGGCAGGCGGCGTGCCATTCCGGTAATGCTTCCACGATCGCCCCCAGCGTACGGCCTCGTTCCGCATCCTCATCGCGCTGCGTCGCCTGCCGCCAGCGCGCGATCTCCGCCGCGTTCCATGGATCGGGCTGCAGACCTCGCCAGCGCCGCAACAGGCCGGGGGCGATGTCGAGCCGCAGGTCGTCCGCGTGCCGGAGGCCTGCATGCAGCCGCGCGATCGCGTGGCCGGCCGATTGCAGCCGCCGTCGCGACGGACGCTCCCGAAAGTCGGCAACGCCGGGCAGCCAGCGGGTGAGTTCCCAGAGATGGCCGTTCCATTCGACCAGCGAATCGCCCTGGTCGGTCAGCAGCGGCGCCGGTACGAACGCCAGCGGGTCCTCGGCCTGCAAGCCCGCGAGAAGCGGCCCTGCCGCGGTGGACCCTGCCGCGGCGAGCAGCAGTCGCGTGTGGATCCACGTCAGTTGTTGGCGCGTAGGATGCGTGGCAGGCCAGCGTTTCAGGCAGAATTCACCGGGTGCAGGCGGGGCCGTGCGAAGCCGCCAGAGACGCGAACCGCTCAAGCCGCCGCGGTTGCCGAGCGACTCGCAGGTGACCGACCGCCGCCCGGCGTCGTAGCGGCTCGCGACCTCCCGCGCCTCATCGTCCAGGTGATCGTGGAGGTTCATGGTCGCCACGCACGCCGCGGGTCCCATGCGGCACAGTCGGGGGAGTTGATTGCGATTCCTGGAGCGACCGCCCGGGGCTGGATCCGTGCGGAAAAAAAACGAACTTCTCGACGCGGTGTATAGTTTTCCGGCCGTCGAGCCCGCACACTGGGGGTGGCTCGAGGCCTTGCCGGGCTCGTTCGCCTGCGGCCACGATAGAACGGCCTGAGTGCTCGAGCCAACATCGCCGCTTCGCTGGTCGTTCCCAAGGGGGTGTCATGCACGCGATCGCTTCGATCTTTTGCCATCGAATCTTAACCCGTCCCTCGCTGCTGGTCCTGACGCTGTGCGCGAGCGCCTGGTTCGGCCTGCTGGCCGAAACCTCGCCGGCCCAGGAGGGGCAACCGCCCTTCGCGGCGGTGCTCAAGGATGCGCAGCCGATCGACGGCCTGCTGCGGCTCTATCGGCCCGGCAACCAGTTGATCGCGGAGTTCAGCGATGGCGACTACGCGCACGAGTACATCGTACTGATTTCGATCGCCCGCGGCATCGGCCAGAATCCGCTGGTCGGTGGCATGTCGTGGGGCTTTGGCGACGACTGGGTGGTCTCCTTCCGCAAGGTGGGCGACAAGGTCCACATGGTTCGCCGCAACGTGCGATTCCGCGCCGACCGGGACAGCCCCGAGTCGCGGGCCGTGCAGAACGCGTACACCGACAGCGTGCTCTTCAGCCTGCCAGTGATCACGAAGGGCCCGCGCGGCGGCGACCTGGTGGATCTCACGCCGGTCTTCATGAGCGACCTGCCGCAGATCAGCCAGGTGCTTCCCGGCTTCGGCTTCGCGCCCGATAAATCCGTCTGGGCGGCCGTAAAGGGTTTCCCTCGCAACGTCGAACTGCAGGTGGCCGCCACCTACGCATCGGCCGGCATGGCCAACTTCGATTCCGTCGCCGACTCGCGCGGCGTCACGCTGCACGTGCACTATTCGATCAGCCGGATCCCGCAGAGCGACTACCAGCCGCGACTGGCGGACGACCGGGTCGGCTACTTCCTGACGGTGGTGAAGGACTTCTCCAAGCCGCGTGAGGAAGAACAGTTCGTGCGGTACATCAACCGCTGGCACCTGAAGAAGGCGAATCCGCAGTCCGAGAAGTCGGTGCCGGCCGAACCGATCGTCTTCTGGATCGAGAAGACGGTGCCGTACCAGTATCGCGGCGCGATCCAGGAGGGGATCGAGGAGTGGAACCGGGCCTTCGAGAAGGCGGGTTTCGTGCGGGCGATTGAAGTGCGCCAGCAGCCGGACGACGCGACCTGGGATCCGGAGGACATCTACTACAACACCTTCCGCTGGATCACCTCCAACGCCGGTTTTGCGATGGGGCCGTCGCGCGTGAATCCCTATACGGGGCAGATCCTGGATGCGGACATCATCTTTGATGCCGACTTCATCGAGTCGTGGCAGTCGAAGTTCGACCTGTTCGGTCCGCGTGACGTGGCGGAACTGACGGGTGGGCCGCTGGACGAAGCGTCGTATCGCGACGCGGGAGCGAACGCGGCGTCGGGGCCGTCGTGGCTGGCGAACGCCCGCTGCCTGCTCCGCACCGGCATGACGCACCAGATGGCGTTCGGCCAGACGGCCCTGATGGCGGGCGCCGCCGGCGGCAATTCGGCTCAGCAACGCGAGAAGCTGATCATGGAAGGCCTCAAGGAGGTGACGATGCACGAGGTCGGCCACGCACTGGGCCTGCGCCACAACTTCAAGGCCAGCACGCTGCTGACGCTGGACGAGATGAACCAGCCCGAGAAGACGCGGGCCACGGGCCTGGCCGCCTCGGTGATGGACTACCTGCCACCGAACATCGCGCCGCCCGGAGCCGCCCAGGGGGAGTACTACTCCTCGACGATCGGTCCGTACGATTACTGGGCCATCGAGTATGGCTACAAGCAGTTGACGGGCAATCCGGACGCCGATCGCCCGCAGTTGGCCGCGATCGCGGCCCGCAGTGGCGAGACGGGGCTGGTATTCTCCACGGACGAGAACACGCGGGGGATCGATCCCGATCCGTATTCGAACCGTTTCGACCTCGGCAAGGATCCGCTGGCCTACGCGCGCCGGCAGGCGCAGACGGTCGCCCAGCTGATGCCGACGGTCGTCGATCGCATGGTGAAGGAGGGCGAGTCGTATGCGGGCGCGCGGCGGGCGCTGAACGTGCTGCTGGCCGAACACGGTCGCGCGCTGTTCTTTGTCGCGCGCATGGTGGGCGGCGTCGACGTGAACCGCAGCCACAAGGGCGACAAGGACGCGCCGCCTCCGTTCCGCTCGCTGGCCGCTGCCGACCAGCGCGCCGCGCTGGACCTCCTGCAGGAACAGGTGTTCAGCGACAAACCGTATCTGCTCGATTCCAAGCTCTACAACTTCCTCGCACCGGCCGCTTGGTCGCATTGGGGGGTTGAATTCGAGACGCGGTCGGACTTTCCCGTGCATGAAGTCATCGAACAGTGGCAGTCGCGCGTGCTGGACCAGCTCCTGTCACCGCTCACGATGCGCCGCATCCTGGACTCGGAGCAGAAGGCGGCTGCCGACCAAGACGTGCTGACGGTCGCGGAGCTGCTGGACCGGTTGACGGCGTCGATCTTCGCGGAGTTCCGTGAAGTGCCGGCGGGAACGTACAACAACCGGCAGCCGGCGGTGAGTAGCATCCGGCGAAACCTGCAGCGGAACTACCTGCGCCGGCTCGGTGAGCTGGCCCTGGGCCGATCGGGAGCGCCGGAGGACTGCCAGGCCCTGGCCTACAGCGAACTGAAGGAGCTGGGTGCGCAGCTGGAAAAGGCCGCGCAGTCCACCACCCTGGACGCCTATTCGCGAGCCCATGTGGTCGCCTGCCAGGAACGGATCCGCAAACTGCTGGACGCGTCCTTCACACTCGCCAGCCCCTGACCCGAACGCCAACCGAACGCCAACGTCCGGGCTCGCATCCAGCGGTCCGGCGCGCGGCTCGCCATGCCGTTCGCGGACCGGCGGCGATGGACGGGAACCGGCAGGGCCTTGTGACCCCCGCCGCCGCTATGCGACAATCGCCGGCGGCGGATTGGATCTGTGCGGGAGGCGACTGGCGTGAAACTGCTGATGGCGATCATTCGGCCGACGAAGCTGCAGGCCGTGCGCGAGGCGCTCAAGTCGATCGGCGTCGACCGCATGACCGTCTGCGATTCGCATGGCTACGGGCGTCAGCGCGGCCAGACCGAGACGTATCGCGGCGTGGAATACCGGACCAACCTGCTCTGCAAGGTCGTGCTGGAGATTGTCGTCAACGACGACTTCGTCGACCGGACCGTCGAGACGATTGAACGCGTCGCGCGGACGGGCCCCGAGGGAAACATCGGGGATGGAAAGATCTTCCAGCTCCCGGTGCTTGAGAGCGTCCGCATCGACGACAGGATTCGCGGTCCGGAAGCCGTCTAGCGGTCGCTGCACCGCCTTGGCTCGACCACTGTCCCGCGGAGGGTCTTCGCGAAGAGGAGCTTGCCCCATGAGTTGCGTCGTCCTGACCAGTGACCTGATGCTGCAGTCGCAGATCGCGCAGGCTGTCCGCGGTGCCGGCATGGCCTGCGAGACGGTGGCCATGCGTGACCAACTGCTGCCGCGCGTGCACGAGACGAACGCGGAGTTGGTGATCGTCGACCTGCAGGAGATCGGAGGCGACCTGCACGCGGCGATAGCGGAACTGCGCGAGCTAGCGCCTGCGCCGCGCTGCATCGCGGTAGGCCCCCATGTGCAGGGCGCGTTGCTGGACGAAGCCCGCAAGGCCGGCTGGCAGGTCCTGACACGCGGGCAACTGTATGCTCAACTGCCCGCTTTGCTGCGGCGCGCGTAAACTGCGAGGCCATCTCGCCCGGCAACTGTAACCGACAAGCGTAACCGAGTACCGTAGACGGCCGGGAAGGGGAGAGTCCGCATGGACCTGATGTTGCGTGGCGAGGTGGCGGTGGTCGTGGGAGCGGCCAGCGGGATCGGGCGGGCGATCGCCGAGGAGTTCACGCGGGAGGGCGCGGAGGTCGTGTGGATCGATCGCGACGAGCGTGTGGTCGCGACGGCGGCGAGCGTTCCGTCCCGGGCGGGGCACCCGCCGCTCGCGCTGGTGCTCGACGCGACAAACTACGACGCGCTCCAGCAGGCCGCTCGGCAAGTGATGGACCGGCATGGTCGCTGCGACCACGTCGCCGTGCCGCTCGGCGCGGGCTCGGGAAAGTTCGGCTTCCCCTTCTGGAACCTGTCGCCCGACGACTGGGCGTGGGTGCTGGAAGTCAACCTCACGGCGCCGGTGAAGGTGGCACACGCCTTCGTGCCCGTGATGCTGCCCGCGCGCAAGGGCACGTTCTGCTTTCTCTCGTCGGTGGCCGGCCAGATCGGTTCGTAGACCGATCCGCCCTACAGCGCCGCGAAGGCGGGCCTGATCAACTTTGCCCAGTGCGCCGCCAAGGACCTCGCGCCGCATAACATCCGCGTGAACGTCGTTTCGCCCGGCATGGTCAAGACGCCGCTCAACCAAAGCGTCTGGCAGGCGTGGCGCCAGAGTTCGCCGGAGAACACACTAAGCTACGACGAGTGGGCAGGCCGCAAGATCGGGCAGATCGCGCCGCTCGGCCGCTGGCAGGAGCCCGAGGATGTCGCCGCGCTGATCTGCTTCCTGGCCTCCGAACGCGCCAAGAACATCACCGGACAGACCATGAACGTCGACGGCGGACAGGTCATGCACTAAGCCGGCGTTACAAGCCCGGACCGGTTGTTCACTCCGCCGCAGCCTCCGGACTCGGCTCTCCCTCCTCGGTCGTGATCGGCGGCAGTCCAAAGCTGGCGGCGTCTTCCTCCTCGAAGTACACATCGTCCAGTTCCGCGCGATCCGCGTCCAGGCGGAGCAGCAGGTAGATGCCGGTGCCGGCCGACCAGAGGTACGAGAAGGTGTAGGCCGTAAGGCAACCGCGGAACAAGCGATTGAAGCTGGAGATCAGGTTCGCGCCGAAACGCAGGGTCGCCGAATCGGTCGTGGAACCGGCGCCCAGCACGCTGCGGATCTCCTCGATACGCTTCAGCCCCGAACCGGCACCGACTCCCAGGTACAGGAACCGGATGATCGTCTCGCAGAACAGGTCGACGGCCAGCCAGCCGAGGAACCCGAGCACGGCGGACAGCAGGAAGTAGGCGAGATACTTGAGCGGTCGCTGGTAGGTGTACGCATACGCGCGGCTGATGCCATCGAAGGCGTCCGAGCCCTCGGTGCTGATCGTGGCCCACATCAGGGGCCAGGCGCAGGCCAGGCCGACGGACATCACGGCAATCATCAGGCCCAGCAGGCCCAGCGGCAGCCACAGCAGCCCCGCCAGGGCGACGCCCAGGTTCCACCGCATCAGCAGCCCGAGCAGCGCCAAGGGGATCATCAGCACCAAGATGCCGCCCAGCGGCAGCAGGGGAGCGCCCAGGTACGACAGCAGTTTGCGGCGCGCGAAGTCCAACGCCTCACGCAAACCCACTCGCTCGTCCCGCCCCAATCGCATGGCCGCGATCCGCGCGATCGCGCCGCCAAACAGGCTCCAGACCAGGATCGACCACAGCGAACCGAACAGGTAGTACGCGCGCTGGTCCCAGGGCAGGCCGGGAGAAAGTCCCCGACGCATCGGTTCGATCATCGCGTAGACCGGCGTGCGACTGGCCCACCGATGCCAGGCCGCGGCGACCGGGCCGTCCACGACCAGCGGCGGGTTGGCGAGCAGCGCGGCTGCCGGCGCCATGCCGGGAACAACTCCGTCCGATGCAGCAGGTGCGACCGCTGCGGGCCCAGAGAGCGTCGCGGCCTCTGCCGCTGCGGGCATACTTGGCGTCGCGGCTGAAGCCGCTGCGGGCACACTTGGCTTCGCGGCTGAAGCCGCTGCGGGCACACTTGGCTTCGCGGCTGAAGCCGCTTCGGGCACACTTGGCTTCGCGGCTGAAGCCGCTTCGCCGGCCAAAGGCAGGTCCAAGAGTCCGGCGCTGAACGAGTGTCGATCTGGCCAAGCCACGACGTGCTTCTGGAACTGCTGGACAGCCGGAGTGTCCCGCGAAACGCTGGACAGCGTCACGGTGCCGACCAGCCACCAGCCCAGCGAGCAGAGGACGGTGCCGGCGAGGGCGAGGCTCAGCGTCTGCAGCGACACCGACAGCCGGAAGACTCGAAACAGCAGCGTCCAGGGGCACAGGTCGCGCCACGAGATCGTACGCAGAACACCTTCGCTATCGACCATGGTCTGAAGCTCCTTGCCGAAACGTCGTTGGGCCTGGCCGCGACGTCATTCGGAATACTCGTCCTCGTCGAAATCGTCGGGCGACCGTTCGTACGGCAGGCCGATGTCCTCGTTGAGCCAGCGGCCCAGGTCGACCTCCTTGCAACGCTGAGAACAGAACGGCATGGCCTCGGTGGCCCGCGGATCGAACGGCCGGCCACAGGTCGGGCACGTCGCTCGCGAAGGTTTCGCTCGATGGCCTGAAAGACCTCTGTCCATGCTAGGATTCCCGGCGACTGACTGGGCTGCGGTGCGTGTGGACGGTTGCTGATCGAGGCGGATGACGGGGCTGTTCCCTGGGACTGCTGCCTGGCACTCTGACTTTCACACTCTGCCACGCTCGAACACGCTCGAACACGCTCGAACACGCTCGAACACGCTCGAACACGCTCGAACACGC
>CAZUJM010000211.1:0-2794 GCA_964620405.1 uncultured Pirellulaceae bacterium | reverse complement strand
TCGAACTTGGCGGGCATGCTGGGCAAGATTATAGAAACCGGGGAAATGGCCGAACAGTAGCCGCGTTCCCCGTGTTGCCGGTGTTCGCCTGCACGCCGACCGGAGGGCATCAGCCCTTGCGAGTCACGTTGCGTCCTTCGAACGGGTACTGCTCCAGTTCCATCACCGTGCCCGAGAAGGGGCGGGTCTGGTCGCTGATCCAGAAGCTGACGACGGAGGCGATCTCCTCGGGGGTGGTCATGCGGCCGCTGGGGATTTCGTTCGGGCTGAGCGTCTCGGGCCAGCCTTCCGGCAGGCCGTCCCGGAGCTTCACCTGGTACTCGTTCTCGGTGAGCACCCAGCCGACGTTGAAGTGAACAAGCCGGACGTGGTCGTAGGCGAGGTCGTTGGCGAGGTTCTTGGAAAGGGTGAGCAGCGCGCCTTTCGAGATGCTGTAGGCGAGCAGGTTGCGTTCGCCGCCGAGCGAGTTGAGCGAGCCGATGTTGGCGATGCAGCCGCGCGTGGCCTTGAGGTGGGGCAGCGCGGCCTGGATGAGTTCCAGCGGCGCCCGCACGTTGGTGGCGATGATCTCGTTGAACAGTTCGGTCGTCGTGTTCTCCAGGTCCGAACGCTGGACGGAGGCGGCGTTGTTGACCAGCGCGTTGACCTGGCCAAACGCTTTCAGGGCCGCGTCGACGATCCGCCCCGCGGCCTGGGGATCGGTCAGGACGTCAGCGTGGAACGCCGTGCGGTCTCCGAGTTCGCGCTGCAACTTTTCGCCTCGCGTTCGGTCGCGGCCATGCAGCAGCACGCGAGCGCCCTTGGCCACGCACGCCCGCGCGATCGACTCGCCGATCCCCGTGGTGCTTCCCGTCACGATCACGACCTGGTCCTGGAGAATCATGGCTGTTTCCTTGGCTGGAAGAGTAGTGAGGGCAGGGCTCGGCGCGGCGATGCCCGGCAAGGCTGCCGCGCCGCCGCCCCGGGCATCGACGTCAGTGGAGCGTCACGCGATGGAAGGCCCACGCCGCCGCTCCCATCGTCGCCGCATCGTCGCCCAGGCGTCCGACGAGCACTTCGAACGAGTTCTCGAAGGCGGGCATGACGTGCGAGTTCGCGGCTTCGCGAACGGGACCGACGAACAGGTCGGGCATGGCTTCGACAAGTCCTCCGCCGAGCACGACCTTGTCGGGCAGCAGCAGGTTGACGACGTTCGCGACCGCCATGCCGATCTGTCGCGCGGCGTTGGTGATGATATCGCGAATCCGGCCGTCGCCCGCCGCGATCGATTCGGCGAGCGCCTTGCTGCGGATCTTCGAGAGGTCGGTGCCGTAGTGTTTCATGAGGTGGGGAGCTTCCCCGCGGTAGGCGGCCTGGATGACGGCCGCGGAGATGGCCAGCCGGCTGGCGACCGCTTCCAGGCAGCCGCGGCGACCGCAGCCGCAGAGCGGTCCGTCGGGCAGGATCCGCATGTGGCCGATCTCCATGCACGACCCCGTGCGGCCGCGCAGCAGTTCGCCTTCATACACGCAGCCGCCGCCGATGCCCGTGCCCGGAAAAACTCCCAGCACGCAGTGCCCGTCGCGGCCCGCGCCGAAACGGTACTCGCCATAGACGCCCGCGTCCACGTCGTTCAGGATGAAGGCCGGGCACTGGAACTGCTGCTCGAGGAACTCCTTGAGCCGCACCTGCGTCCAGCCCAGGTTCGGCGCGCTGAGGATCACGCCGGCGTCCAGATCCAGCGGTCCGGGACAGCCGATGCCGATGCCGCCCAGGTCGCCCGGCTGGAGATTCAGTTTGCCGAGCGTCGAGCGGATCAGGGCGGCGATACGCTCCAACCCCACCGCCGAACCCTCGTGGCCGCGCGTCTTGTCCCGCTCCCGCGCCAGCGAATGAAACTGGCCGTCGAACGCCTGGCACGCCATCTTCGTGCCGCCCAGGTCGAAGCCGACCCATACTTTGTGCTTGTCGTTCTGGCTGGTCATCGTTTGGTTGCGTCGCGAAAGAGGTGACGGAGCGAAGTCGCGTGGAAGGAACGTCAGGGTTGCAGGAGGGAAACGGCCGCGCTCGATCGCACGCCCCGCTCGGACTCAGGGAGTCACACAGATATCGGGACGCCCCGCGCCGGGGTTCGCCGAATTCGAGATCGTGGCTGTCGCGGCAGCGACCGACGCCAAGTCTGTCGGCTCCTCCGCCTCCGCCGGTAACTCGCCGCTGACCCGCGTCTCCTGCCACTCCGCGGCTAGCATCAAGCAGTTGATTCCCGAACCAATCCCCAGCCACGCCGAGCGGCTCGATGAAGGCAACGCACCCTTCTGCGCGCCGATGGCCACCGTGAGCGGCAGGGCCACGGAACCGGTGTTGCCGAGCCAGGCGAAGGTGGAATAGTCGCGCAGTGGATCGAGCTGGAGCGATTCGAGCATCAGGCGACGATGGGTGCCGCCGACTTGGTGGCAGAAGATGCGGTCCAACTGTTCGCGCGGCCAGCTGGATTCGTCCAGGAACCGCGCGAAGGTGCGCACGCCCGTGGCAATGCCCTCCTGCATCAACGTTTCCGAATCGGTCTGCATCAGCGGAGTCATGCCGCCTTCCGCCGCTTCGTCTCGGCCGCTGTGGCACAGCCGATGATGCGACGTGTTGGCAAGCGCCGTGGCGCATCGCAGGTGGTTGCCGGTGCGGCTGAGCGACGCGTCCGTCAGCAGGATCGCGCAGCTGCCGGAACCGATGGTGAGCGAAGCGATGGCCAGCTTGAGCTGCTGGCGGGTGAGCGTCGTGTCGCGATTCAGCTGCGCGATGGTAGTCTCCAGCAGCGGCC
>CAZUJM010000210.1:8305-10792 GCA_964620405.1 uncultured Pirellulaceae bacterium | reverse complement strand
GCGGCACCTGCATCGGAGCGGCACCTGCTTCGGAGCTGCCGCGCGGCGTTCATGCGGCCGGGACGGCCGCGCTCCGGCGGGCCTCAAGCCGGCTCGACAGCGGCGTCCGCGGTGGGACCCAACCGATCGGCACACAGCAGGTGTCGCTCTCCGGCACGCAGCAGCGGGGCGCGTTGGACCTCGAAACCGGAATAGACGACGGCACTGCGGCCCTGTCCCCAACAGACGCCCACGGCCTCGCCCAGGGCATGACACCAGGCGATCGGGACAGCGGCCGCAAACGTCGCCGCCGTCCGGCACAGGGACTCCCCGTCCCGCAGA
The DNA here is from genome assembly GCA_964620405.1 of uncultured Pirellulaceae bacterium. GTDB lineage: Bacteria > Planctomycetota > Planctomycetia > Pirellulales > Pirellulaceae > CAZUJM01. The sequence continues at coordinate 10,471 of CAZUJM010000210.1, read as the reverse complement.
ATGCCGGCCGAACGCCAGATCTTGAGAATGGCCACGACCGGACACAGAATCGACCGCCCAACTCGCTCCCCTACGCTCCACTGCGTCCGCTTGCTTCGCTCCGCGCCAAACACTCGTCCTCCGTGAAACGCGAATCGCAACGCCGGAAACAGCCGGCTCATGTTGACATGCTGCAGGGAACTGCGCACACATCGCACCAGGCGAGCCCCCGGATAGTCCCTCAAGACCCGCTCCTGTAGAAACCCCTCCACCTGGAACAGTCCCGGGTCACCGAGGGCGGCGACGAGAGCTTCACGTCGATAGGCCGTGCTGTGCCAAGGCAGCTTCCCGCAAGCCTCGAAACGTTCCGAAGCCGTGCGCAACTCCAGCATCCCGTGGGTGAGCTGGAACTGCGCACGGCTCACGGCCGTCTCCGCATTCGGATTTCGGATCACCGGCGCCGCCGCCACGATGTCCCGGGAAGAACCAAAGGCGGCCAGCAGTTCCTCGGCCCAGTTCGGTTGCTGGAAAGAATGATCTTCGACGAAGACAACCACCTCCGCCGTCGCCATCTCCACGGCCCGAATCCGGGCCATCGCCAATTCCTGCTCCGCATCCAGCAGATACTTGACCCGGGCAAATGGTGCGCGCGGTGCAAGAAAAGCCTCCACGGACTGCAGAAGCTCGCTTGAGTCGCCGCTGAAGAGAAACTCGACCTGCGAGGCAACGGTCTGGGCCAAGAGGCATTCCAGCGATTTCTGGACGTTCTCCAAGCTGCCTCGCGCGGCGAACACCACCGAGATGCCGGGCACAGGAAGAGCGTTGCCATCTTGGACCATGTGCGTTGCCACCGCGATACGTTGGACGGACTTCCCTCAATCCGCCACCGAGGAAGATTGATTCCAAGGGCTCTGCGTTCGCCAAAACCATCCCGGCAGCCGTTCCTTCGCCTCGCGGTGGCTTCCTTCTCTACGGCCAAGCAAGCCCCGAAGGTATTCGGCCAGTGGCGCTAATGTACGTCACCACCGGAACGCCGGCACTCATCCCTGAAGATGATCGCCGTCCTCGAAGTCCGCTTTGCGACGCGGATGGCGCGGCCCGCCCCGCGGTGCTCCGCCGACAGCAGCGAGGGAAGTTCGCGGCGGCTCCGTCGCGTGCGAGGGCTCGCGCTGCACCTGGCCGCCCTTGCGAAAGCGTACGGTGGATTCGCTCGAACGCGAAGTTTCTCGGCCGGCTCCACGGATTCGGCTGGTCGCCAGGGCAACGCGTTGGAAAAGGTCTTCGCGCTGTCCAGGACGTCGCCGGCCGCTTGTCCCGCATCGTCCTTGCCCCTGTCACCCCTGCGTGCCATGGTGCATGTGGTGGATGTGACTGTCCGGCAGATCCAGCGTCTCCCGGCACATCTCCACCAGATGCTCGTGGTGGGTGAAGAGCAGCACCTGCGTCCGCTCCGACAGACTGCGGAACTCCCGCAGGATCGCGGCGGATCGCGCATCATCGAAGGTGATCAGCAGGTCGTCCAGGATCAAGGGCATCGGTTCGTGTTCCATGGCGTGCATCTCCAGGGCCGCCATCCTCAAGGCGAGAAACAACTGGTCGCGCGTGCCCGAACTCATGGCCTTCGGCCGGACAGTCTGGTTTCCCTCGCGCACCCCAAAAATCTCCTGATCTCCTCGATCGTCCTGCTCCAGGATCAGCGAGGAAAAACCGCCCAGCGTGATTTTGGAAAAGAGTTCTCCACCACGATGAAGCAAGGGCCCCTGGCTTGCCCGGCGAAAGGCGTCGATCTGACTCTCCAGAACGTGCGCCGTCAGACGCAGCCGGACGTACTCCAGGGACTTTTCGACGAGGCTGGCCTCCGCCATCGCGGCCAACTGGCGAGACTGTGCCGCCGCATCGGTCGATTGCTCCATGCGGGCCCGCCTCGCCAGCAACTCGTCTCTCCGCTGCCCCAGCACCTGAAGCTCTTGTTCTTTGCTCTTGATCGCCGCCTCAAGGTCCTGCATCCGGGAGCTGATCGTATCGGCATCCTCGGCGAGAACTCTTTCCGTGAAGCGATCGAGGTCCTCTCCGCGCGCCAGCCCCAGCAGTGACTTCTGGATCTGGTCCAGCGTCTCCTGTATTCGACTTCGCGCGTCGATCCTTCCCAGTATCTCCTCCAGCCCGTCCGTGGTCTTCAAGCCCACG
>CAZUJM010000210.1:6715-8295 GCA_964620405.1 uncultured Pirellulaceae bacterium | reverse complement strand
CTCACTCGCCTCGAAAGAAACCGTGGCCGAATTCAACTCCACCTGCCGCAACTCGCGATTCTCCCGCCACTCCGCTTTCCGCTGCTCGACCTTGAGTTCTTCACCCAGCAACTTCCACAGCTCAGAATCAAGCACCTCAAGGCTGTCCCCCGCGACTCCGACCGCCGCCGCGCACTCGGCGAGTTCCTCATGAAACTGCTTACATCGTGCTTGAAGCACCTCCACTTCGGCGGACAACAGGCGACACTGCCCGTACTTTTCGAGCAGACGCAGCTCCTCCTCCAACAACAGCAGACCACTCGATGGCGAGAGTTCCTCGGAATAGCCGAGCGCTTTGCAGATGTCCTTCCAAGCTTTGCCTGCCTGGGCTTCTTCCAGCAACGCTTGCTCCCGCTCTTTCTCCAGTTTCGCGAGCCCCGACTTCTGCTGCTCCAATTGTCGCTTCAGCTGTTCGCCGCGACCGGCATCTTTCAGGCCATCCTCGAGCAGTTTATCGCCGTCGGCCAGCAGACGGTTGAAGTCACGACGATCGGGACTGCCCAAGGCGACGGCCAGGGTTTCCGTGGCGAGTTGCAGCCGTCGCGAGTCCTGGGTCCATGAATTCTGGGCACTTTGCCAGTCACAGTAGCGTTCTTGGAAGGTCGTCCAAGTCACCCGCCAGGCCTTCATCTCCATCGGGGAGCGAGGGTCAACTCCCGAGCCCGTCCAGAGCGACCGCCACTCGGCGGTCAACGCATCCAGCGCCCGCAGATCCTCCTCCAGCGCCTGGCCTACTCGCTGCAACTTCTCCTCCTGCCGCGTCAGCTGCTGGCGTTTCTCCTCCGCGTGCGCGACCGAGTCTGCTTCCTTCCGTAACTGGTCGGCGATCGCGTCGGCACGTTCCACGGCCCGGGGATAGGCCTCCTCCAGGGGACCATCGGCCGCGAACGTTTCGTCCGTCGGGATTCCCCGCCATTCGGAAAGCACCGCCTTCCAGCCTCGGTCCCGATGGGCTCGCGCGTCCGACAACTCGGAAGAGGAGGGCAGTGCGCCGCCCCGTTGCAGGCGCGTCAGCTCGTCCCGCAACGATGCCATTTCCGCCTGCGTTTGCTCCGTCATTTCGCGCTGCGCCTGCACCCGCGATCGCAATTCCTGCTCACGCTGCTCAAACTTTTCCACGGTCGCGAGGGGCACGATCCGCAACTGACAAACCTGATCCCAATCCTCGGGCGCGCCCCACAACTGGCCGTGCAACGTCGTCAGCTCACGAAACAGCCGATCGCGATTCTCCGCAAGCTTATCGAGCCGCGCCGGCAGTTCCGCCAAGGCTCGCCCGGCATCCACGGATTCCTTCAAGGTCGACTGATCTCGCGTGTCGATTCCATCCAACTCCGCGGTCATGTTCTCCAAGTCATGAAGCTGCTTCGCGACCTTCTCGCCATCTTGCCGCAGGCGGTCCAGCGTTGCCTCGTACTTCCGGGCCGCCTCCCGGAACTTCAGTTGCTGCTGCAGAGGCACGCTCCTCGCCGCCAAGCCCGACAGTCCCCCGGCAATCTCCAGTTCCCGAGCCTTCGACTCGAGTTGGCCCTGCAGGTCCCGAA
>CAZUJM010000210.1:0-6629 GCA_964620405.1 uncultured Pirellulaceae bacterium | reverse complement strand
GCGAGCAACTCGACATCCTGCCGATATGCGGCGAATCGTCCGTGGAGTTGCTCGATCCGCGCAGCGTTTTTGAGCACGAGCGGCCTCGAGGTCGCCTCCGCCTCCTTCTCCTCGGTCTCGCGAATGGCCTTTCGCAACTGCTTGACTTCTTGGCTCCACGAGTCCGTAGACTTCTGTGCTTTACGCACCCTCGCCCCGTAGTCGTCAGCCACGGAGGGCAGGTCCGCGAACGCCTTCAGTTCATCCGACTTGCTGCGATACGGACCAATCGACGGCTGTGAATCACCACAACGTCGCAGCCACTCCCAATCCGCCCGCGCATTCCCAAGCGTTTCCAGGACGTTTTTGCGATCCTCCTCGACGCGGCCCAGGCCGCATTGCACTTCCGACCACTCGTCGGGCGCAAGCATCTCCTCACTCGATGCCTGCCAGTACGTTTCCCATTCCTTCTTCAAGACGTTGATCGCCAGCTTCTTGCCAGAGGGCTTGTAGATCGCCTCCATCTCCGCCCGAAGCGACTTGATCGAGGCATTCACGGAGGCGAGTCCCGTTCCGGCCGCGAACAACGTCTGGGCCAAGGCACCCTTGTCCGACAGCAAGTATTCGGCGCCCGCCTGCAGGCGTTCGGAACTCAGGCCGAACATGGCCTCAAACCGTTCCCTGTCGACCGTCCCCAGGTAACGACGCAGGGCCGCCTGGTCGAGAACCTCCCCCTGGTCGTTCAGCAGGTCGTTCGGGGCATTCCTCTTGCGCCGCTTGAACGACAGCCCCCGCCCGGCGCGATCCGCGATCTCCGCTCGGAGCATCAGGTTCTCGTGCGCGTGGCGAAAGTTGTCCGAGGAGTGCAGCGGTATGCCGAAGAGAACATCGCCAATGGCCCGCAGCGCGGAACTCTTGCCCGCCTCGTTTGGACCGACCAGAACATGGAAGTCGCCACCGTCGCTTGGAAACTGGAATTCCACTCCGGTGAACGGCCCAAAGGCGTCCAGGGACAGCCGTCGAAATCTCATGCCTGTTTCCTCCCGGCGTTCCTCAGGTAGGCCATGACGGTGCTTCGCAGGTCCGCCAGCAGCGAATCACGATGGGCGGGATCCAAGGCCGCGTGGACGCTGCTTTGGACGGGCTTCGGCAGCGATTTCAGAAGCGACTGGATCTCGGAGGGAAGCGCATCCTGCTCCAGCGACAACTGGTCCAGCGACTCCAGCGCCACCCGCATCACCTCGTCCCGCCCCTCTACCTCGCTCGGATCCACCGGGGGCGAGGTGGCCGGATTGACCTTTTCCACCCAGACTCTTGCGGCCGCCGATTCCGCCGCGTCGCGCACTTCCGCCTCCCATCGCTCCTGGTCCCGATACAGCGCATCGTGAAGGCAGGTCGCACCGACTAGCGTCAAACGCACGACCAGCAAACGATCGCCACCATCGTCGGCGGCCTTCCGGACCGTCTCCTGCACCCGTTCGCGGACCTGCAGCCCATCCTCGACACCCTCCAGATCCACCTCTTCGCTCGCCCAGCGGACCACATCCAGGCAGCGGTGCTCGACCGACGTCACCCGCAGGGCCCCGTCCACACGCACCAGTTGACAGCCTCGCACCCCCGTCTCGCGGACGCTCCTTCCCTGCGTGTTGCCGGCGTACACCACCCAGCACCTGCCATCCCGCACCACCTCCGGAATGTGAATGTGTCCCAGCGCCCAGTAGTCGTATCCCTTCGCCAGCAGATCCTGCTCCGAACAGGGAGCGTACGTGTCGTGGCCCGAGCGGCCATTCAGATTGGTATGGAGCATTCCGATGTTGAACCGACCGGGTACGGGCGGGGGATAGTCGGGCACGAGGTTATGAACGACGCTCCGGGTGGCGAAACTATGGCCGTGGATCGCCACGCGCAAGTCCTCCAACTGGACGGTCGAAGCCGACGCCGTTGGAAACACGTGGACGTTGGCGGGCAGCGTCAGCGGATTCGTAATTACCGACTCCGCGTCGTGATTCCCATAGATCAGGAACACGCGGATCCGCGCGTCCGCCAGTCGCTCCAACTGCTTGCGAACAAAGATCCCGGTATGAAAATCCCTCCAGGCACCGTCGTACAGGTCGCCCGCAATCACCACAAAGGCCACCTGCTCCGCAATCGCCAGCGACACCAGGTTTTCCAACGCCCTCCGCGTCGCGTTGCGGAGCTGTTCGATCGGCGCATTCGGCCGCTGCCCCAGTCCCTCCAACGGACTGTCAATGTGCAAATCCGCGGCGTGGATGAATGAAAACGACGACAACGTCTACCTCCTCCAGGAACGATCCAAGACCGCAGCAACCCTGTGCACCAGCAACCCTGTGTAACAGTAACCCTGTGCTCGTGCGTGACACCGAAGAGGCTTCCAGCAGGAGGCTGCAGGTTTCGGGCTGCGGGAGCCGCGGCGCATGCCTAGCGCCGCAGGAAACGCACGGCCCGGCACTGTCAAACTGCGGCACTGTCAAACTGCGGCACTGTCAAACTGCGGCACTGTCAAACAGCCCGGCATGATCCCTTGGAACCCCTTCGTTCGCAAGGACGCAACACGGCTCGAATGCGGCCCGCACTCGGCGCGCGGCCCCCGCGCAAACTCCCTTAAGGTTCGTCGCGCAACAGGCCGTGGGCCATCGACTTGGCTGGCAGAGTATCTACGCCAGCCGCCGCCCGGTCTTTCAGGGATATCTCCGATTTTTTTCGATGGCGCGAGCCCCTGCCTTTCGCCGCTGGTTCGCGACCGCCAGCCTACTTTCGGCGGAACCACCAGTAGGCCGGAACCCCTGCCAGCAGCACGCCCAGTCCCGCCCGCGTCTCCACCGGATTCCCCTGGTAGACCTGCCCGAGGAACCAAACGTAAACCACCAGGAAAACAACCGGAGTCCATGGATAGCCCCAGGTGCGGTAGCTCCTGGGCCACTCCGGAAACCGCCGTCGCAGCAAAATCACCGCCAACACGGCCAGCGCGTAAAAGACGCTCAGCGAGAAAATCACTAGGTTCGTCAGCAGGTCAAACGTGGAGTCGGCCTGAAGGCTCCGCACCACGCGGTCGAAGAATCGCTCGGAGTCCGCGACGACCACGCCTCGGAACGCCGACTTCCCCAGCGTGATGGCGACCATCAGCACGATCGACAGCGAAGCCGACAGCAGGATGGCCACCACGGGGGAGCGAAAACGGGCGTGCACTCCGGCCAGCGAACGAAAGAACAGGCCATCACGGGCCATCGCGAAGCCGACCCGGGGACCATACAGCAGATTCGTGTTGATGGCCCCGAACGTACTGCACATGACCACGGCCGACATCAGCAGCCTTCCCGACGGCCCTGCCAGTCGTTCCAGCATCCGCTCCGCCGCGTGGTCGCCGGCCGCTCGCATCTCCTCCATCGACAGCACACCGTGGTAGGCCACGTTGGCTCCCGCATAGAGCACCACCAGCAGGCCCACTCCCAGGAATAACGCGAGCGGCAGGTTGCGTTCCGGATCCTTGATCTCCTCCGCCAGCGGCGTCACCGCTTCCCAGCCGTTGTACGCCCACAGCACCGCCAGCAGCGCCGCTCCCAACTGGGCTCCCCACGTCGCCTGCCGCGGCTCCACCGTCGTCCCATAGTTCGCCGCGTCCACCAGCCAGCCGCTCCAAGGAGCCAGCAGCAGCGGCGAGAGCATGACGAAGGCCAGGAAGCCGGCCTTCACGAGCGTCACGGCCAGTTGCATCCGCCCGCCCCAGACCACGCCCAGGACGTTTACCAGAGCCAGCCCCAACACCAGCAGCGAGGCCAACACCACCTGCGCCCCCTCGGAAGCGTTCCATTCCAAGGCGACGGCCAGGGAACCCACGAAGGCCACGGCGAGCGCACCGGTCGAAGCCGGACGCGCCAACAACGTCTCGGTCCAGCCAAAGAGAAACGCCACCAGGTCGCCATAGGCAGCTCGCAGGTAGACATAGAGGCCACCGGCCCGCGGCAGCATGGCCGCCAGTTCCGCGAAGCACAAAGCCCCCAGCGCGCACAGCAGTCCGCCCAGCATCCAGACGAACAAGATCACCCCGAAGTGGCCCGTGTCCGCGGCAATATGGCCGGGCTTGAGAAAGATCCCTGACCCGATCACGCTGCCCACCACCACGGCCGTCGCCATCGAAGGCCCCAGCGCCCGGGTCAGTTCCGCGGGCTTTGCCTCATGCTGAACGTCTCGATCCATCCCCAACGCCCTCCCTTTCCGCGAACATTCACACTCCACGGCCCCGCGCGGCCATTATCAAGGCGCACGACCGGAAAGTGGAGAAGGGGGGGAGCAGGATCCGCGCATCAGCTTTCGTCGTCATCCCAGGCGAACAGCGAGTCGACCGGCTGCGGATCCAGTGCGTGCGGCTTCGCGGCCACGCGCGCCGCAGCCTGCCAGGGCAGGTACCATGGGTTCCCAGACGCAACCGAAGCAGGGCGGGGGGCTGCGCCTGCCACATAGGTTCCCGACTGGAACGCCAACACGAGGTCGGCCGTCGTGAAGTCCTCGTCGCCGTTCCAATCGCCTTCTTCCCACCGCGTGTTCTTGGGAACGCCGTCCTCGTACTTGCCCGCTTGGAACACCAGCACGAGGTCGGCGGAGTTGAACACGCCATCGCGGCTGGCATCGCCAATCACCACGCCCGAACCGTCCGACCCGGGCGTACCTCCTGCCTGGCGGCTGGGTCGCCACCCGGCGGCCGTCGACCACGACGCGAGGTCCGCGCTGCCCACCTGCGTCACCTCCAACGAGGGTCCGCCACCATCGGTCTCCGAATACCAGGCGTCGCTGTACTCGAACTTCTGCACGACCTTCCCCAGCGACTCCAGTGACAACGTTTCGCTCCGGTTGCTCAGCTGACCATTCAGCCACTCGCCCGCGACAGGCAGCTGCCTCCCATAGCGGAACTGGAACGCCGCCAGATCCTCCACCACCACCAAGCGCTGCCCCGGCTCCAGACGCCGAATCGCCGCCTCGCTGAAATCAAAGTCAATCCCCGACTCCACGCCGTTGGACACCGTCTTCGTGAACTGCGTCCCAACCAGGTCCAGCGTCCGCGGCCCGGTATTCACCAGTTCGATGAATTCGAAGTCGTCGCTGTTGGTGAAGCCAGCCGCCAGTTCCGCGGGCGTCGGATCGGCCGGATGATAGTGCACTTCACCCACCCGCAAGTACTGCGTCACCTCCGACACCCCGGGACTGGCCACGAACTCCAGCGGCGCCGACCAGTTGCTCCACTGGCCCTCCTTGTTCTGCATGCGAACGCGAGCCCGGTACGAACGGCCCGCTTGCAGCGCCGCGACAGGCACCTCGACCTCCGGCGCGAACGACGCCTGCGGTCCCGACTTCCAGCGGATGCCCTCCATCTCGTACGCGTTCGGCCTCGCCGCGTCGTAACCGACCACGCCCGGCAGGTTCACCTCCGACACCTGCCACTCCATGGCCGCGAAACTCTCGCCGCCCGCTCCATCCGCATAAGCGCTCGAACGCAGACGCACCTGGTTCACCGGAAAACTCGCCGGCCCCGCGGAGCTGATTTCGGGACGCACGGGCGTCACCGCCGACTGATACTTGGCGACCAGCCGGTCGCGACCATAGCCACCCGGCCCGAGGAACTTCTGCATGTACGAGACCAGTCCCGCGAACGACTGCTCCGGCATCAACGCCGGCGTGAAGTTCTTGTACCAGATGCCCTTCTTCGTCTTCCGCGGATGATAGTCCCACTGCGCCTGGTTCGCCTCCACCACGTTATTGACCGGATCTCCCTCGCGCAGGAATCCGGCATACTCGTCCACCACCTTGGCGGCGTCGCCGTTGTCCAACAGCAGGTCGACGATCTCTCGAGCGCGGTTTTGGTAGGCCAGCTTGAACACCGGATAGCGGTTGAAGATCAGCTGGATGCTCTCCCACTGGGAGTCCGGCCGACCCAGGTGCGGCCGATCCTCGAACGTCAGGTCAAGATCCCACGGGATCGTGTACCACTGGTTGTTCACCTGGTTATGGTAGTAGTCCACGTTCTCGTTCGGACGCAGGTCCGAATTGTTCACAGCCAGGTTGATGGCGTTGAACGCGAAGTACGAGTCGAAATTCAGGTTGGCCCGCCACCACTCCTCGGTCATCGTCCGACTGCTGTCGCGGATGAACGCCGTCAGGTCGCTGCGGTTGGAGGGCAGCAGCGATCCCTGATATCGAACCGTCGATCCCGAAGCGCTGCCGTGGATGTTGAAGACGCTGCCTTCCTCCAGACCACGTTCCTCGAGAAAGCGTCCATCGGGCTGCTGGATCGCGATATACAGCCCCCAGAAGTCGCCCTCATACTGGCTCGTCGGACTCGTCTCGACCGCATTGTCGATCACGCGAAACTGGAAGTATTGCGTATTGGGGGAGGGCGTGCCCGCCAGCCCATAGAGCCGAAACGCCACGGGCTCGAACAGCACGGTGCCGTCGGTTGAGACGTCGTTCCGCCACCAGGGATTCGTGCCCGGCAGCACGTTGATCTTGTCCCAGTCCACTGAATAGCGATTGCCGTAGTCGTCGCGGGCCTGGAAGGAGTGGCCGCGGTTGAAGTTGATCTTCCACTTGTTCTTGCCCACCTGGTACGTCGACGCGCGGCCCCGATTGCGGAACGTGAT
>CAZUJM010000209.1:2805-10826 GCA_964620405.1 uncultured Pirellulaceae bacterium | reverse complement strand
GTAGGTGACGAGGTCGGCTGGACGCTCAAGGAGGCCCCATGATGGACGCAGCACGCGAGCAGGACACCCCCGCCTCGCCCTGGCAGCATTCACGCTCGGGAGAAGAGGCCGTGCACGCTCGGTACGCATCGGCGGCTGCGGCCGTCGAGCCGGCGTTATGCTGTCCGGTGGAGTATAACCGCGAGTACCTGCGGGCGATTCCTGCCGAGATTCTCGAACGCGATTACGGATGCGGCGATCCCTCGCCTTTCGTTCTGCCTGGCGACACGGTGCTCGACCTGGGATCGGGGGGCGGAAAACTGTGCTACATCCTGTCGCAGGTGGTAGGGCCGCGCGGGCGAGTGATCGGCGTGGATTGCAACGTCGCCATGCTCCAGTTGGCTCGCCGGTACCAAGCGGACGTCGCGGCTCGCGTGGGTTACGCGAATGTCGATTTTCGGTATGGCATGATTCAGGACCTGCGTCTGGACCTCGACCGCCTGGGACGTGAACTGGACGACCAGCCGGTTCGCTCGGCGGGAGAATGGATCGAACTGCGGGCGCGAGAGGAAGCGTTGCGTCGCGAGCATCCGTTGGTTCCGGACGGGTCGGTGGACTGCGTCGTCTCCAACTGCGTGCTGAACCTGGTGCGACGGGAGGATCGCGAGCGGTTGTTCCGTGAGATCTTTCGAGTCCTGAAAGACGGAGGCCGCGCCGCCATCAGCGACATCGTTGCGGATGAAGAGGCTCCCGAGCACCTGCGTCGCGACCCGGAACTCTGGTCTGGCTGCATTTCGGGCGCCTATCGCGAGGACCGTTTCCTGCAGGCGTTTCTTGATGCCGGCTTCCACGGAGTGCAGATCGCCCGCTGGCAGCCCGCCCCCTGGCGCGTGGTGGATGGAATCGAATTTCGATCGGTGACGGTGCTCGCCTACAAGGGAAAGCAGGGGCCCTGCCTGGAACGTAACCAAGCGGTCGTCTATCGCGGTCCCTTCCGCCGCGTGGAAGATGATGATGGCCACGCCTACCGTCGCGGCGAGCGGACGGCCGTGTGTGACAAGACCTACCGACTGCTGCAGCAAGCGCCGTACGCGGGACTCTTCGAAGCGATCGAGCCTCGCGAGGAGGTGCCGCTGGCGGAGGCCGCCACGTTCGACTGCCGACGTTCCGTCCGACGGCATCCGCGCGAAACCAAGGGGATGGACTATCAGGAGACGACCGAGGCGTCGTCGTCGGCTTGCGACGGCGATGGTCCGTGCTGTTAGATCGCCGGTTGTGGAAGGGGCCGCATAAGGTTTGTACGCGCAAGTCGCCTGCCTGTAGCAGCCCAGGGGTGCCGGAGAAGATCCGCCCGGGCGATGCCAACCGACCGGAGTTTGCCCAAGGAGAGAGCTTCGTGGATTCACCATCAACGATGAAACTGACCCTGCTGCGGCAGGAGAGTCCGTTGGCTTCGGCCGCGGAGCAGCGACGCATCCTCGAGGAGGCAGCGACGCTGCCAGGTTTTGCCGCAACGTTGGGGCAGCAGGGAACGTCCGTTCTGCAGGCCGGCCCGGTGGAGATCCTGCAGGTCAACGTTGGTAAATTGTGCAACCAGACCTGCCAGCATTGCCATGTCGACGCCGGGCCAGACCGGCGCGAGATCATGAGCCGTGAGACGATGGAAGCCTGTCTGGCGGCCGTACGGCAGGCGCGGATCACCACGGTGGACTTGACGGGTGGCGCCCCCGAGATGAATCCCCATTTCCGCTGGTTCGTCGCCGCCTTGCGATCCGAGGGCTGTCGCGTACTGGATCGCTGCAACCTGACGATCCTCGAAGCGCCCGGTTATCAGGACCTGGCCGACTTCCTCGCGGCGCAGCGGGTGGAAGTCGTGGCGTCGCTGCCCTGCTACCTGGAGGAGAACACCGATCGACAGCGAGGCTCGGGCGTGTTCGCGCGTTCCATCGCCGCCCTTCGTCGATTGAACGCGCTCGGCTACGGGCAACCGGGCAGCGATCTGCGTTTGACGCTGGTCTACAATCCCGTGGGACTGTCACTGCCGCCGGACCAGCGACGCCTGGAGCAGGACTATCAACGTGAACTGGAAGCCCGCCATGGGATCCGGTTCCATCGCCTGCTTACCATCACCAACATGCCCATCAGCCGATTTCTGGAGGATCTCTTGCAGCGCGGTCAGTTGGAGGCGTACCTGCAGCGGCTCGTGGCGGCCTTCAACCCCGCGACAGTAGACGGCCTGATGTGTCGCAGCACACTCTCCGTCGACTGGCAGGGCAATCTGTACGACTGCGACTTCAACCAGATGCTGGAGATGGGCCTCGTGGGCGGAATGCCTGCGAACATCCGCGACTTCGATGCGCAGCGCCTGACGGGGCGCGCGATCGCCACGGGGCGTCACTGCTTCGGCTGCACGGCTGGCGCCGGATCCGGTTGCCACGGTGCGATCACCGTCTGAACCTGCGCCTTGGTGGGCTCCGGAGCACAGCAGCGCGTGGAGCAGCACGCGTTGTGATGCAGGTGATCGTCGGTGTTCTTCGCTGACGTCCGATGAAACGCTGCTTCTCATTACGCGACTTGCGCGATGCGCAAGCTCTTTTGCTCGCGGCACCGGAATTGCTCCACTTCATCTCGGGGGGCTGTGACCGACCCTCCACGGCAGCCCACGCGTTTGGCGACGCAAGGCTGGCCGCAGATGTAGTCGAATGTCTTCTCCGGGAGAAACTCCATGCGTTACTACGAAAAGGCGTTCAACCTGAGGATCGATCTGGATACGAAGGAGTTCGAGCTGTCGGAGGCGGAACTGGAGAAGCTGCAGCGCCGCATCGATCCGATTCGGAAGCCGGTGGCGACGTTTCCCGTCTCCGATCTGTACATCACGATTTTCCACCACCCGCGGAGCGGCCGTTACGTCGTGAAGACCAGTCTGGTGCTGCCGGGCGATACCCTGTTCAGCCGCGAAGAGGGAACGGACTTTCATCCGGCCTTCGAGCGATGCGTGGCCAGCCTGTTGCGGAACCTTGTCGCGTACAAGGAACGCTTGGAGAACGTGGACCAGCAGTCGAAGCAGGCGCAGGGAACGCATCATCGCATGCTGCCCACCTTCATTCCCGACCTCACGGTGATTGAAGACGCCGTTCGAGACGGCGACTATCATGCGTTCCGTGTGGCGACGTTCGAGTACGAAGAGGCGCTGACGCAACGCATCGGCCGCTGGGTGTTTCGATATCCGGACCTCGAGGCGGAAGTGGGGTCGCGGATCATGATCGACGACATGGTGGAGGCGGTGTTCCTTGATGCATTCGAACAGTACGGTACCAAGCCGGAAGAGGTCGGGTTCGGCCAGTGGTTGGAGTCGATGGTGGACGCGACCGCCAGGCGGTTCCTCGTGCGACCGGATGAGGAGTTGGAGGACGTGGCCCGAGCACGGACGTTGATGGCGATTCCCCTGGTCAATCACCACGGTCGAAGCGAGTAGGGTCCCCGTAAACCCCGTAGTCGGCACACGCAGTGTCTCGTAGTCGCCACACGCAGTGTCAGGTAGTCGCCACACGCAGTGTCAGGTAGTCGCCACACGCCGTGTCTCGTAGTCGGCACACGCCGTGTGCCGATCTGGATTTTGGGATGACGATTGCAATGGCTTGTGCATCGCACGAGGCGGAGACGCGTGGAAGCGATCCTGGCCTTGTGCCATCGGTCGATGGTCGTTCCGCAGGGTAGGGTGGTATCGCGACCGCAGCCTGTGCCGTTTCCCGTAGTCGGCACATGCCGTGTGCCGATAGTGGTGAGCCTTTGAAGCCTCCAAGATCACGCGAGTAATTAGCTCGCAACGTGGGTCTGCTCGGAGCCGCTTTCCGCCTCTCGCGGAGCCGTTGTTTCCGTTGCTTGGCAGCCTGCGGGCACGCCCTGGGGCCGGGCTGCTTCGGCAGTGATCCTCCGCGAGGCGGTGGCCTGGCTTTCGACCGTCCCTCGTGAAGAATTCCGCGCTTCTTGTGTGCGCGGCTTCCTCTTCACGCTAAGATGGGGACGTCAGACCCGCCTTGGACTTGCCTCCACGCCCGCCCCTAGCCTTTTCGAATCGAAGCATGGATTCGGGATCCCGATCATGGCTCGTGCTCTGGTGCTGCTGTTTTACTGGATCGGGCTTGTAAGCCATGTTCTGGCCGAGCCGACCGTGTACTACCTGGGGCAGGTGAAGCCGCTGCTGAACGCGAAGTGTGTTTCCTGCCATGGAGCGTTGCGGCAGGAGGGAGGACTTCGACTCGATGCGATGCCCGGGATTCAAGCCGGGGGCGATTCGGGGCCAGCCGTCGACATGGTTCGGCCGAGGGAGAGCCTGCTGCTGGAGCGAGTGGCCGACCCGGAGGAGGAATCGCGGATGCCGCCCCGCGAGGAGGGCGAGCGGTTGACGGGTGAGCAACTGACACTGTTGCGTCAGTGGATTGAACAGGGCGCGGTGGGGCCCGACGAGCCGGTGCCTCCGGATCCGCGGGAACACTGGGCTTACCAGCCGGTGGCGGAGGTTGCCGTGCCGCGAGGGACGCGGCCGGATTCGCTCGCCGCGGGTGCCGTGGATGATGTGATCAATCCCGTGGATGCTCTGCTCGCGTCTGCCTCCTCGGAAGCAACAGCCTTGAGTTCGTCGAGAGCCTCGCGTGCCACGCTGCTGCGCCGCGTGCATCTCGACTTGGTGGGCGAACCACCCAGTCGCGACGCGCTTCTGAAGTTCCTGTCCGATGAGCGACCCGACGCGTACGAGCGCGTGGTGGACCAACTGCTTGCCAGTCCTGCGTACGGCGAGCGGTGGGCGCGGCACTGGATGGATGTCTGGCGCTACAGCGATTGGGCTGGATTCGGGGAAGAGATTCGCTACGGCCAACGCCACATCTGGCAGTGGCGCGACTGGATCGTGGAGTCGCTGAACGAGGACAAGGCGTACGATCGAATGGTCTTGGAAATGCTGGCCGCGGATGAGCTGGCAGCTGGCGACGCGGGAACGCTGCGAGCCACGGGGTTCCTGGCCAGGAACTGGTACAAGTTCGATCGTAATATCATGCTCGATGATACGGTGGAGCATACGTGCCGCGCCTTCCTCGGCGTGACCATTCGGTGTGCTCGTTGCCATGACCATAAGTACGATCCGATCGGGCAGGAAGAGTACTACCATTTGCGGGCCGTCTTCGAACCTTACGACGTACGCAGCGACTTGCGGCCCGGAGAGCTGGACGCGAACGCGCACGCGCTGCCGCGGGTCTACGATGAGGAGCCGGAGGCCACGACGTTCCTCTTCCAGCGCGGCGATCCGAAGCGCGCGGACAAGGACCGGCCCCTGGCGCCCGGAACGGTGAAGATTCTGGGAGGGGACCTGGTGGTCTCGAAGGTGGATCTGCCGCTGGCCAGTTTCTACCCGGCGCTTACGCCGCCTTATATCGAGGCCTGGCTGCGGTCGTTGCGGGAGCAACTGGACGAGGCGGAAGCCGGCCTCGCGAAGGCGGCGGAGGGCTCCGACGAGAAGGCTCGCACGCTGGCCCAGTTGCGTCGCGACGCGGCCGTGGCTCGATGGGACGCCGCCGAAGCTCGACTGGCCGCCGAGCGTCACAAGTATCGCGATTACGAAAAAGAGATGCAGGGGGCAGCGGCAGCCGTCTCGGTGCCTGTCGCCGCAGTGAGTCCCCCGGATGCAACGGAAGGGAAGGGCGATCGGTCGGCAGAAACGGATCGCGCGCAGGAACTACAGCGGCTGGCCGTCGTGGCCGAGCGACTCTGGCAACGCCGGGATGCGGAGTGGCAGGTGGCCGAGCAGGAAGCGACGCTGGAGCGTACGCGGCGAGAGATGGAGGGCAAGCCCGAGGCTGAGTTGCGCGAGAAGCTCGGTCCGCTCGATGAGCAACTGACGGCCGCGAAGGCCAAGCTGCAGCAGGCGATCGAGGGACAGGAGAAGCAGGAAGGCAGCTACGAGCCGCTGGGCGAGGTCTATCCGCGGACAAGCACGGGTCGGCGGTTGGCCTTGGCGAGATGGATCGCCAACACGCGGAATCCGCTCACGGCCCGTGTGGCCGTGAATCATGTCTGGTTGCGCCATTTTGGCGCGCCGCTCGTAGCGTCGATGGACGATTTCGGGTTGCGCACGGAGAAGCCCGCGAACTTGCGATTGCTGGACTACCTGGCATCGCGGTGGATGCGTGATGGCTGGCGTTTCAAACCGCTGCACCGGCTGCTGGTGACGTCTGCCGCGTATCGGCAAGACTCGCGGACCGTCGGGGAAGATTCGTCCGGCGGGCAACGTGGACTCCAGTCGGCGATGCAGTCGCAACGGATGAACGCCGAGACGGTGCGGGATTCGATCCTCGCGCTGGCCGGGTCACTGGACAGAACCCTGGGCGGGCCTGACCTCGATCACGGCCAGGGCCTCGAGAACCACCGTCGCAGCCTCTACTTCCGGCATTCGCACGAGAAGCAGGTGCTGTTCCTGCAACTGTTCGACGCGGCCAATCCGCGGGAGTGTTACCGGCGCGAAGTGTCGATTCGTCCGCAGCAGGCCCTGGCGATGGTCAACAGTTCGCTGACCTGGGAGCAGGCTCGCTTGCTGGCCGCGCGACTTGCCGAGGGACTGGATCCAGGCGCCGGTGAGGAACCGTTCGTGCGTCGCGCATTTGAAACCGTGCTGTCGCGACCGCCGGAGCCTGCCGAGCAGCAGGCCTGCCTGCAATTCCTGGAACGCCTGGCGCAGCAGTTGAGCGAGCCGGAGGCGTTGCATCGGTTGGGACCGACCGGAGCCCGCGTGCCTGCCGCGGCCGATCCCCGGCAGCGGGCCCGCGAGAATCTGGTCCTGAGCCTGTTCAGTCATCACGAGTTCATTACGATCCGTTAGCCATGGAATGCCGCTTGGGCGGTTTTTTGTCTTCTTCGAAGGGGCCTCGACATGAGCGACTTGCGACGCCGCGATGGAGATGCTGGAGCGGCTCGGCACGCGGCTGCGCGGCTGCGTTCGCGGCGTCGTTTCCTGGGCGACATGGGCATGGGCGTGACGGGCATGGCACTGGCCGCGCTGCTCGATCGCGACGGCTGGCGACCGACGGGTTCTGCCCGGGCCGCGACACCGGACGCCGTGGCCGCGACCGAGGCCACGGGTCCGCACGGACGCCTTTCCGTGCGAAAACCCCGCATCCGCAGCGTCATCTGGCTCTTCATGGCCGGCGGCGTGAGCCACATGGAGAGCTTCGATCCGAAGCCGGCCCTCAATCGTTACGCAGGCAAATCCTTGGCGGACACACCGTGGAAGGATGTTTACGAATCGCCCTTCGTGAAGGAAAACTTCCGTCCCTTCGTTGATGGCAACACACGGACCTTCCGCCAGCAGATCTATCCGTTGCAGATTGGCTTTCACCGTCACGGCCAGAGCGGGCTGGAGATCAGCGACTGGTGGCCTCACGTGGCGACCTGCGCTGACGACCTCGCCATCGTGCGCTCGCTGTGGACCACGGACAACGACCATGGGGCTCAACTGCAGTTCCACACCGGGCGACATATCAGCGATGGATACTTTCCGACCATCGGATCCTGGGTGCACTACGGACTCGGGACGCTCAACGAAAACCTGCCGCAGTTCATCGCGATGGGGGCTCCCATCGGCGACTGCTGCGGCGGAACGCAGGTGCACCGCGCGAACTACCTGGGGGCGGAATACGACGGAGTCCATCTGCAGGAGAAGGATCCGCTGCCGTTTGGGGAACCGGGCGTGGAGATCTTTCGCGAGGAGCAGCAGGCCGACCTGGGCCTGATCCAGCAGCTGAATCGGCTGGCCGAAGTGGAGTATCCATCGGATCCGGCGCTGCGGGCGCGGATTAAGTCGTACGAACTCGCCTTCCGCATGCAGATGTCCGTGCCCGAAGTGTTTGATTTCCGGGACGAGTCGGCGGCCACGCAGGCGGCCTACGGCGACGGCTTTGGTCGGCAGCTGCTGGCGGCGCGGCGCTTCGTGGAACGCGGAGTGCGATTCGTGCAGGTCTACCATGGTGGCGGCAGTGGTGGAGCCTGGGACGCGC
>CAZUJM010000209.1:0-2733 GCA_964620405.1 uncultured Pirellulaceae bacterium | reverse complement strand
TGGACAAGCCGATCGCCGCGCTGCTGAAGGACCTGAAGCAGCGCGGCCTGCTGGAGGAAACGATGGTGGTGTGGGGTACGGAGTTCGGTCGCACGCCGGGCACGGAGGGCAGCGATGGGCGCGACCACCACCCATTCGGCTTCAGTTGCTGGTTCGCGGGCGGGGGGGTGCGCGGAGGGATGGCGCACGGAGCCACCGATGAGCTGGGCCTGCTGGCGAGTGAGCATCCGCACTACGTGACCGACGTGCACGCGACCGTGCTGCACCAGTTGGGGATTGATTCGCGGGCCCTGGAACTGCCGGGGCGAAAGCGACTGGAACTGGAGCACGGCCGGCCGATCGTGGAGATTCTCAGCTGACGCGTCGGTCGAACGTCGATGATCGACGCGGCCAGGGGAATTCCACCGGGCTGAATTGGCCTGAATCACGCTGGATTCTGCCGCCGCTCCTCCCCATCGGTTGCGGCAATCTATCGGAAAACAGTCGACGCTCGCCCGGGGCGGACCCGCTGTCCCACTTGTGAAACGCGGCGGTGCGCCGTACCCTCAGGGACTTGCCGAGCCGACGGCGACCCGCACCGGGCGCGGGCTCGTGCGCCGGCCGTTCGCCGGTTTCCAAACAGGGCGTGGACGTGGCGTTGCTGACGGGCGTCCATCGCTTTACATCGCAGGTCAGGGCCGCAGTGCAGGCCACAAGCAACACGCAGGGCGGCGACGTGAGATCGCCGGAGTGACATGAAGTCGTCAGAACCGCTCGTCGGGGTCATCATGGGCAGTCGTTCGGACTGGGAGACCATGCAGCATGCCGCGCAGGTGCTGGAGCGATTTGGAGTGCCGCACGAGTGCCGTGTGGTTTCGGCGCACCGGACCCCGGAATGGATGTGCGAGTATGCGCGAACGAGTGAAACCCGGGGCTTGCGGGCGATCATTGCCGGCGCGGGCGGCGCGGCGCACTTGCCCGGCATGATTGCGTCGCAGACGCTGCTGCCCGTGGTGGGCGTGCCGGTGATGAGCCGCGCGCTGCAGGGGCTGGATTCCTTGCTTTCCATCGCCCAGATGCCCGGTGGCGTGCCGGTGGCGACCATGGCCATCGGCGAAGCGGGCGCACGGAACGCGGGGCTGTACGCGGTTCGCATCCTGGCGGTCAGTGATGCGGCGCTGCGGGAGCGGTTGCGGGCGTTCCACGAGGAGTTGCGGGAGGCGGTCCTGGGGGATTCACATCTATGAGTCGCCCGATCCTGCCCGGCGCTACCCTGGGGATTCTGGGCGGTGGTCAGCTGGGACGCATGCTGGCGATGGTCGCGCGCCGCATGGGCTACCGCATCCATGTGATGACGACCGAGGAAGATGCGCCCGCCAGCCAGATCGCGGACGCCACCGTGCTGGGACCGCTGGAAGATCCCGACCTGGTCGCTCGCTTCGCGTCGCAGGTGGACGTGGTGACGCTGGAGTTCGAGAACATTCCCCACGAGACGGCGGCGGCCATCGACCGCCATGCGCCCGTGCGACCGGGAGGGCACGTGCTGCACACGACGCAGCATCGTCTGAGGGAGAAAACGTTCCTCCGCGACGCCGGTGTGCCGACCGCGCGATTTGCGGCCGTCGATTCATCCGATGACCTGCACGGCGCGATCGCCCACGTGGGCCTTCCCTGCGTGTTGAAAACCGCCGCCTGGGGGTATGACGGCCAGGGACAACGGATCGTACGTTCGCCGGAAGAGGCGCAGCAGGCGTGGCTCGACCTGGGACAGCAGACGCTCATTGCCGAGCAGTTCGTGGATTTCGAGGGAGAGTTGTCGGTTGTCGCCGCGCGCAGCCTGAGCGGCGAGTTCGTGGCCTATGGGCCGATCTGGAACGAACACACGCGTCACATTCTTGACATCTCCGTGTGCCCGGCGGGTCTTCCGGAATCGACGGCGCGCGACGCTGTCGAGATGGCCCGCGCGATCATGGAACGTCTGGAGGTCGTAGGCGTGCTGTGCGTCGAGTTTTTCTTGGACCGATCGGGACGCCTGCTGGTGAATGAATTGGCGCCGCGGCCTCACAACTCGGGACACCTGACGATCGAAGGGCATGCGACGAGCCAGTTCGAGCAGCAGTTGCGAGCCGTTTGCGGACTGCCGTTGGGCAGTGCCATCCAGGGGCGACCTGCGGCGATGGCGAACCTGCTGGGGGATCTCTGGTCGGCGGGAGAACCGGCTTGGCCGAGAAGTCTCGCCATGTCGGACACCTACCTGCATCTGTACGGCAAGCAGACCGCCCGTGCGGGCCGCAAGATGGGCCACATCACCGCACTGGGCTGGACGCCCGACGAGGCCCGCCGCCTCGCCGAAAACGCCCGTGCCTGCTTAACCGGTACATGATCCGAAGGCTGCCTCCTCGGAGGAGATGGGGAAACACCGGGAAAAACGAACGGCCGCGATGTCAATTTGGCCGAATCGGCGTTGACGTACCGAACGGGTGGACGATACTATTGGCGTTCCTCCTTGGGCCTGCGGGTCCGGGAAAGTAGGGGACAGGGCCGCTGGCTGCTGTCCCTGCGGGGTGTGGCTCAGCCTGGTAGAGCGCTTGGTTCGGGACCAAGAGGTCGCAAGTTCAAATCTTGTCACCCCGACTTGACTGGCATTAAGGCCGTTCGATCATAAGATCGAACGGCTTTTTCTTCGCCCGGAAAAAAACAAAGGTGTCAGGACTCTTTCTCTGGAGAGTTGCTAGCGGAAAAGATTCCGCGATG
>CAZUJM010000208.1:0-10863 GCA_964620405.1 uncultured Pirellulaceae bacterium | reverse complement strand
GGTTCACGCCTCCCCCGAAGAACTCGCCTCCCTGCAAACACACACCAACGACTGGTATGTGCGGCATGCACGTCGCCTGCTGCAGGAGCGGGCCGCCAGCGGTGACACGATGGAGGCGGCTCGCGGCCAACTGCGCGCGATGCTCCAGCAGGAGAATTCCACTCCCCGCCGGCTGCGGGCCCTGTGGGCCCTGCAGGCCATCGGTGCCGCAGACACAGGCTTCCTGCTCAAACTTCTCCAGGATCGGGACGAATCGATCCAGGCGTGGGCCGTGCGTCTGCTGACCGATCGTCTTCCGGTGGCCGATTCCATCACCGATCGCCTGCAATCCCTCGCGAAGTCCAGCCGTTCGCCGCGTGTGCGGCTGGCCCTGGCAAGCGCCCTGCAGCGACTGGACAGCAACGACCGCTGGGACCTCGCCGCGGCCTTGGCCGGGCACGGCGAGGACGCCCAGGACGCCAACCTGCCGCTGATGATCTGGTACGGAATGGAACCGCTGGCGACGGTCGATGCCGCGCGCTTCGCGACGCTGCTGTCGCAGGCCCGCATCCCCACCGTGCAGCGACTGGGCATGCGTCGCCTGATGTCGGTACCTCCGCTGGACACGTCGTTGAGTCTCGCAACATCCCAACTTGTGGAGTGCCCGGACGCATCGACGGCTCGCTCGATGCTCGCGGGATTGATCGCAGGACTCGCCGGCCACCGTGAATTGCCGATGCCCGCGAACTGGACGGCAGCTCGCGCGCGACTGCTGGCCTGGAACGATGGGGAGATCGCCGGCCTCGCGGTGCGACTGGGGTTGATCTTCCAAGATGCCGAATCGCAACAGCGGCTACGCGACTTGGCGGTCGATCCCAGCCAGCCCGAAAACTCCCGACGCTCCGCACTCGACGCGTTGATTGCCCATCGCGTAGACGGCCTCGAATCGGTGCTGCTCCGCCAGCTCGACGACCAGGCGACGCGCCACGTCGCGGTCCGTGGCCTCGCCGCCTGCGAGGCCCCCGGCATCGCGGCCGCGCTGCTCGCACGCTACGTGAACTACCCGCCGGAACTACGGCAGGAGACGTTGCAGACGCTGGCAGCGCGACCAGACAGCGCGGCGCAACTGCTGAACGCAATCGACGCGGGGCAGGTCCCGCTGTCGGATCTGACCGCACTGACGATCCGCTCCCTGCGAATGCTCCGCGATCCGCAGGTTGCGGCGCGAGTGCAGGAGCGATGGGGCGCGACGCGCGAGGCGTCCGAGGAGACGAAAAAGGCAATCGACGACATCCGGCAGCAACTGACGACCGATAGGTTACGCGAAGCCAACCTGCCGCTGGGCAGAAGCCTTTTCCAGCTCCACTGTGGCAACTGCCATCAACTGTTCGATGCAGGCGGACAGATCGGCCCGAACCTTACCGGATCGCAACGCCACCACTTGGACTACCTGCTGGAAAACATCCTCGACCCCCATGCCTCCGTGGCACGCGACTACCAGATGCACCTGGTGGAGACGGTCGACGGACGCATCGTCTCCGGTTTGATTGTGGAGGATACCGACCGCGTCGTGACGCTGCAGACGGCCAGTGAGCGAGTCACGATCGCCCGCGCCGATATCGACCGGCTGGAAGGTTCAAGGCAATCGCTGATGCCGGATGGCCTGCTGCGGGGATTGACACCGGAACAGATCCGAGACCTGATTGGCTACCTGATGTCGGACCAGCAGGTGCCGTTGCCGGCCCCCTGAGGCAGCACCAACAAGTTTATGGACACCTCGCGGCGTAAAGCGAGTGTTGGCGCGCGACGCACGAGCCGCGCTGGCGTTTCGTTCGCCAGCGCGGCGGATGGGCGGAGTCCGATCCGCGTGCGATCCGCAGGCGTCTAGGGCCGGTCGTAGGAGCCCATTTCGCGAATCCAGATGTTGCGGAACTTCAGCGGGTTCCCATGGTCCTGGAGGTCGATGAACATCTCCGGCGCGTGAGGCTCGCCATACTTGGCAAGCGAAGTGTGCGGCACTCCCCCGATACCGTCCGTGCATCCGATGAAGTTGCGTTTGTGGTGCAGGACGACGCCATTATGCAGCACCGTGACGTTCGCCTCCCGGATCAACTTGCCCTGCTCATCCCAGCGTGGCGCTTCAAAGAGCACGTCGTAGGTCTGCCATTCGCCGGGCTTCTTGCAACTGTTCACCAGCGGCGGCGTCTGGCCGTAGATGGCTCCACATTGGCCGTCGGGATAGGTCGGGTTCTCGTAGTTGTCCAGGATCTGCACCTCATACATGCCGTTGATCATGAGGCCACTGTTGCCTCGGCCCTGTCCCTCGCCGTGCGCCGGTGTCGGCGTGGCGAATTCGAGATGCAGTTGGAAGTCGTTGAACTTCTGGCGGGTCCTGATCAGACCCTGCCCCGCCTCGAAGTGGTCGCCTTTGACGGGCCAGGTCGCCGCCTCGCCGCCCGGATGTTGCCAAGCCCCCAGGTCAGCGCCTCCAAAAAGGACCGTGGCGTCAGACGGTGGAGGTGCCAGATGGCTGAACTGTTCGGCGGGCGCCACCACCTTGGGTTGGGGACGCTGCCCATCATGCACATGCCAGTTCGTGCCCGGGATGATCGGCGTGTCTTGGTAGCCCAAACTGCGTTGCCAACCGTGGACGCTGGCGACCAACAGCAGCGTCCCCAGGGCGATGGCGATCACATTCCGATACCAGCAACCCATCTTCTTCATACGTTCTCTCCCTGAAACATGGACCAGCCGTGGATATCCACCGGATGTCGATCGGCTTGACTCAAAACGACTCCCCTTCGTCGGGAGCCATTGCTGGGCAAGGACACCCGATCGGCCGGCATTCTAAGCTCTGAACCAGCCGATTCCTATCCGAGCGCGGGACAAGGGCCCAAGCGCGGAACGCGCCGGGGAGAGGGCCCGGGCGAGCCAGGGCGACAGGTTCCTGTCACACGGTTGCAACATCCGGTCCGTTGACTCCTGCCCTGAGCCTCGTTCGGCGTTCCTCGGATGTCGTTCTTGGCCGCCGCAGCGGACATTTCTTTGGAGAAACGGCGAAGATGGGTTATGCTGTCGCTCGACCGGAGTACGGCGACCGAGGCGGGATGCGGATTCCTTGTGGGGAGTCGCTGCCCGCCACGGACGTTTCGCACGCTTGACGCTGCGCCTCTCTCATCTTGGTGCCCAGCCGATGCTACTCCAATCCTCAAGTCCAGGTTTGGCATTCAGGGAGTGTATTTCCATGCGACGTGTTTGGCGACGAACGAGTCTTTTGAGTGTTGCGGCCCTGTTGGGTGTGGCGAGCCTTGCGTCGGCGAAGGATCTCGTCACCTTTGACGCGAAGTGGGTCTATCTAAATCCAACGACCCCGCAGGAGGATCCTTCGGCGAACATCGTGAACTTCGATGGAAACTGGTTCAAGCCCGCATACTCGACGCAGTCCTGGTCGGGACCCGCCCAAGGTCCTTTCGCGTGGCCCAATCCCGACATCGGCGCCAACATCGACGCCTTCACGGAGGGCAACGCCAACTTCGTGCGTCCCGCCCAGACGTTCCTGAATCAGCCGGAAACCGGCGAGCGTTATTCGGCTTACTTCCGTCATGAATTCACGACCACGGGCTTGTCGAACAACCTCGCGATGGAACTGCTGGCGGACGATGGAGCGGCTATCTACCTGAATGGACAGCAGATCGCGCTGTTCAACTGCTGCCAGGAGATCGTAGCGGGCGACAATCCGAACTACATGAGTCTGGCCACGGCCACGGGCAACGAAACTTCTTATTCGCTGCTGGTCCTCGACGGCCAGTCGCTGCCGGCTGGCAAGCATACGCTGGCCGTTCAGGTGGTCAACGCCGCCAACACCTCGTCCGACATGGGCTTCAGTATGCGGATGTTCGACAGCTACATCCAGGAGAAGCTGATCGACAAGGGAAGCTCCTGGTCGTACTTCCCCGGCACGCAGGAACCTTCCAACGGGAGCCTCGCATGGACGGGCACCGGATTTAACGATTCCAGTTGGAGCCAGGGTGAGGATGGATTCGGCTTCGAGGAATCGGGCGAGGGAGGCGTCCTGACCAACGACCTCGTGAAGACCGTGCTCGAGGACATGCCGGGCAACTACACGTCACTCTACCTGCGGAAGAAGTTCTCCGTGGCGGACGTCTCGAAGTACCAGAAGTTGGATCTGGAGGTCGATTACGACGACGGCTTCGTCGCGTACCTCAACGGCACGCAGGTCGCCAGTACGTTGACCGATCCTGACGAGGATCCGACCACAGGCATCCCCTTCGACGCGATCGGCAACGACCTGAACGCGGACCACGAGTCCACCAATGGCAGCGGCGCTCCCGGCGCTCGTTTCTCGATCGATCTTTCCAAGTTCCCGAACCTCCTCAAGGCGGGGAATGGAAACGTCTTGGCCATCCAGGGCTTCAACCGCAATCCCAGTTCGGATTTCGCCCTCGCGCAGTTGAGCTTGTTGGGCATCAATGAGGGCACGGTGGTGCCGCCCTCGGTACCCGGCGACTACAACGGCGACAGCGTGCTGACCGCCGCGGACATTGATGCCCTGAGCGCCGCGGTCCGTGCCGGAGACCAGGCCGCCAAGTATGATCTGAACAACGACCGCAGCGTGAACGAGGCCGATCGTTCCTTCTGGGTCGCTTCCCTGAAGAAAACCTATTTCGGGGATTCCAACCTCGATGGACAGTTCAACACGCAGGACTTCGTGCAGGTCTTCCAGCGGGGCGAGTTCGAGGATTCGGCTGCTGGCAACTCGACCTGGGAAGACGGCGACTGGAATGGCGATACCGATTTCACGACGGCCGACTTCGTGACCGCCTTCCAGGATGGCGGTTTCGAGCAGGGCCCGCGCGCGGCCGTTTCCGCCGTACCGGAGCCCGCGGGCGCCAGCCTGCTGCTGGCCAGCCTGCTGGGCCTGTTGGGAATCCGCCGGAAAAACGGCTAACGAAAGTCACTTCGCAGGGATGCCTCACGTGGCCCATCCAGAGACCGAAACGACTGCTGCGGTCTCTGGACGGACGCGAAGTGCTCCGCCACGCGAACCTGCCAACATCATCGGGAGACCCGCTCGGTTGTTCGGTCTTCTGCGTTGGTCAAGGACCCCGATGCGATCCGCAGGCCCGGCCGTCCCGGCGTCCTTGTCGGGTTACAGGACTGTAGGCATCCACCGGCCGCGGGTGGCTCCCTTCTGCATAGACCGCGCGTTCATCCTGTGCATCCTCTTGCTGCGGACGGTCACCGGTGTCGCCTGGGCCGCTGAACCCGATGCTGTCTTGTCCATCGCGGCAAGCAGCCGTCTCGCCGCGGCGCGCGGCGCGAGACACTTCGAGGAACACATTCGCCCGCTGCTCACGCGGCATTGCCTGAAGTGCCATGGCGCGGATGAGGGGGCGGCGGGCCTGGATCTGACGCAACCGACGAAGGCATCGCAGCCGCTTCCTTCGGGCGAGGTTGCCATCGTCCCCGGAGCGCCTGACGCCAGTGAACTCTGGCGACGGATTACCAGCGAGGATCCCGAATCGCGGATGCCTCCTGAGGGACCGCCGCTCTCGGAGGACGAACGCCGTGAGGTGCGTGCCTGGCTGGAAGCGGGCGCGGCGTGGCCTCGTCACTGGGCGTACGCATCCCTGTCCGCGGATTCCCCGCCTCGTCCGTCGCCGTCGGAGGCTTCCCCGAATCTCGCCCCCTCGCAAGCTTCGCCCGTCGCGACACGCGGCACGCCCATCGACGACTTGGTCCAGCAGGAACGACAGGCACGCGGCCTGGATGCTGCACCGCCTGCCGATCGCACCGCTCTGCTGCGGCGTGTCCACATCGACCTCACCGGCTTGGCTCCCACCTGGAGTGAGCTGCAACGGTTCCTCGCCGATGAACGTCCCGATGCCTACGAACGTGTCGTGGACCAGTTGCTGGCCAGCCCCCGGTATGGCGAACGATGGGCGCGGCACTGGCTGGACCTGGTGCATTTTGCCGAAACGCACGGCCACGACCAGGATCGACCGCGCGAACACGCCTGGCCGTACCGGGACTATGTCATACGGGCCCTGAATGAAGACCGCGCGTACCCGCGTTTCATCCAAGAGCAGATTGCGGGCGACGTGCTCTATCCGGATTCACCCTGGTCGATCGCCGCGACCGGATTCCTCGCGGCGGGGCCGTGGGATGAAAGCTCCTTGCGCGACATCCAGGAGGACTCCAGCGACCGGGAGTTCGCCCGCTATCTGGATCGAGACGACATCGTCACCACCGTGATGTCCACTTTCCTCAGCAGCAGCGTCCACTGCGCGCGCTGCCACCATCACAAGTTCGACCCCATCTCGCAGGACGACTACTACGGACTGCAGGCTGTCTTCGCGGGCACCGACAAGGCCAATCGGCCCTGGGACCTCGACGAGGGGGTGAGCCAACGTCGCGAGGAGCTGCGTTTGGCGTTGGCCGCGTTGGATGCGTCGGAGGCAGCGCAGGATCCGCGGCTGCTGTCCCAGGAGAACATCCGGCGAGTCACCGAGTGGCTTCAGAGACTGCGACAACGTCGCGATGCGTGGCGTCCGCTCCAGTCGGCATCCCATGCCAGTGCCGGCGGCTGGACGTTGCGATCCCTGGAAGACGGTTCCGTGCGGGTCGAAGGCATGGGCGCCGAGACCGATACGTATACGATCGAGGCGCCGCAACCGATGGAGCCGATCACGGCGCTGCGACTGGAACTCCTGCCCGACGAACTGCTGCCCCAGCGAGGTCCGGGCCGCGCGATCAACGGCAACCTGCACCTGAGCGAGCTGCGAGTCTGGTTTCGCGCGGACGACAGTCTGGGTGAATGGACACCAGTGCCGGTGGCCGACGCGATCGCCGATTTCAACCAAGTGGACTGGAGCATCGAGAAGGCCCTGGATGGGCAGGACGGCACCGCCTGGGGCATTCATCCACAGGAGGGCATGCCTCACGAAGCGGTCTTCTTTCTCCGCGACCCGATACAGCTTTCCCGTGCCAAGCCAGGCCGCTTGCGAGTCGAACTCCACCAGCGGCACGGCCAGCATCATGTGATCGGCCGCTTCCGACTTTCGTGGACCGGCGTTCCGCAGCCGAGTGAACTGGGCTTGGACACGCATCCTGAGGACATCGCAGCGATTGTCAGCTTGGCACCGGAACGACGCACCGAATCACAACTGCGCCAGCTAGTGGTCTACGTTCTGCGGCGAGAACTCACCCAGGCGCAGGCCGCGTTGCCTGCGCCCCAGCTGCTCTACTGCGGCACAAGGCACTTCGTGGCCGATGGCAGCTTCCGGCCTGCTGCACAGCCTCGTTCCGTCTTCGTTTTGAATCGAGGCAACCTTGCAACTCCCTTGCATGCCGCTTCGATCCGGGCGTTGTCGTGCGTGGAGGGCATGCCGCACGCGCTGGAGGTGACCGGGGATTCCACCGACGAGTCGCGTCGCGCGGCGTTGGCTCGCTGGATCAGCCACGCGGACAACGGCCTGATGTGGCGATCCATGGCGAACCGCGCATGGCTCCACCACTTCGGTCGCGGACTGGTGGACACGCCCAATGACTTTGGTCAACTCGGCTCCTATCCCACGCATCCCGAACTGCTCGAATGGCTCGCGTCCACACTCCGGCGAACCGGCGGCTCTCTCAAGGATCTGCATCGTCGCATCGTCCTGAGCGCGACCTACCGCCAGTCGTCGGAGCAGCGTCCGAATGCCGCGGAGCGGGACGCCGACAACCGGTGGCTCACGCGCATGAACCGCCGCCGCCTGGACGCCGAGACCTACCGCGACACGATCCTCCAAGTCGCCGAGCGTCTGGACCTGCGGATGGGCGGTCCCTCGGTGCGACACTTCCGCGAGTCGCCCGGAGTGGCTGTCACGCCCGTGGTGGACTACGATGCGTTCGACAGCGACAGCCCGGGAGCGGGACGTCGGTCGATCTACCGTTTCGTATTTCGCACCGTTCCCGACCCGTTCCTGGAGGCGCTCGACTGTCCCGACGCGTCGCAATGGACGCCGCAGCGTGGTGAATCGATCACGGCGAGGCAGGCGCTGGCAACGCTGAACGACAAGTTCGTGATCCACCAGAGTCTCCGACTGGCGGAAGTCGTGGGCCGCGAAGCGGACGGCGCCGACGCGCAGGCGCGTGGGCTGTTCGAACGCATCCTGCTGCGGTCGCCGACGGAGGAAGAGAAGGCGGCCGTGGGAAGCTACCTGAAGGCGCACGGAGTCGCGAACACGGCTCGCTTCCTGTTCAATACCAACGAGTTCCTGTTCATCGAGTAGCTGGGGCAACCGCCGATGGTTCCACCCGCCTGGACCGCAGAACGCAGCCGAACGCGTGTTCTCCACGACGCGATCGCCGTTGCACGCCGTGGTTTCCTGGCCGGAGCCGGCGGCTTGGGCGGCCTGGCCCTGGCCTGCTTGCTTCGCGAGCCAGCGCAGGCCGACTCGGCTGGCTCCTTCGCCAGCGGCCTGCACTTTCCGGGCCGCGTCCGCCGCGTCATCCAGCTGTTCATGAACGGCGGTGTCAGCCAGATGGACACCTTTGACTACAAGCCGCTGCTGGAACAACGTCACGGGCAGCAGATTGATTTCGGCATCAAGATGGCGTCCACCAGCGCGCCGGGCGCCGTGATGAAGAGTCCGTTTCGGTTTCGCCAGCATGGGCAATGCGGTCGCTGGGTCAGCGAGGTGTTTCCCGAGATAGCGCGCCATGTCGACCAGATGGCGTTCCTCATGGCGATGGCGTCCAAGACCAACGTGCACGGGCCCGCCAGCTACCTGCAGAATACGGGCTTCCTGGCACCCGGCTTTCCCTGCCTGGGCGCCTGGGTGCTGTATGGCCTGGGACGACTGACGGACAACCTGCCCGCCTTCGTGGTCCTGCCCGACCACCGCGGCCTGCCCTACAACAATGCCGGCAACTTCTCGACGGCGTTCCTGCCCGCGACCAACGCGCCGATGGTCTTGAATCCAAACGCGGCCAAGCCCATTCCGAATCTCCAGCCAGCTGCGGTCGCCGAGGCCAAGATCAACGACCAGAGCGAGACGGACGGACGCGCGCTGCTGCGGGAACTCAATCTGCGGCATGAGAAGGAACATCCGGGCGACTCCCGCCTCCAGGCGCGCATCGAATCGTTTGAGCTGGCGGCACGAATGCAGCTGAGCGCTCCGGAAGTGCTCGACCTCTCGCGCGAGTCGGCTGCGACGCTCGCGATGTACGGGCTCGAGGACCCCGCCACGGCCCCCTTTGCCCGCAACTGCCTTGTCGCACGCCGGCTCATCGAACGCGACGTGCGTTTCGTGCAGGTCTGGAGCGGCATGGCGGGCGCGTCGAACAACTGGGACAACCACTCGGATATCCCGCACGAACTGCCCTTCATCGCCCGCACCGTCGATCGCCCCATCGCCGGACTGCTCACCGACCTCCGCCAGCGAGGACTGCTGGATGATACGCTCGTGGTGTGGACGAGCGAGTTTGGACGCATGCCCTTTACCCAGGGCACTACGGGGCGCGACCACAACGGAGGCACCTTTGTCTCCTGGCTGGCCGGCGGCGGCATTCGCGGCGGCGTCTCCATCGGCCAGAGCGACGAATACTCGTACCGCGCCGCCGAATCGGTGACGACCGGCTACGACCTGAACGCCACGATCCTGCATCTGCTGGGCATCGACCACGAACGATTGACCTTCGGTCATAATGGCGTCCAACGTCGCCTGACCGATGTCCACGGCCAAGTGATACGAGAGATCCTTTCCTGAGATCCAACGTCCGTCCTCGGCAGTGACGTTCCCGAATGAGTCCGATGCAGCATCCTCAAACCATCTGCCCCCGACACACGGTTTCTTCCTGAAGGAGTTTTCCATGCAACGCCGCAGCCCGCTGCCTTTCGTCGCCCTGCTGGCGGCCGTTTTCCTCATCGCCATGCTGCTGGTACCCGCCGCATGGGTCCGTGCGGCGGAGCCACCGCTGCGGGCCTTGATTCTGGATGGGCAGAACAACCATGGAGCGTGGCCCAAGACCACGCAGATGATGAAGGCCTACCTCGAGGAGACCGGCCTCTTCCGCGTGGATGTCGCCCGCATGGCCTTCACCTGGCAGGGCGAGGACCTGCTGGCCAAGTATCCCCTGCCCGGCGTCCAGACCACGGCCGTCCGTGAACCCCAGCCTGACCCGAATTTCAAGCCTGACTTCCGCCAGTACCAAGTCGTCGTGTCCAACCTCGGTTTCGGCGCCGCGCCTTGGCCCCAGGAGACGCAGGTCGCGTTTGAGCAGTTCGTGCGCGAAGGCGGTGGATTCGTCGTGGTGCACGCCGCCGACAACTCGTTTGGCGACTGGTCTGAATACAATCGCATGATCGGAATCGGCGGCTGGGGCGGACGCAGCGAGAAGAACGGCCCTTATGTCTACCTCGACGACGCGGGCCGAGAGATCCGTGACCCCAAACCGGGCGCGGGCGGCAGCCACGGGTCGCAGCACGCGTTTCCCATCATCATCCGCCAGGAGGACCATCCCATCACGCGAGGTCTTCCCCGCGTCTGGATGCACGCCCAGGATGAACTCTACGACCGCCTCCGCGGACCCGCCGCGGGCATGCAGGTCTTGGCCACCGCCTACGCCGATCCCGCCCAGGGCGGTACCGGTAACCATGAACCGATGCTGATGACCATTGAATACGGCAAGGGCCGGGTCTTCCACACCCCCATGGGCCACGCTGACTATTCGATGGAGTGCACGGGGTTCATCACCTGCCTGCAGCGTGGCACGGAGTGGGCAGCCACCGGCAAGGTCACCCAGCAGCCTCCCGCCGACTTCCCCGCCGCGGACCAGCCGCGGCAACGCACCTTCGACCGCTGAACGCCCCTCGCGGTC
>CAZUJM010000207.1:7644-10947 GCA_964620405.1 uncultured Pirellulaceae bacterium | reverse complement strand
TCGCAGTCGGCCCAGGCGAGCCCGCGGGGGGTACCGCGGCTACCGGCCGTCTTGAGGAAGTTCGCCTCCAGCCATTCCCGCCGCAGGAAGAAGTCGCCTTGCCAGCGAGCCATCTTCACCGCTTCATTGCGGACGTGAATCCAGCGAGCAACCCAGGCCAGCGATCCGAGGGAAAAGGCGGCAAGGAGGAACTTCGATAGGCTGGAAGAGAACATCGATCGCACTCCTGCTTCCGCGTTCAGAATCCTGAAGCCGGCGGATTCCCGGCAGCGACGTCCATTCCGGTTCGGAGGATCCGGCGCGTCAATCTCGGTGATTCTAACGACCCACCTTGTCCACTCGCAAGAAACGGATTCGGAAAATTGACACAGTCCGCGTAACGCCGCCGCCGCACCCTCGCGAGGCCGCAGGGTTCTGTTAAGATGCCGACCATGAAACGACCTCCGCTGCTTCTTGGCGCCCACATGTCGATCGCGGGTGGGCTGTACCGAGCCGTCGAACGTGCGCGGCAGGTGGGTTGCGACTGCGTGCAGATCTTCACCACGCCCCCCCGCGGTTGGGGCCTGCCCGCGACGAGGGCCGAACCCGCCGCGTCCTCCGCGTCCCGTAAAGCGGCCACCCGGGCAACCGAGGACCCGCGAGCAGAGCCCTTGCCCGTCGATGCCGTACGGCGGTTTCAGGAGACGTTGGGCGACTTGCGGGTGGTCGCGCCGATCTCGCACACGACCTACCTGATCAATGTGGCCTCGCCGGATCCGGAACTGTGGGGGAAGTCGCTTGAGTCGCTGGTGGCGGAGGTCTTCCGCTGCGGCCAGTTGGGCGTGCCCAACGTGGTGCTGCATCCGGGCGCGGCCATGACGGCCACGGAGGAGGCGGGCCTGCAACGCGCCGTTGAAGGACTGCGGGAGGTGGAACGCCAGACGCGCGGCGTTCCCGTGCGGATCCTGCTGGAAAGCACGGCGGGGCAGGGAACGCAACTGGGGCATCGGCTGGAGCATCTGGCGACGCTGCTCGACTCGCTGCAGGACGAGCAGCGTTTCGGCGTGTGCCTCGACACCTGCCACCTGTTCGCCGCAGGCTACGCGCTCACGAAACCGGCCGACTATCGGAAGACCATGAAGCAGGTCGACGAGCTGATTGGAGCGGCGCACGTGCACGCGATCCATGTGAACGACAGCAAACAGCCGCTCGGTTCACGCCGCGACCGCCACGATCATATCGGACGCGGACTGCTGGGTCTGGATGCGTTCCGCAACCTGGTCAACGACACGCGCTGGGCGCGCGTGCCGATGTACCTGGAAACGCCTGAAGGCAAGGACGGCGATGAAGACTGGCACGTCGTCAACCTGCGCACGCTCCGCGACCTGTGCGACCACTAGCACGGCCCGCCACGCGAGTCGCGCACAGCCCGCCGCGCGAGTCGAGCGGGCCCGCAGTCGCTTGGCGGGTATTCGACTAGCCAGCGTTGGGCGTGAGCACCGCCTTGACGATCTTGCCGGAGTGCATGGTTTCGAAGGCCTCTTTCCACTGCAGCAGCGGCCAGCTGCCACCGATCACGGGGGTGACATCCAGCTGTCGCGTGGCGAGCAGTCGAATGATGCGTTCCCAGATGGGCCAGTTGTGGCTGAAGCTGCCTTGCAGGCGGATGTTTTTCTGGACGAGCGGATCGAGGGAGAAGTTCAGCGGCTGGGGGCCCCAGCCGACTTTGGAGATCCAGCCGGCGGGACGGACGACCTGCATCGCGGTCTGCAACGCGGCGGAGACACCGGTGGCGTCGATGACACCGTCGACGCCCAGGCCGTCCACCTCGCGACTCCACTCCTCCACGCCTTCCGTCAGCGTCGCGCAGCCGTAGTGCTTGGCGACCTGCAACCGTTCCGCGTCGCGAGGCAGTCCCACGATGGCGACTTCCGCGCCGCACAGACGCGCCATGGCGGCGGCCAGGATCCCGATGGGGCCGGGACCGAGCACGAGGACGCGGTCGCCGGGACAGATGCGGGCGTTCATGACGGCCGCGTTGTAGGCCACACAGCAGGGCTCCGTCATGGCGGCCACTTCGAACGGCAAGTTGTCCGGCATGCGGTGCAGGATCCGCGTCGGCACCTTCACGCGCCGCGTCATCGCTCCGCTGATCGCCGCGCCGTAACCGCCGCGGTTGGGATCGAGGTTGTAGAGTCCCTGGCGTGAGAGCGGACTGTTGGCGTCAATCTTGGCGTGCGTCTCGCTGACCACGCGGTCGCCGATCGTCCAGCCTTCGACTTCGGAGCCCACCGCGCAGATCACGCCGGCGAACTCGTGGCCCAGCACCATCGGGTACTCCACCTTCCAGCTCTGGTGCCCTGTCCACATGTGCAGGTCGCTGCCGCAGACGCCCACGGCCTGGACCTCCATGATCACATCCTGCGGCCCCGGCTGGGGCTCCGGGACATCCCGCAGTTCGACGCTGTGCGGCTGGGACGAATAGTTGACGACGGCAGGCTGGCTCATGCGCGTGATTCACTCCTGGAAAGGTACGATGAAGCGTCCCGCTGAACGCGCGGCGGTCTGGATGCAGTGAACGAATGACGACGACTGTGACCCAGCCGGCTGTGACCAAGTCGGCTGTGACCAAGTCGGCTGTGACCAAGTCGGCTGGGGCGGAACGCGGGACCGAATCGTTGTCCTGCGTGTCGCGTTCGTCCGAACTGCCGCCCGCCTTGGACTGGCCGACATGGTACTCGTTTCCACGAGTCGATAGAAGTCCGTCTGTCGCGGCGTGGGTGCAGGGAACGCCGGGAGATGCAGGCTGCTACGAGACGTTTGATGGACGTTTGGTGAGCCGTTGGGGAGTCGCGACGGATGCGATGAGGCCAATCGGTTGGGCGAGTTCACCAAGGGACGTTACCAAGGAACCGTCGAGTCGGCCGTGGCGGGCACCGGGCAAGGGCGATGCGAGGCGGTCCGCGCGGCCAGGTGCTTCATGACCGCGTCGCGCTGCGCGGCCAGCGACAAGGTGGTGTCAACGACCAGCGTTTCCTCCGTCGGCGTCTCCCCTGCAGGACCCGCGGCACCGTTCCCCGCCTCGTCCGCCTCCCAAGCCCGCGCCTGCGTGTCGTACAGCTCCTCACGTGCTTCCGACAGCGACGTTCCCGCGCGGCGCCGCCGCTCGATCCGCTCCAGGGCCACCGCCCGCGGACAGTCGCAGCGCACGAGAACGCAGTCGGCCAGTGTGCGTTCCGCGACGTCGCGGACCTGTCGCCGAGTCGCTCGCTGGCTGAACGTGCCGTCCAGGATCACCGTCGAGCCCTCGGCCAGCAGCTCCTC
>CAZUJM010000207.1:0-7634 GCA_964620405.1 uncultured Pirellulaceae bacterium | reverse complement strand
GCGATGCCGCCAGCTCCAGTTACGGCTACGTCGGCGCGGTCGAGCACCGCCTGGTAGACCGCGGCTCGGCGTTCCGGGGCATAATGGTCGGTGTTGAAGCTGGCATCGCGCGGGCTGACGCCGAACATCTGGCGGCGGACGGCGTCCGTCTGCACCACGCGCGCCCCCAGGCGATTGGCGAGTTCCTCGGCGAGCGTGGACTTGCCGGAGCCCATCAGGCCCATGACGACCAGCAGCAGGCCGCGGCTTAGTCGCGACTGGTAGTCGTCCGCCAGCCGCAGGTAGTCCGCGGCCAACTCCAGCAGTGCCGTCCGTTCATCGGGGGCTGACTGCTGCGCCCGCAGCGCATAGACCTTCGCCCGCACGCACGCGCGGTAGGCCTTGTAAAAGTCCAACAGCGACGCGGGCGGCTGGTCGTTCATCCGCTGGCTGCATGCCCGCCAGATCTGTTCACCGATGACCCCCTGGCCCAGGCGATCGCACTCCATCCACAGGAAACACAACTCGTCGGCGATGTCGAGCCGTCGGAATTCCGCCGAAAACTCCACGCAGTCCAAGATCACCGGACGCTCCTGCAGGTAGATATGTTCGGGACGCAGGTCGCCATGGCCCTCCACGAAGCGGCCGTCGCAGATGCGGCTCTCGAACAGCTGCGACTGGTTTTCCAGGTAGTGCAGCAGCCCCGCGTGGATGCGCTGGACGCGCGGCTGCTCGCCGGGGAGATGCGCGAGGAGGTCCGCCTGGTTGTCGAGCAGATGCTGCTGCCACTGCCGCTGCACCTGTTCCGGCCGCAGCATCAGCGGCGGCTGGGACGCATAGAAGTCGGTCAGCACACGGGCGATTCGCTCCACTTCGCTGGCCGTGAGGGCACCCGGAGGTACGGCGCGCGGATGGCCGTTGGTAGAAGACGGAGCGGCTGCGAGGGAGAACGCGGGAGTCCCCGGGGCGGCCGACGCCTGGGACAAGCGATGGGCTAGCGTGGCGGATTCCGGCAGCCGCCGCATCTTCACTGCCCACTCGCAAACCGTTCCCAGGCCTCCCAACGCCAGGTAGCCGTTCGGACGTTCGACGATCGGCACCACGTCCAGATAGGTGTCCGCCGCCAGACGACGGTTCAGGCGGAGCTCCTCGCGACAAGCGTCGTGGCGCTGGGCCAGTGTGGAAAAGTCGAGAAACGAGTAACGCACCGGTTTCTTGACCTTGAAGGCGAAGCGGTCGGTGAGCACGACCCAGGAGATGTGGGTTTCGATCAGCTGCGTCTGTCGAGGTCGGTCGGCGTGCTGGTGGCGGTCCAGCAGGAAACGAACGGCGGGAGGCAGCGGGGAAGGAGCGGAGGACATGGCGTTAATCCTTGGAGCGATCCGGGACCTGGAAGCATTACCCCGGGGCGTTCGCCCGGCATGGCGGTTGAGGAACGCGGGAGGCCGACGCACGGCCCCTCGCATGCCTTCGCGCGAAATTCGGAGAGCGGGGCAGCAGGGAGTCGCGCGGGAGGGTCCGTTCCCGCGTTCCAGACAGAGGTCGCCCCCATGAATTGCAACCGCCATGCCAATCGCACGGGTTGCAAAACCCCGGGAAAAGGGCCACAACATCCACTGGCGACCAAGGGGTCGCGATGCGCTGCGGCACACCGTGCGCGATCGGGCACGCTGGCGTCGCACCCACTTGCGGTCGGATTGGGCGGGACGCGGCAGGCCGTCGACGCTGGCGGGCGAGGCAGCGGGATGCAGGCAGGAGCTTTGGTCGTGAAGGAGAATCGGATACCCCATGTCGATGCCATGTCCTGTCTCGCTTGCTGAACGATTCTGCGACCTGCAACGCTACGTGAGTTGGACCGAGGCGGACGCCGAACGGCTGCGGGCCGTGGGCTCGCGCATGGACGCGTATCTTCCTGCCCTGGTCGAGGACTTCTACCAAGCGGTGCTGAGGCATCCGGCCACGCGGGACGTTCTGGAATCGAGAGGCACGCCGATTGACGCACTGCGGCAGACGCTGCTGGCCTGGCTGCGGGAACTCTTCACCGGCCCGTACGACGTCCAGTATGCCGAGAAGCATTGGCGAGTGGGGCGGCGCCACGTCGAGATCGGCCTGCCCCAGGCCTACACGAACGGCGCCATGTCGCGCATCCGCGCCGGCCTGATCCGCGCGACGCTGCTGGAGGCCCCGCAACTGGGGCTTCCCGTGGCGGAGGTGATCGAGTCGATCTGCCGGATCCTGGACCTGGACTTGGCCATCATCGACGAATCCTATGCGTCGCAGGTGGTGGAGAACCAGATGCAGGCGGAGCGGCTGCGCGGAGACCGCAAGTTTCGCCATCTGGTGGAAGCGGCGGCCAGCCTGGTGCTGATCCTCTGGGACGATTCGGAAATCGCTTACCTGAGTCCCTTTGCGGAACGGATTTCGGGGTGGGATCCCAAGCGGGCCGTGGGCCAGTCGTTCTGGCGGATCTTCGTCGATCCGTTGCCGATCGAAGCTGACCGACGCCTGTGGCGCGAGGCGCTCTCGGAGGTGCCGACACAGGGCCGTGAACTGCCCATCCATGGCCAGGATGGCGTCGATCACTGGTTGATCTGGAACCTGCGGAAGCTGGATGACTACGAAGGGCGTCCGGCCACGCTGGCGGTCGGGCAGGACATCACCGAAAAACGCCGCGCCGACCAGCGACTGGTGCAGGCCGAACGCCTGGCGGCCATCGGCCAGACCATCGCGGGCCTGGCCCATGAAAGCCGCAACGCGCTGCAGCGAATCCATTCCTGCACCGAGATGCTGGAGTTCGAGGTGGAGGACCGGCCGGAAGCGATGGCGCTGATCCGCCGTTCGCAGCAGGCCCAGGACGACCTGACGCGACTGTTCGACGAAGTACGCAGTTTCGCCGCGCCAATTACGCTCGAACGAGCGCCCTGCCGGGCTTCGTCGGTCTGGCGCGAGGCATGGCAGTTGCTGAATCGAGAGCGACAGGGCCGGCGCGCGGAACTGGTGGAGGCGATCGAGGAGCCCGAGCCGCAGGTGTCGATCGACCGCTTTCGCCTGGTGCAGGTCTTCCGGAACCTCTTCGAGAACTCCCTGGCCGCCTGCCCGGACCCGGGGATCGTGGAGGTGAGTTGCCGGACGGTGGCGATGGTGCGAGCCGCGGCCCCGTCGAGTGTTCCGGCGGCCGATGCAGGGGCCACCGAGGAGACGCCATCGGCAGGCCCCGCCGGTCCCGGGTTCCTCGAAATCCGCGTCCACGACAACGGCCCGGGACTGTCCCCCAAAGCCAAGGCGGATGTCTTCGAGCCTTTCTTCACGACGAAGTCCAAGGGTACGGGACTCGGCATGGCAATTGCAAAGAGAATTCTGGCCGCCCACGGTGGGTCGATCTCAATCGGAGATTCAACTCGCCCGGGAGCCGAGTTCGTACTTTATCTTCCCCGAGACGTTTAATGCCCCGAACCCTTCAAATCGCCGTGGCCGACGATGAGCCGGACATGCGGGACTTCCTCAAGCGAGTGCTGGAGCGTCTTGGGCATGAAGTGTTGGGGCCCGTGGAGAACGGCCTTCAACTGGTCGACTTGGCGCTGGCCGCGGAACCGGACCTGATCATCACCGACGTGCGGATGCCCATGCTGTCGGGAGATGAGGCGATTCGGCAGATCCATGCGAGCTTGCCGGTACCCTGTATTGTGTTGTCCGCGTTTGGGCAGCAAGAGGTGATGGCCTTCGAGTCGCCGCATGTCAGGTGGGCGTTCCTGGGAAAACCGTTCCGGAAGAACGACCTGGAAGCGGCCATTCGCGGCCTGATGGGGGTGGAAGGAGCGGCGGGGCCGGATGTAGATCTGGATGCGGAGCCGGATGCGGATCGAGCCGCGGAAGACCTCGCGGAGGGAGAAGCGGAAGGGGATGCAGAGGAAGGATACAGGGCTTGAGACGCGGGGTGCCGCAGTCGCGAGCCTCGATGGGGCGCGGTGAGTGTGCCGCTGGGCGGACAGCGCGCCCCGTTGACGCAAGGTTTCAGATAAGATGGCCTCTCCGCCCGTCCTGGGTGGGGGACGGTGTGTTAGAACGCACATGTCGGAACGCCGTGTGTGCCGGTTCCGCACAGTTCGGGTGAAGGAAAAGTGAACATGAGCGAAGTGACGTCGGAAAAGCCGGTCCGCCTGTTGATCGTGGACGACGACCAGGTGCTGCGGGGGGACATGGCGGAGTTTTTCCGTCGGGCGGGGCACCAGGTTTCCGATTGCGGCACGGCCGAGGACGCGCTGGAGTTCACGGACCGCAAGACGTTTGACGTCATCATCCTGGACATGGTGATTCCCGGGATGTCGGGTCTGGAACTCCTGGAGAAACTCAAGGGCCGCGGCTGCGACTCGCAGATCGTCATGCTCACCGGCGAGGGCTCGATCGAGACGGCGGTCGAGGCGATGAAGAAGGGGGCGTGCGAGTACCTGACGAAGCCGATCCGGCTCCGCGAACTGGAGCGGCTGGTGCTGAAGGCGCACTCGTCCGGGCAGATCGTCAAGGAGAACCAGCAGCTCCGCGAAGTGCTTCGCCAGCACCAACGCCCGCCGCAGATCATCGGCCGCTCGGAGGCGATGCGGAGCGTCTTTCGCTTGATCGAGCGGACGGCGGCGTCGGACAAACCGATTCTGATCCAGGGCGAGAGCGGCACGGGCAAGGAACTGGTCGCCCGCGCGCTGCACCAGTACAGTCCGCTGAGCGACAAGCCGCTGGTGGTGATCAACTGCGCGGCGCTGCCCGAGACGCTGCTGGAAAGCGAACTGTTCGGGCATGAGAAGGGGGCCTTCACGGGCGCGGTGAGTGCCAAGCCGGGGCTCTTTGAAGTGGCCGATGGCGGCACGCTGATGATCGACGAGATCGGCGAGCTGGCCGGACCGCTGCAGGCGAAGCTGCTGCGTGTCCTGGAGGATGGTTCGCTGCGGCGACTGGGGTCGGTGAAGGAACGCCATGTCCATGTCCGGCTGGTTGCGGCCACGAACCGGGACATGGTGAAGGAAGTCGATACGAAGCGGTTCCGCGAGGATCTCTTCTATCGCATCAACGTGCTGACGATCTACCTGCCGCCGCTGCGGGAGCGGACGGGAGACGTGCGGTTGCTGGCCGACCACTTCGCCGGGGACGAATGGAACATCAGCCCGGAGGTGATGGAGGTGCTGGAGCGTTACAGTTGGCCGGGTAACATCCGCCAGCTGCAGAACGCGATTGAGCGGGCGAAAATCCTGGCGGAGGACGACTGGATCCGGCTCGAGAACTTGCCGCCGGAAATCGTGCAGGGAGTCAACAGCGTGCCGCCGGCGACGGCGGGCACGAAGTGCGACCTGGAAACCTTGAACAAGCTGCACATCGCCGAGACGTATCGTCGCCACAAGGGGAACAAGGCACGCACCGCCCGGGCACTCGGCATCGGCCGCCGGACGCTCTACCGGCTCCTCGAGAAGTACGAGATCGAGGACCAGCCCGCCTCCTGAAGTCCGGAGCGCGACCGTCCCGGTTGCACCAGACTGCGCACCAGACTCCGCCCCTGTTGGCCACAGCTCATGTTGGCCGGTGCTGGAGCGCGACCGTTCCGGTCGCACCAGCCCGTCAAGAAGCCCCCGCGCCCAGCTTGCCCCCAGCGCGGCGCCGCTGCTATCATCGGCCTCCGTCCGCAGGCCGCGAGCCAAGACGAACGGGATCGTCCCACGCCTCGCGCGCCGCGAGCCTGGAGCGATTCGATGAAGCGAAGCTGCGCATCTCCGAAGCGTCTGTCTTTCTTGTGGCTGCCTGCCGTCCTGCTGGGCATGGTCACCGGTCCGCTGTGCGCCGCCGAAAAGCAGCCGGTGATGCGGCTCCCGTTCGTGGACGTGGACTTCGAGGTCACGGGCGAGGGCAAGCATCCGGCGTGGCAGGCGGCGACATGGAGCTCCTTGCAGCTTCGCGACGACCCGCACCACGACTATACGGCCCGCGCCAAGATGGTCTACTCGGCCAAGGGCCTGTATGTGCTGATGGAGGGCTCGGACAAGAAACTGTCCGCTTCGATGGCCGAGGACTTCATGGATCTCTGGAAGGAAGACGTGTTCGAGTTCTTCCTTTGGCCGGACGAATCACTGCCGGTCTACTTCGAGTATGAGATTTCGCCGCTGGGCCGCGAGCTGCCGATCCTGGTTCCCAACTCCGGCGGCGACTACTTTGGCTGGCGCCCGTGGCACTACGAAGGTGAACGCAAGATCCGCAAGGCGGTGCGCATCGAGGGCGGCGAGGCGCGAACGGGAGCGGCCATCACGGGCTGGCGGGCGGAGGTCTTCGTGCCCTTTGCGCTGCTCAAGCCGCTGCCGAACGTTCCTCCGCGCCGCGGCACCCGCTGGCGCGCGAACCTCTACCGCGTCGACTACGATGGCGACCAGATGACCGAATGGGACTGGGCACGCGTCGGCAAGAGCTTTCACGATTACCAGAACTACGGCACGCTGCTCTTCGAATAGCGCGGTGGGCCGCATGTCCGGACGACGATTCCGGCGAAAGGCAGGGCACGCGATGACAGGCGAGAGAGTCGGGACGCTCGGGTTTCGGAGGCCGCGTTACACGATGCGGCAGCTCACGATGCGGCAGCTACGGATGGGTTGTTTGGCGTTGGGCCGGCCTCGGGCGATTCTCGTCGCGGTGGCGTGGATCCTGGCGACGGTCATGACGCTGGCGGAGGCGCCCGCGCGGGCCGAAGAACCGGCGGCGGAACCCGTGGAGGACATCCGGGAGCTGCGGCTGAAGGACTGGCAGCCTCGCGCGATGCTCGTCACGCGGGTGACGGAGGTGAACAAACCGGCGGTGCCCGCCATCGACGTGCACAATCATCTGGGGGGCGCGGGCCGCTTGACGCCGCAGCGCGTCGCCGAGTTCCTGCGGGCGATGGACGACGCGGGCGTCGAAACCGTGGTGAACCTCGATGGCGGCTGGGATGAGGGGCTGAAAACGACGCTGGCCATGCTGGATGAGAAGCATCCCGGCCGTTTCCTGACCTTCGCGCTGCTCGACTTCCGCGGCATTGATGATCCCGGCTGGACCGACCGCGAAGTCGCCCGGCTGCGGCAGGGCTTCGAGGCCGGAGCGAAGGGGTTGAAGATCCACAAGGACCTGGGGCTCACCTTCCGCTATCGCGACGGGCGGCTGATGCCCGTCGACGATCCGAAGCTCGATCCGATCTGGGCGCTGTGCGGCGAGTTCCAGCGGCCGGTGATGATCCATACGTCCGACCCGGCGGCCTTCTTCACCCCGTTGGATCGCTTCAACGAACGCTGGCACGAACTGAACGCGCATCCCGACTGGCTCTTCCACGGCAAGGACTTCCCCACGCGCAAGGCCCTGCACGAACAACGCAATCGCGTCATCGAGCGTCATCCGCGAACGACCTTCATCGGCGCGCACTTCGGCAACAACCCCGAGGATGTCGAAACGGTGGGCCGCTGGTTGGACCGCTATCCGAACTTCTACATCGACATCGACGCCCGTATTTCGGAACTGGGACGGCAGCCCTATTCCGCCCGCCGCTTCATCATCAAGTACCAGGACCGCGTGATGTTCGGCACCGATACGCCGCCCAGCAGCGATGCCTTCCGGCTCTACTACCGCTTCCTGGAAACGGACGACGAATACTGGGATCC
>CAZUJM010000206.1:8511-10950 GCA_964620405.1 uncultured Pirellulaceae bacterium | reverse complement strand
AAGGGTGGATCGCAGCGCTCCAAGTTCCTCGCCGAGGTGCAGCCGGGCGACTTCTTCGTCTTCGGTCGTGAAACCCAGGGACTGCCTCCCGAGATCCTTCGCGAGAACACAGAACGGTGTGTCTCATTTCCGATGTCGCCGCGCGTGCGAAGCCTGAATTTGGCCAACTCCGTGGCCATTGCCGTCTACGAAGCCATCCGCCAGTGGGGCGAAATTCCCCCGGTTGAATAGCCGCGGAGTACTCTCTCCTGCTCTCACTGGTACAAAGGCAGGTGCCGATAGTAGACCTCAAGCATGAACAGGTGCAGGCAGGTCACGTAGAGGCGTCCGCCCTGCGATCCCCAGCGGTCGCCTAGCGGGGACCAGCTGCCGCGCTCTGGGCCTGACTTCGTCTGCTCCTGCGGCAGCAGCTCCCGCATGACGCTGTTCCACTCGGTCCAACGCTCATCGTGCAGATGATGCAACACCTGGGTGGCGTAATACCAGTAGTAGGCATCGCGATCCTCCCAGCTGAGCGGATAGGCGGCGATCATGGTCAGGCCAGCTTTCAGGCGTGGGTCGTCCTTGGGCCAGCCCAGGTACTGGCGGCAGAGCAGCGCCTCGGCCGTCATCGTGTGCGTCGGTTCCATGCCCGGCTGGTACGCGTAGCGCGACATGTTCGAACTGCCGGCGCGGTCGAGGTAGGCGCTGACCCGCTGCAGCGTGTCGCTCGGCACCTCCAGCCCCGCCATCCGCGCGCTCTGCAGGGCCATCATGAACCAGCCGGTGACGGACGTGTCGCTGTCGAAAGCCGGTTGGTACCGCCAGCCACCCAGCGCATCCTGCGCCTTCACGGCGTAGTCGACGGCTCGTTCGGCCGCCAGCCGCAGCGACGAGTCGTTGGTCATTCCATAGAGTTCGCAGACGGCGATCGTGGCCTGGGCCTGGCTGTAGAGGCGATGGTGGCCGACGCTGCCCTGGAAGAAGTCGCCTTCGCGGTTCTGCATCTTCACGAGGGCTCGAATGCCGCGATTGACCACCGTGCGATACTTGCCGGCACGATGCGTATGTCCCGCTCCCTGGAAGGCCAGCAGTGCCATGGCCGTGGCCGCCGTGGGGTTGTCCACCGTCGCGCCGTCACCGTAGGGGCCATCCAGCTTCCAACTGCCATCCTTCTGCTGGTTGCGCCGCAGCCACTCCAGTCCGTCGGTCACCGCCGATTCGGTCAGCGCCGTCCCGCCGTAG
The DNA here is from genome assembly GCA_964620405.1 of uncultured Pirellulaceae bacterium. Taxonomy (GTDB): domain Bacteria; phylum Planctomycetota; class Planctomycetia; order Pirellulales; family Pirellulaceae; genus CAZUJM01. Next base: position 9,726 of record CAZUJM010000206.1, on the reverse strand, counting down.
GCCGCCAACAGCATGGCCTTGGAGCCGGCTTCGCGGCCCGTCAATGCCAGCCCCACGTCCGGAGCGGCGAGGTCGCTGATCACCTGGGCCGCTTCGGCCGCTGTCGCTTCGACCGGCTGCGGTTCCAGCTTGGGGCTCTCCACCGGCGGCAGGTCCTGGGGAGTGATCACCGGATCGGTCGGCTGCTGGATCTCCATCTCCACCGAACCGGTGTCGATTTCGGTCTGCACGCCCAGTGTCTCTGCAAAGACGGCCGTCACCTGCCAGACGTTCTGCTGCAGCTTGGGCAGCCACAGCAGTCCCAGCAGCAGCAGGATCGCCATGTGCATCAGCAGGCTGATCAGCCAGGGCGGCGCCTGCTCCAGCGGTCGAAAGTCGAACCAGGATCGGTTCTTGATTCGTTCCGCAGGCATCGCCTCCTCGACTTCCTGCTGATCGAGTTTCACGGCCGCGGAAGCCGAAGCCGGCGTGCGGGAAAGTTGGTCCGGCAGGTGGCGACGCACGGGCGGGTCCGGGAGCCGACGCGCGGTCGACCGCCCGGGGGCCTCGACCAAGCGGGGCGATGGGGCGGGACGGAGATAGCTGGCGAACTGTTCGGGGGAAGCAATCGGTGGCGGCACGGGCGGTGGAAGTGGGTTCGCGGAAGCCGAATCCCGCCAGCGCGCGGCCTCCGACGCGGGATTTCCCACGGCGGAGGATGCGGATTCGGCCGATCGTTTCACATCGCTCATCGTGCCCGCTCTCTCGTCGGCATCTCGACCATTTTTCGGGACCGGAAACCGGAACCCAGCAGCCCGCAGGACGGTCAGGAACACCCAGTCGTTGGCTCCTGACAGTCTACGCAAAACCGGCCCGATCGTGCTTGGGGATCACAAAATCCCGGCCGATCACGCGTCCGCAAGGATACGCCATGCCCGAGTCACTTGGCATCGGGAAGGCCCCCGGATCTGCCAGCGGACTCCGGACATTCGCTGCAGTCGGAACATCTGACGGGCTGGCCGACAGCGCGAGGCCGCAGGACCTTGGTTTCGGTCAGGGTTTCCGTCAGTCGCCCGCGCGATCCACGGGCCGCATTCGGAGCCTCACGGGTCCGCGGGCCGTCGGCAGGTCGACAACGCGGCCCCGCTGGGTCGCCTCGAGAAGGCCCTCGTCAACCAACGCCTGGGATACGACACGCACCTCATGCAGGAGATCCCGCCAGCGGTCCGGATCCAG
>CAZUJM010000206.1:0-8501 GCA_964620405.1 uncultured Pirellulaceae bacterium | reverse complement strand
CGCCACCTCGGAAGGGCAGATCGACTTCTCCGGCCCCCGTGCCCGGGTAAGTTCCAACACCCGCGCTCGGATCGCACTGCTGAGGGACTGCTTGTCGTTCATTCGTACGCCCCTTCAGGGTGGATCACTGCCGAAAACCTGCATTCATGTTCCCTCGAGCCGCATCGCCCGCACCAGGGGAACCGCAGAGGACTCGACGAAATATCGACGATTACCCAAGTCCCTCTTCCCGCAGTCGAAGACACGCGTTATACTTCAGGCATGACGCGGGGTGGAGCAGTCTGGCAGCTCGCGAGGCTCATAACCTCGAGGTCGTAGGTTCGAATCCTGCCCCCGCCACTGAAACCCCCACGGTCGCCTTCGCGACCGTGGGGGTTTCTTTTTTGGCCGTGTGCCGCCTCCATGCCGACTGGCTTCGTCGCCGATACTGCGGTCGTGTATCGGAGGCACTTCATCCACCGAAAATGAAGTACCCGCTTTTCAGACGGTTGGCAGTGTTCCCGCGGCGTTCCTTGCGGCCTTCCTTGCGCATCAGTGGCCTGCTCCTTCCGGCTTGGCATCCCGATCGATGCAGATCAGACTCGGCCGGTCGCTGAACGTCTGGAACTGCTGGATGGCCTCGCGTACAGAGGTTTCCTTCTGCGGACTGAGGTCCTCCTGAAAATCGGGATCCCTGCGATCGCGGCAGACACTCCATGGCCCTCGGTACTTCCTCGGTGTCCTCCGAGTTAAAATCCCCGCGGCATTCGGAAGCGGTCTGTTTTCGGCAGGGTCCTTGGTGTACCACGGAGAGCACGGAGATTTGCACGGCGGGTTCCACCCGGCAACCCGCTCCCCACGCACCTGCGTAGATCTCAACGAGGATCATCGACGCCATGAAATGGAAAAGAATCGTTCGTGCGCTGGCCGGAGGCCTCGCATCACTCGTTATCGGCGCCAGCCTCTACGCCTGGTTCTTGCACGCGCGACTGGAGCGCCGACTGGAAGCCCTGCGTGCCGCCGGCGATCCGGTTTCCCTCGCGGACCTCACAATGCGGGATAGGACACCTGCGAACAACGCGTGTGCTTACCTCACGCCAATCCAGGACGACGTCGAAGCGTTATACAACGCGATCCATCCTTACGCGCATGCGGATGGATTCAACTGGCGCGTAGGCCTGAGCCCGGAGCAGGTCGCGGGAACGACGACCGGAATCGACAAGTTTCCGCAGGTCTTTCCGGCCATCGAACAAGCGGCCGGCTGCAACCACCACGCCGCGGACCTGCATGCGGACCACGGATCGTCCGCCTTCGGCGAATCGAGCATCGGCGTGGCGAACCAGATGCGGACCGTCGCCCGACTGCTCGACTGTCGCGGGCGTTATCTGAGCGCGACGGGACACCCGGACGATGCGGCAAAGGCCTACCTCCTCGGACTTCAGCTGACGCGTTTGCAGGACCAAGAACCGACGTTGATGATTTTCCTAGTGAACATCGCTTGTCGCTCCATCGCCATCCACGGGCTGAACGGACTGCTGCAGACTTCCTCGCTCACCGCGGAAACGCACGAAGCGATCGAGGCGGAACTGGCCCGACACGACGCGATGGACCAGTTTGTCCATGCGATTCGGACCGAACGAGCCGTTGGCATTGAGTCGTTCGGGGAGCTGCCGGGCGTTCCCTGGGTGACCAATTCCGCATTCATCAGCTATCTGGATGTGCTTGACCAGCAACTCACTTGGGGCGCAACAAGCCAGCATGAAATTGCCGGTCTCCAACGCGTCAATGCCCGCGGAATCGCGGCCCCGATCGACCCGACCCTGGATGCCGCGCGCGAATCGCTGAATCGGTCGCGGGCCATGCAACGCTGCCTGAGAACGCTGAACCAACTGGAGGCGCAGCAGTCGACAGCCGTCTTTTCGGTCGGCTCCCTTGGACTTCCCGCAGACGCCACAGTCGACCCGTACACCGGCAAGCCGCTGACGATCCGCCACACCGACAAAGGCTGGCTCGTCTATTCCGTGGGGAAGAACCTGCGGGATGACGGCGGGAAGCTGGACGATCTGTCGGACACCGGTGTCGGGCCACCCGAAATCATGGCCGAGTGAACTCGGCGCTGCCACGCAGCACTCCCATGACATGCATTCACGCGATCCGGGGGCACGTGATTCGTGATTCGGACGGTCGAGTCAGATAGGCTACGCTGTGGTCGGTGCGGCTGGGACTGGTGACGCTGCAGTGCGGCCGGGACGCGTGACGCTGCAGTGCGGCCGGGACGGCCGCGCTCCGGTTAGGGCCAGATTGGCTGCAAATGCCAGGCGTTCAGATGCTGAAGGACTGCGGGCTGGCCTTGGGCCCGCAGCGACACTCCGAAGCTGTCGTCGCGTCCCGGGTAGACACGCATCGCCAAGTATTGGCGATCGTTGACGAACACCTCCACCACGCTGCGGTCAAGAAACACGCGCAGACGCAGCGGTTCGCCGTCGCGCCTTAGCACAACACGTTCGGGCGGTCGGATCCACACATCCGGCAGCGTACTGGATCGCGTCCCGTCGAGCACCACTTCGCCCGGCGTCTGGTACCAGTACGTCAATTCCCGCTCGAAATTGTAGAAGGTGATGGACGTCTGTTCTTCGCCATCCGGTGACCGCAGGACATTCAATTGCAACCAACGCGATTCCCTCGGATCGATCTCCAGTTCCAACTCCATCGTATTGCCGCGAATTGATTCCAGTACCAGTTCTTTATTGGCTGGCAGCACCGTCTTCGCGACCTGCCGATGCTCACGCCGTAACGACGCCAAGCTCTCGATCGGCCGCACTCGCAGCAGTTTATCGTCGCCCAGCGTCAATCGCTGCGGTACCGACATGATCTGGTCCCAGTCCTCGCTGTAGCGACCATCGTTGATGTTCAGGATGTTCACTACCCCGCCGTCTCCGTCCGCGGCGGACGAAGGGGCGTGGACGCCGCCCGGCGCAACACGACCGTGATTGAAGCGACCATGCGCATACGGCGTGAATCGCTGGCTGGCATAATCGCCCAGGAAATACTGTCCGCCGTTGCTATGGCTGAAGAACAGCAGCAGGTGCTTGTCGCCGATGCGTTCGAAGTTCGGACACGCACCGTCATCATCGGGACGCAGGAAGGGCAGGGCGGACAGGAACTCACCCCGCGACTCCCAACTCTTGAGGTCCTGGGAGGCCCACAGCGACCTCCCGACCAGACCGTAGTAGGTGTCACCTTCCTTCCACAGATCCGAGTCGCCATGCCCACTGTTGACCGGGCCCATCTTGTCCCAGTTCAGGAGCAAGGGATCATCGGAGACGGCCACCATCTGTCCGGCGCCAATACCTGGATAGAAAGCGATCACGCGGTCTTCCTCGACCAGCGTGCTGCCCGAAAAGCACATGCGTTCCGGCCCCGGATAGATCGCGTACGGCAGGTCACGCCAATGCACGAGGTCTTCACTGACGGCATGGCCCCAGTGCTGGCGGCGTTTCTTGATGTCTTGCGGATCCGGAAACTCGTCCGGCGGATAGGCCTGGTAGAACAGGTGCCAGCGGCCCTGCCAGAAACAGAGACCATTGGGGTCGTTCAGCATGTTTTCGGGACTGACGAAGTGGTACGCGGGCCGATGCGGCAGCGAGGCCAGCTTCCGACGCGACGACGCGAATCGCCGCATCAGTTCGCTCGTCTCCAACTCGCGCTCCTGCTCGGGGAGCGTCTCCGCAAAGACCTCCCTCGGAGTGCGCGACGCGTTCGGATCGGGAAGCGGCTTGGCCGGCACGACCTGCACTTCCGTTTCCCGGCTGACCTGCGTGCCCATACGTACGGTGTAGCGACCGCTGTCCAACGGTTTCAAACCGCGCATCCCGAAGGTGTCCCCGGTCGCGCCCACGATCGGTTGCCCATCCTTGAACCACTGCCACGGACCTGCGTGCGGAGGGCTTACAACGAGTCGAAAGTCGCTGCCGGCCGTAAGCACGCCGCCCGCCACACCCGGCTCCGGTGAGGCTTCCGCCGCCGTGTCCTCGACCGTGATCGAACTGCGTACGATATCACCCCCGGGATCTCCGGCCGTATCGAAGCAGAAGTACAACGCATCGCCGCGGGCGACGTGCACCTGGTGCAGTTCGTTGGCAACACCGGCTCCGATGTTTGACAGAACCACCAACTCCTCGAGGTCGCTACCGCAACGTTTCACAAGACGGTAGCCCACACCGCTGCTCTGCGGAGTCGCCATCTCGAACTCATACCGCAAGTCGACCAAGGCAGCCCGCGGTGCGGTCCAGGCAATCACAAGGCCCCCGGGAGACTGCCCCGCCTTGGGGTGCAGGAGCACTTCGCCCGGCGCCCATCTCGCGTCGTTGCGATCGGAGTACTGCTCCCGGCCGCTCGCGTTGCGGCCGATGGCCCAGTAACCCGACGGATCACTCCACATCCGCGGTGGCTCCGCGAAGTTCGAGCCCCAGATCGTGTTGGCATCACGGGTGCATGAAGGCAACGGCGGAAACTCCACGCGACCCTCAGCTCGCACCTCCATCCGGTACGACCACGGCCCCTTTGTCCCGTTGTCCGTTTCGGAAAAATCAGCTGCCAGGGAAAATGTCTCCCCACAACCAGTGTTCACAAAAAGACACAGTGGCCCAACGGCAAGAAACACAGCCCCTCGTATCCACCGGCTCCAGCGCATTCGACTCATGACCGCCTCTTGTCCTTGTGTGGCAAATTCGTCGTTCAGCATATCGTCTGGCTCGATGGTGGCGAAAGCCGGCCCGGCGGGATCCAGAACCGCGACAAACTGCGTCCTTGGCGTTCTCTGCGAGGCAGATTTGCTTCCCCATGTTTAGTTTTCCGATCATTACCCGCTTTGGCGCGGCTCGCCGGAAACTTAGGGTCCGCGAAACCCTTGCCATCTGCAGTCACGGTTTCGCACAGAGCGACTCCCGGTTGGAACACGGATAGATTCTTTGCTCCCTCTGCAGCTTGCGGATTACCACAGCAATCCCCGGGGTGATGCGACACCAACACATACGCCAATTGGTCACGTGGCGACTCGCCCGATGGCGATACGCGATGCCTTATCATCGGACTCGCTTGCAAATCCATGATGAAGCCCCTGTCGGTAAATCCGGCCCGAAGTATAGTAAGTAGAGATACTCGCGAACCACGCCGGTATTGATACAACGCTCTAGGCGACTTGCTGTCACATCGAAGAGGAACCATCCATGAAGAAGAGAAAGCCGTCTCAGTCGAAGGCCCGTCGCTCCTCCACGAAACTGAAGATCGAATCGTTGGAAATCCGCGTGCCGCTCGCAGTCACCCCTGGCATCACCCTGGTGAAGGGCGTGCTGACGATCAACGGTACCGATGGCAACGACATCGCCGAAGTAAATCAACCGAGCAAGAAGTTCGTCACGGTTGCGCTGACGGGCGTTGACAGCAAGACGTACAAAGCGTCGGACGTCAAGTCGATCGTCTTCAATGGCCTGGGCGGAGATGACACGTTCGTCAACAATACGGCGATCAAGTCCAAGGCGGAAGGCGGAGCGGGCGAGGATACGTTGCGCGGCGGACGAAGTGCGGACGACCTGCGCGGTGGCGACGACAACGACCAGCTGTTTGGAAACCTCGGCGATGACTACATCGCGGGTGGCAACGGTGACGACAACACTAACGGCGGAGACGGAAACGACCGCGTCTTTGGTGACGCGGGCGATGATGACCTCTTCGGCGGCCGCGGCAAGGATACTCTGCGAGGCGGTAATGGCAACGACGATCTGTATGGCGAGGACCAGAACGACGACCTCGACGGCGAGGATGACGACGACGTCCTGAACGGCGGGACCGGCAAGGATCGCATCCGCGGCGGTCGCGGCCTCGATCGCGAAGACGACAGCACGGATCGCTTTGAGGATGGCGACGACGACGGCGATGGTTACGACGACGACCACAAGGGACCGGTGGATCCAGGCGTCGCGCAGACCGTCAACTTCCTGCCTGCAGACGCCCCGGCCGAGACCGACCAGACGGCCCAACTCACAGGCGAGTCGCTCAGCGAGCGCGATCGCAAGTACTTCAAGTTCGTCGCCCCCGAGGGCAAGTCAACTCTGACCGTCACCGTGCTTCCCGATGCCAACGGCAACTACGCCGAGGTGGAATTGAAGAACGCGGCGACGAATGTTCATCTGCTCGACGTCGAGCCGATGGACAACGGCATCACGACCGGCCAGGCCGCGATCGTGCCGGGCACGCTGTACATCCTCCGCGTCCGGTCGCCCTTCGACCATTCCGCCGTTGGGTTCACGGTCGACCTGAAGCTGGACAACTCCACCGTTTCGCCGATCGTTGGCAACGAAATCAGCTTCGATGCGTTGGGCTTCGCGTCACTGACCGGATCCTTGACCGGTGAGGCCAAGCGGATCTATTCGTTCACGGCAGCGACCAACGGTACGCTGACCACGACCATCATGCCGGTGGACGGACGCTACGCGAAGGTCAAGGTGAAGAACCGAGCGGCCGACCAGGAAGTCCTGGAGCTGGAGCCCTACTCTCGAGGTGGGAAGAAGTCGGGTTCGTTCGCTGTGGTGGCGGGCCAGACGTATACGTTCGAGGTCGAGTCGAATTTCGAGACCCTGACGATCGACTACCTCGTGAACCTGCAGTTGAGCTAATTGCGATTGCAGATGACTCAGCCGGACCGCCCGCGAGCGGTCCGGCATGCCCCTCGTGGGTCTCCTCGCTGCAAGACGCCGCAACTTTCTCGCGGGTTCTGCTACCTGGTCTCGCGTCCGGCTTCGTGGTGAACAGGCGACCGAGGCTGTATTCAGCAGCCGTTCGCAACGCGAGTCGATCCGTCCCCCTCTTGTGCTCGTCTTGGATCCTTCTAATCGACATGGTCCGGGTACGGCCCGTCCTCGACCCTGTGTCCATGGTGCTGCATAACGGCGATGACCTCCTGCCGTTGTTTGTGGAGCCATGAGGGCGTGCAGCGACGCCAGTCGCTTGCGGCGGGCAGATACGCCACCGGAGGCTCGACTCCCCAGCCGCAATCGAACAGGAACTCCTTGCCGTCCTCGTTGCGGATAAAGAGCTGCTCTTTCCACTGGGTGTATCCGGTCAAGGCCATCGGACTGTCCTCCGGGATCCTGGTTCTCAACCGTCTTGGCTGCCTGCCGCCAAGCTCCTTAGGGTGAATCGTCCATCGCACCCCCAGGTTACTGGCGATGCCATGACGATTGCAATCCATGGACCATAGCAGGCATCAGGCGGTGACGGGCTGCCACCGAGTGTCATGTCGTTGAACCCTTGCGGAAGAGCAACCGAGGCATGCCGGGAATCGGAACCATGCCTTCATCTGGGGACCTCGGCGTCCTTGTCGTCGCGGTTTCCTTCGTCAACGCGGGAGGCTGGTGATTCGTCGCCGCGTCGACCACAATGGGGGCGACTCGCCCGCCCTGGTTGCGTCTGTTCCTCGGCAAAGCTCCGCGGTACCTCGACATGACTGCGTATGTCATGAGATTCAGCGCTGTTCCTTTCGTCGCGGCCCTGATGCTGTGCTGGGGTGGCTCTGCGCGATCGTTGGCGGAAGAACAGTTGCAATACCATCGTGACGTGCTGCCGATTCTGGCCCGCAGTTGCTTTCCCTGCCATGGTCCGGATGCCGGGCGACGCGAGGCCGAACTGCGGCTGGACGATCGAGAGGCTGCGATGGCCGAGCGCAACGGGACCCGCGCGATCGTGCCGGGACAAACGCAGCAGAGCGAACTCATCCGCCGCGTCGACAGCAGCGATCCAGACCAGGTCATGCCTCCCCCTGGCAGCGTCCTGCCGCTCGCCGTGGAGGAGCGGCAGTTGCTGAAGCGGTGGATCGAGGCCGGTGCCGCCTACGAGCCCCACTGGGCGCTGGTGCCGCCCGGCCCGGGCAGGCCTCCGGCCGCTCCCGGCCTTCACCATGCAATCGACGCATTCATCGTGGCCCGCCTGCACAGCGTGGGACTTACGGCGGCACCGCTTGCTGATCGCCGAACCCTCCTGCGACGTGCGTCCCTGGATCTCGTTGGCCTGCCCCCGTTACCGGAAGAGACCACCGCTTTCCTGTCGGACTCCCATCCGGACGCTTGGCCTCGCGCCGTCGATCGCCTGCTGGCGTCGCCTCATTTCGGTGAACGTTGGGGACGTTGGTGGCTCGACCTGGCCCACTACGCCGACAGCGATGGATACCTGCAGGATTTCCACCGCCCCCAGGCATGGCGTTATCGAGACTGGGTCGTCGATGTGTTGAACGGCGACATGCCCTTTGATCGCTTCACGGTCGAGCAGTTGGCCGGGGACCTTCTCCCCGATGCGGCCACTTCCCAGGAGACCACATCCCAGAAGATCGCCACCGGCTTTCTGCGCAATACGCTCAGCAATCGCGAGGGCGGTGCCGACTTGGAGGAGTTCCGTGTGCGGCAGGTGGTGGATCGCACGCAATCGGTGGGAGTCGTGTGGCTGGCCCTGTCGGTGGGCTGCGCCGAGTG
>CAZUJM010000205.1:0-11009 GCA_964620405.1 uncultured Pirellulaceae bacterium | reverse complement strand
AAGCCGAGAGCTTTCACTCTCGGCTTTGCGTGTCAACAGGCTCTTTCCGAGCCAAAAATCTCAGCTCCCCCGGTAGGACTCGAACCTACGACCCGGCGGTTAACAGCCGCCTGCTCTACCAACTGAGCTACAGGGGATCGGGATGGCAACCACCGGTCTCGGCCCTTGCAAGAACCTGACCGCGGCACGCCTGCCGCTCGGATCACGGCCGATGACTCGGACCGTCTCCTCGCGGATCGCTCGATTATAACATCGGCCTTCGCAGGCGAAGTCCTTCGGACGCAGAAGGGTAGATTTTCCCTCACCACGCCCTCGAGCAGTGTCAAGACTCGGAATCGTATCCGAACTTTGTGCGGTTTTCAAGCCGGAGTCGACCACCTCCGCCCCAGGATCGACGTCGCTCATGACTGGTCGCCCTATACGTGTCCGGACCTCTGGCGGAGGCGGGAAAGCGGAGTAAACCTGGGAGCCGGAGCAAGGCAGGTCGCCAGGCGAGGGGACTCGGCTGCTGTGCCAGTCGGGAGCCGTTGCGAGGGCTGCCGCGCACTTCGGAGAGGGGCTCTACGGCCGGGCGCGGAGTCTTCTCGGCTGCTGTGCGGTCGGGATGACCGCGCTCCATGACTAATCCAAGACCTTTTCCATCACCAGGTGGTTGCCTGGCGGGAGGTAGTTGACCATCGTCATGAAGTTCCGCATCAGCATCAGGCCGCGGCCGCTGGGCTTGTCGAGATTCTCGTCCAGCGTGCAGTCGGGGACCGCTTCCGGATTGAAACCCGGGCCCTCGTCACGCACCTCGATCCAGCAACGGGTCGGCGAGATCTTGCAGGACACATGCACGCGTTTCTCGGGACTCTCGCGGTTGCCGTGCTTGATCGCGTTCACGACGGCCTCCTCCAGCGAGAGATGCACGCCGAAGATGTTGGAGTCCGTCCAGCCATGCTTCTTCAACTGGTCGACGATCTCCATGATGAGCGCGTGCCCGTCAGCGTTCACGCTGGGAATCACGCGGTCGGCAACCCATGTCCAAGACGGCTCATTCATCGGGTGTCCGCTCGCCTCTCTCGGATTTTTGGTGATACGGAGGGCGACAGAATTCCCCCCGCATGATCGCAGCCTGGTATCCACCCATTGCCCGCCAAGAAACACGCCAAGGAGCGGGCATTTCGACGTCGCGGCGCGCTGCCGTCGCCGCCGTGGTCCTCAACTTCCATCCATCTTGGAGGAGATCGCTTGAGCGTCAGGCGCCAAAGGCCGCCAACGCCTCCGCCTGGTCTTCGCGGATATCAAACTTCTCGTTCAATCGCGTGATGACGAACACATCGTAGATCTCAGCTCGGATGTTGCTGAGCTTCAGCCGCCCGCCCGCTCGATCGACCTTCTTGTGCAGCGAGATCAGCTTGCCCAGCGCCGCACTCGAGAGAAACTCCACGTTCGTGAAGTTCAGCAGCAGGCTCTTCCGACCCTCCTGCTCCACCAGCGCGAACAACTCCTGGCCGAGGTCCTGAATGACCAGATCGTCCAGAATCTTGCGGTCGGCAAACCGAACTACGGCCACGTCCCCGACGTTCGTGACCTGAATGCGCTGGTGCTCAGCCATCAAAACAACTCCTGACGCGTTGACCGAGCAGCTGTATCCGCGCCCGTCGTAACGCTCAACCACGCTATGCCACTCAAGAGAACGCCGGGCTGACCAAGAGTCCCGGAAAACCGCTTCGGCCACTGCATTCTAATGGCGGGCTCCCACCTTTGAAAGCCGGTGCGCACGAAGGGGCCGGCGGGTTCCGGCGGGAAGCTGCCTGGGATCGCCCGGGCCAGCCACCGTCTCCTCCGCTCGCCCGTGTCACTGAGCCCATGTCACTGCGCCCGGGCCCCCCTGCCCGTGCCACCCCGGGGCACCCGCAAACAGTGCCTCCCCCCGGACTCAAGCCCCGAGGCTGCGAGGCCTGCGACTCCGAGGCCTCCCCGCGTCGCCAACCATCTCCGCGTGACGCCCGGCCCTGGGTCGAGCCCGCTTAACGACGGAAGCAGGGGTTCGTCAGGACCAGCGTCGCCCCGATGGAGATGAACGACCAGCCCAGCCACCGCGGCGGCGTGACCGAACGGATGGCCGGCGGTTCCTCCTTGGCCCTGCCCAGGTCGCCAAACGGGTCGTACGACACAAACGTCGTAGAAGGAACCGGTTTCTTGGGTAGCTTCGACGAGATATAGGCACTCGCCTTGTCGTTCAGCTCAAAGGACTTCACCATCCGCAGCTGCACGCCCATCAGCAGCAGCACTATACCCACCACGAAAAGCCGATTAGACATCGTTTTCTTCCTCCGCCTCGGGCCTCAACTCGCACGGACGGGGCTTCCAGCAGCCCCCTTTCCGCTCGGTCCCACCTCGTGTTCCTGCCTTCCCCGCCCTCGGCCGCCGTCGCGTCCTCCCGGAGGACGAGTCCGTCGCCGGATGGCTCCCGCGGCCCGGCGTTCCCATTGAACTTCGCCGCCGGGCATCGTATCCTTCCCGCGAAAGCAGGTATCGAGCCTGCCTGGGTGGCTGCTACAACGAGAGCCAAGGATTAACGATTGCGGAGGCCATCGCGTTTGCGACGACCACCGCCTTGGCGATGAGTGTGCCGAGACACGGTGTCGCCGACATGCGATTCGCTCCTCGGACGCGTGTCGACGTCTATCCGCTCGTGACGATGGAGCAAGCCTCCGGAGGAGTCTGTGCATGGATTGCATGTTGCGATGGTGGTGGGTGCTGCCGCTGGTGCTGGCGGCCCTGCCCGTCTTGACGCTGGCGTTCTTCGCCCTGGGGATCCTCTACCTGCCCAAGCCGTTCATGGTGTCCGCGGCCTGGTGCCTTGCCCGACTGTTCTACCGCGTGCAGATCCATCACCCCGAGCGGGTACCGGCGACCGGGGGCGTGCTGCTGATCGGCAACCACATCTCCTGGCTGGACGGTTTCCTGATGATGATGTGCAGCCCGCGGCGGCCGCGCATGGTGATCTACGCCGGCAACTTCGAACATCCGCTCATGCAGAAGGCCGCGGCGCGCTGGGGTGGAATCCTCATCGCCGGCGGCCCGAAGTCGATCGTGCGCGCTCTCAAGGAGGCCCGCGAAGCCATCCAGCGCGGCGAGGTTGTCGGCATGTTCCCGGAAGGCGGAATCAGCCGCACCGGCGTCATGAACACCTTCAAGGCCGGCGTCCTCAAGATCATTGAAAACACCGACGCCCACGTCGTTCCCATGTACTTCGATGGCCTCTGGGGCAGCATCTTCAGCTTCTCCGAACACCGGTTCTTCTGGAAAATGCCCCGGTGCTGGCGCTATCCGATTGATGTCCACTTCGGACAACCCTTACACTCCGTTCGTGACGTGCAGTCGCTTCGACTGGCCGTGCAGAACCTGGGAGCCCACGCGGTGAATCAACGACTGCAACGCAAGACCGACCTGCCCCAGTCCGTGATCCGCGCCTGCAAGAAGCGGCTTTTCGGGCTCAAGGTCGCCGATTCGATGGGCACCGAAATGACCGGCGGCGCCACGCTCATGCGGGCCCTGATCCTCCGCCGACTCCTCCGCCGCCATGTCTTCCAGGCCCAGGAGCAGTACGTCGGCCTGCTGCTGCCCCCCAGCGCCGGCTCGGTCGTCACCAACCTGGCCGTCACGTTCGACCGTCGCGTCGCCGTGAACTTGAACTACACCGTCTCGTCGGAGGTGATGAACGAGTGCATCCGCCAGCCGGGCATCCGGCACGTGCTGACGACTCGAGCGGTCATGGAAAAGCTGGACCTGAAGATCGACGCGGAGCTGGTCTATCTGGAAGACCTCCGCCCCAAGCTGACCCTGGTCGACAAGGCCCTCGCCGCGTTCAGCGCCTACCTGCTGCCCGCCAGCTGGATCTCCCGATTGCTCGGCCTGCAGCACAACCGGCCCGACGACCTGATGACCATCATCTTCACGTCCGGCTCCACGGGCATCCCCAAGGGCGTGATGCTGACGCACGCCAACATCCGCCACAACGTGGACGCGGTGGAACAGGTGATCCACATGCAGCCGCAGGACACGATCGTCGGCATCCTGCCATTCTTCCACTCGTTCGGTTACACCGTCACGCTGTGGACCGTGCTCGCACTCAACATTCGCGGCGTCTACCACTTCAATCCACTCGATGCCCGCCAGGTCGCGAAGATCGTCGAGAAGTATCGCGCGACGGTCCTGCTGACCACGCCCACGTTCCTGCGCGGCTTCCTGCGGCGGTGCACTCCCGAAGAGTTCAAGTCGCTGGATACGATCGTGGCCGGCGCGGAAAAACTGCCCGTCGACCTCTGCGACTCGTTCGAAAAGAAGTTCGGCATCCGACCCGTCGAAGGCTACGGCACTACCGAACTCTCGCCGCTCGTCTCCGTCAACGTCCCGCCCAGCCGTTCGGTGCCAGGCCACGCCGTGGATCTGCGCGAAGGCACCGTCGGCCGGCCCGTACCGGGCGTCAGCGCGCGGATCATCGACCTGGACGACGGCCACACCCTGGGCACCAACCAGTCCGGCATGCTGTTGATCTCCGGCCCCAACGTGATGAAAGGGTACCTCAACCAACCGGAAAAGACGGCCGAAGTCGTCCGCGATGGCTGGTACGTCACGGGCGACGTCGCGCTCATCGACGACGACGGCTTCATCCGCATCACGGGGCGCGAGAGCCGTTTCTCCAAGATCGGCGGCGAAATGGTACCCCACCTGAAGATCGAGGAGTCGCTGCAGCAACTGGTCGGAGCCGATGAGGAGAGTGCCGCGCAGCTGGCGGTCACCGCCGTCCCCGATGAACGCAAGGGCGAACGCCTCATCGTCCTCCACACCGCCCTGCCCAAGTCGCCGCAGGATCTCTGCGCCGGCCTGATGGCCCTCGGCCTGCCCAACATCTACATCCCCTCGCCCGATAGCTTCTTCGAAGTTGAGCAGATCCCGATCCTCGGCACCGGAAAGCTCGACCTGCGCCGAATGAAAGACCTGGCGATCGAACTGGCCGCGAAGGTCTCGTAGTCGACACACGGCGTGTGCTGACTACGGGGTTTGCTGCGCGTTCAGCACACGGCGTGTGCTGACTACAGGGCGCACGGCATGGGCTGACTACGGGGTTTGCTGCGAGTTCAGCACACGGCGTGGGCTGACTACAGGGCGCACGGCGTGGGCTGACTACGGGGTTTGCTGCGCGTTCAGCACACGGCGTGTGCTGACTACAGGGCGCACGGCGTATGCTGACTACGGGGCGCGACCTGCGTGTTACTTCGTCGCTTCGCTGGAGAAGTTCACCCTGCCCACGGCGTTCGTCGGAATGCTCCACAGCTTGTGACCGGCCGTGATGTAGAGCGTCTTCAGATCATTGCCGCCGAACGCGCAGTTCGTGCACATGTCCGCCGGCACCGGGATGAAGTCGAGCAGTTCCCCGCCCGGCGTGATCACATAGACGCCCGCCTTGTATCGCTCGGCGCTTTCCGCAGGCGGGTTCGGGAAGTTGAAACCGGCCGCCACATACAGCCGCCCCTGCTGGTCGATCGCCATGCCATCCGGGCCACGATCGGTGCCCCAGTCGAAGATCTGGCGGCGGCTGGCCGGATCGACGGTCCCATCCTCACGGAGATCGAATCGCCACAGCTTGCGATTACCGCCCTGGGCGCGCGGCCCGGAGTTCACGTTGTCGGCCACATACAGGTACCTGTCATCCGGCGATACCGCCAGCCCGTTCGGCCGGTCCACTTCGTGCGCGATGATGCGAGTTACCTTGCCATCCTCGTCGATGCGGTAAACCCCCTCGACCAACCGCCCCTCGGCATCCAGCTGCTCCGCGTCGCTCGTGTCACCGTAGCGAGGATCGCTGAAGTAGATGCGTCCGCGCGCATCGAGGGCGACGTCGTTCGGCGAATTCAGTCGCTTGCCTTCGTAGCGTTCGGCCAGCACCGTGATGGTGCCGTTGGCTTCGGTCCGCGTCACCCGACGATTGCCCTCCGGCCCGCCGCCTTCGCAGCTGATCAGGTGTCCCTGCGCATCGAACTCCAACCCGTTGCTCCGCCCCGAGGGCTGGCGGAACACATGCAGGGCTCCACTGGGATCGAGGCGCATGATGCGGTTGTTGAGAATATCCGTGAAGTAGACGTTGCCACTCGGGTGCCACACGGGCCCCTCCGTGAACGCCACCTGCCCGGCAATCGACAACCGGGCGTCCGCGGCGATGGGCGACTGGGCCCAGGCCGTCGCGGCTCCCCAGAGCAACCCGCATCCACACAGACCAGCCACCATTGATCGAAGACAACGCATCGCAGGCACCTCCAAGGGGGTATTCTGGGCCACGGCAGGGTCAGGTATCGTATCGCATCAGGCTTCGTCAAAAAACGGGACTATCCAAACCCAGGAGCACTCCACCATGCGGCGCATCCACTTGCTTTGTTTTTCCCTCGGACTGTTGAGCCTCTCGGCCGCCCTGATGGCGGCCGAGGAAGCGACCGACGGGCCGGTCGTGGTCGAATCGAGCATGCATGAATTCATGGAATACGTCTACCAGCCGACCTACCTGCGATTGAAGGCGAACATGGCCAAGCTGACGGCCGATCCAGCGCCTTGGAAAGACGTGAAGGCCGATTCGCTGATCCTGGCCGAGGCAGGCAACCTGCTGCTGATGCGTGGGCCGGACGAGAACCGAGCCGATTGGAACAAGCATGCGGTCGCCACGCGCGAACTGGGCGCGGAACTCTACAAGGCCGCTCGTGCCAAGGATGCCGGCAAGGCCAAGACCGCGTACTCGGAAATGATCACGCGCTGCAACGCCTGCCACGATGACTTTGCCGACGGCAAGCACCAGCTCCAGCCCTAATGCCCGTGCCGCTCGGCACGGTAGCACGGTAACACAGTAGCGGAGCACGTTCGCGGTGATCGCGAGCCGCTGCGTCAGGAGAGCCGATTGCTTCCGCCCTCCGGGGCCAGTGTCACGATGACGTCATCGGCCGCGTCATGCTCCAGGCGCACCTCGGCGAGGCCGTTCACGCGGAAGCTCCACAGGCGTCCGTCGTCGCTGCGCGGGCCGGCCACGATCTCCATGCCGGACCGCAGTCCACTGTCACTGGCCGCCGGCCCGATCCGCACGATCGTGCCGCGGTGACCCTCGCGCAGCAGCCCCGCCTTTACCTCCGCGCCGGGCACGAGATGCACGAAGTCCTGCGGAATCTCCGCACCATGCGGGTCCCGCAGCGGATGGCCCAGCTTGTCATCCAGGTAGTCCACCGTCGCTTCGTCATGCACATGCTCCAGCACGCCCGCCCGCTGGTGCAACTGCTCCGGCGGCGTGCCCACATGCTCCAGATAGGCCTCCCAGAGGCGGTGGGCGCGGAGCAACCGCTGGGCTTCGTGCTGGCCGCGCGCGGTCAGGCTCCACTGGGCTCCCTGGCCCTCCAGCAGTTCGTCGCGTTGCATGGAACGAAGCGTGCGTCCCAACAGGTCGGCGGGCACCGTCAGCCGTTTCTGCAGGTCGCCCAGGCTGAGCGATCCCGAGTCGCCGTAGCGAAAACAGCCCAGCACGTCCTCCACCAGCTGCTGCGGCACAAGGTTACGGCGGCGCCACCAGTCGGCAATCAACCCGTGTCGCGGCGCGGCGAACAGGACCAGCAGGAACTGGACCGTCGTGGCGATCACCATCGACGGACCGGCCGCGACGTTGCCGATCCAGAGCGATGCGTACAAGCCGGCCGTCACGCCCGTCACGCCAAACAGCGCGGACAGCAGCATCATCCGCGACAGCCGATCGCTCAGCAGGTAAGCCGTCGCCGCGGGCGTGACCAACAACCCGACGACCAAGATCACACCGACAATGCTCACCGCGCTAACTACCACCAGTGACGTGCAGGCCGTCAGCAGGTAGTCGATGGCCAGCACCGGAATGCCGATGGACGCGGCCATCACCGGATCGAACGTGGTGATCTGGAAGTGGCGGAAGAAGAGGATGACCGTCGCCAGCACCGTGGCGGCCACGATGGCGATGAGCCACAACTCGCCATCCTCCACGCCCAGCACCATGCCCGTCACGAAGTGGTACAGGTCGATGTGAATGCGTTCGCTGAACACCGAGGCCAGCACGCCTCCGACCGCGAAGACGCCGGTGTACATGATGCCGATCGACGTGTCTTCCTTGATGCGGGACACCTTCGAGACGAAGTGGATCAGCGTCACGGTCAGGAGCCCGGCAAGGAGCGACCCGACAAGCATCGCGGGCGCGTGCGCCTCGGCACCGAAGAAGGTCTGCATCAGCAGATAACCGGCCGTCACGCCCGCCAGCATCGCGTGCGAGAGCGCGTCGCCCAGGAAGGCCATCCGCCGCAGCACCACGAAGCAGCCGATCACGCCGCAGACCGCCGCGACTAGCCAGCTGCCGATCAACGCTTTCTGGAACGCCGGCTCCTGCAGCGGCTCGATGAACAGTCGCCAGAGGTAACTCATGCGCCACGCTCCTCCCGCGCATTGCCTGGCGAGCCCGCGCCTGGCGAGCCCGTCTCACGATCCGTCTCACGATCCGGTGCGGGCGACGACCGCGCCCCGCGCGTCGACGTCGAGGGACGCTCGTTCGCGAGGCCGGCGAAGAGTCGCAGGTTGCCCTCATAGACGCGGCTGAGCAGTTCGGGGTTGAGCACGAGGTCAGGCGGTCCGTGCGCATAGAGCCGCTGTTTGATCAGCACCAGTGAGTCGAAGTATTCGGCGGCGGTCGCCAGGTCGTGATGCACGACCATCAGCGTGTGTCCGGAGGAACGCGTGCGGTCGAGGACATCGAGGATGGCGCGTTCGGTGGCCGCGTCAACGCCCGCGAACGGTTCGTCCAGCAGCAGGATGTCTGCTCCCTGCGCCAACGCGCGGGCCATGAACACGCGCTGCTGCTGGCCGCCGGAGAGTTTGCCGATCTGGCGGTCGGCGAACGGCGCCATGCGCACCATCTCCAACGCCTCGTCCGCCCGGCGCAGGTCCTCGGGGCCAAAGTCGCGCCACCACGGCACATGGCCGTAGCGGCCCATGAGCGCGACCTCGCGGACGGTCACCGGAAAGTCCCAATCGACCGCGCCGCGTTGCGGGACGTACGCGACGCGACCGGTGGCCTTGTCGGCCGGCTGGCCAAAGATCCGCACCTGCCCGACGTCGGGGCGGAGGAAGCCCAGGATGGTTTTGATCAGCGTGGATTTGCCGGATCCGTTGGGACCGATGATGCCGACCAGCGATCCGGCCGGCACCTGCAGCGAGACGTCCAGCAGCGCCGGCACATGTCCGTAGCTGACCGTCAGGTGATCCACTTCGATGGCGTACTTCAACTGCGTCATCGGCCCGGCTCCTTCGCGGCCGCAGCCTCCGCAGTCACTACCTCAGTCGGCGCAGCCTCGACGGGCGCATCCTACAGGGGCAGATCCAGCCGCACCGTGCCGCGCACCGGTTCGCCTGCTTCGGCCCACAGCGTCTGCTCCGCCACCACACGTTCGTCGCGGAGGATCCGCAGCCGCACCGCCAGCGGCACCGTGGACTCGGCATCCTGCAGATGCGCCGCGATAAAGAACTCGTTGCCCCCCGCGACCAGTCCGCGGACGTCCTCCAGCACGACCGGTTCGCCCGCGGCAAGCGGCTGCGCGCGTCGATGGACGGCCTCACCGCGCAGCAGCAGCTCCAACGCCAGCGCCTGCGATGGCTCCAGCGCGAACGGATCCGGTCCCAGGGCGGAGGTGGCGACGAGTTGCACGCGGAAGCGTCCGGAAGCCGCCTGCGCGGCCGGCACCTCGGCCGGAACAGCGGCGCGCGGGCGCAGGCTCATGTAGGCCTGGAGCCCTCCCAGGATTGCCGCAGCCACCATCAATGCCAGCCAGGGACGCATGACCCGTTTGTGTCACTTTCCTTGAGATGCCGCGGAGCGTCGCTCGCGCGGTTATTTCAAACTTTCCGCGATCGTCAACACATTTTCGCGCATCATGCCCAGATACGACTCGCCAGCCGAACCGGCGGGCCCCATCGAATCGGAGTAGAGCTTCCCGCCGACGCGGACGCCGGCCTCCCGCGCCATCTCCCGGATCAACTCCTCGTTCACGCTCGTCTCGACGAACACGGCCTTCACGCCCAGCCGGCGCACCGATTCAATCGCCGCCGTCCGCCGTTCAAACGTCACGCCGCCCCCCACCTCCTCGCCCGTCGACCAGCCAACGGGCGCCGCGGATCGGAATCCGTACTGGCGACAGAAGTACTGGAAGGCGTCGTGGCTGGTGACCAGCACGCGCCGGTCGGGCGGGATCGCGTTGCACTCGCGACGAATCCACGCATCGAGCGTCCGCAGCTCGCCAAGATAGAGTTCCGCGCGGGCGCGATACCGGTCGCGGCGGGCCGCGTCGATCTCGGAAACCGCCGACAGGATGTTGCGCACGTAAACGGCCGCGTTCGTCGGCGCGAACCAGGCGTGCGGATCGGGGGCCGTCCCCGCTTCTCCCGTGGCTTCGTCGGGCAGCATCAGCGGCTCGATGCCCTCGGCGCACACCACCAGCCGCTTCCCCGCGTCCCGCGCCAGCACACTCATCCAGTCGTTCTGCTCCAGATGCAGGCCGTTGGCCAGGCACAACGACGCATCCCGCACGCGCAGCACATCGTGCGGCTTGATCTCATACAGGTGCGGATCCTGTCCGGGAGCGAGCACGCAGCGCACTTCCCAGTCATCGCCCACCACGTGCCGCGCGAAGTCGGCGACCTGCGTCGTCGAACAGACGGCGATCGGACGCGGCGGCTCCTCGGCTCGGCCCAGCGACGCCCCCGCCGCGACCAAGCACACGACGATCGCGCGGAACCCATGGGACGCCGCGCACGCCATCCGCGCTGCGGCCGAAAAGAGGGTCGAGGGCAGTGCGGCGAGCGGCGACGCGGCGGGCATGGAGCGGGCGGCTTTCCGGGGCCCGACTCTTCCTGTCCAGGAACACGGCCCGTTGTGCAGAGGTCCGCCAAGCGACTGCCGTCGTCACGCGCTGCTAGGC
>CAZUJM010000204.1:2153-11029 GCA_964620405.1 uncultured Pirellulaceae bacterium | reverse complement strand
GGAGATCGAAGCGGGAGCGAAGTTCTTGTACTCGCTGCTGCCCGCGCCGACTTCGAAGCCCGTGCAGATCGATTGGCGGTACATTCCTTGCAGCCAGTTGGCAGGCGACACCCTGGGATACAACTGGATCGATCCCGATCATCTCGGCTTCTATGTGCTGGACGTGTGCGGTCACGGAATCGCCTCGGCGCTGCTGTCGGTGTCGATCATGAACCTGTTGCGTTCGCAGTCGCTGCCAAACGTGGATTTTCGTGACCCAGGCCAGGTGCTGACCGCCTTGAACCCGACGTTCCCGTTCGAAGACTATGGGAGCAAGTTCTACACCATCTGGTACGGTGTGTACTGCAAGAGCGAGTCGAAACTGAGCTGGTCCGGTGGGGGACATCCGGAGGCGCTGCTGTTCGAGCCGAGCGGCGGCATGACCCCCGTTCGCCTCGATTCGAAAGGCGGACTGATGGGGATCATGGAGGATGAGGTGTACGCGACCGCATCGCGAGTGATCGAACCGGGGTCGCGACTCTTCCTGTATACCGATGGAGCCCACGAGATCCACAAGATGGACGGCACGGAGTGGCAGTTCGAAGAGTTCGTGGCCTACATGGGGCAGGCGTCCCAGTCCCAGGGACCGGTGATGGAAGGACTGCTGGCGCACGTTCGGGAGTTGAGCGGTTCGCAGTCGCTTCCCGACGATTTCACCATGATCGAAGTCAAGTTCTAAGCGGCTGCCAAAGAGCACCTCCGTGCTCTCCGTGGTATACCCCCACCGCAGCAGGCCGCGAACTGCGCGTCAGGCGGAGCGATGCACGCTTCCTAACCCTGACGCTTGTGGCGGGATGAAGTCGCGACGAGCTACGCGAGGATCTGCGACTTCAGGCGACTCAGCAGGTCCACGGCGCCGCCGATTTCGGCTTTCTGTCGTGCTGGCTCCTGGGGAATCTCGCGCTCGATGGTCAGGGGACCGTCGTAGCCGATCTCATGGAGCGTGCGGAGGTAGGTTTCAATGTTCACCTGGCCCTGGCCGAGCGGCACTTCCTGTCCCCAGGTGACGCCCGGCTGGTCGGACCAGAGCGCGTCCTTGCAGTGGATGCTGCGTACATACGGCGCGATCTTCTTCAGTGCCGCGATCGGCTCGCCCGTACCATACAGGATCATGTTGGCCGGGTCGAAGTTCACGAACAGGTTGTCGCGCTGGACGTCCGCGAGGAACTGGAGCAGCCCATCGGCGGTCTCCTGTCCGGTCTCCAGGTGCAGGTTCTGGCCGTTGGCCTTGCAGTGGTCGCAGATCTCCCGCGTGACCTGGAGGATCTCCTGGTAGGTCGCATCGGTGGGACCGGCGTGCGGGATGAAGCCGATATGGAGTGCGACAACTGGGCAGCCGAGCCGCTTGGCGAAGTCGGCGATCTCCTTCATCTCGTGTACGCGGGCCTGCCGGGTCGCGGCGGGCACGAGGCCCACGGTGTGCTGCGTCGTGGGGATGTCGGCGTAGCTCTCGCCGTCGAAGCCACCGAACACGGCCGTGAGCGTGATGCCCAGCTCTCGCAGGCGATGAAGGAACCGTACCGCGTTCTCCTCGGTACGCGATTCGGGTGCGGGTGCATGCAGCTGGATCGTGGGGACCTTCAGTTCGCTGGCCACCTCCAGCTTGACTCCCAGTCCTGCGTCGACGCTGGCGAATACGCCAATGGGCCATTTTTCCATGAGTGAGTTCCTCTAGCGGAGATAGGAAGGGACGCGAGGCCTGGTCGGACCGGGCGTCTTTGGGTTCGGGGGGACGATCTGCCGCGACGATGTCAGGACGCCTCACGGCTACGGCAGGTCCTTGCGGGGCGGATCAGCGAACGCGAGAGAGCAATGTACGGCTCATGAAGCGGACAGGCAAGGTAGCCGCGCTCGTTGGAACGAAGTCATTCGCCCGGGTCGACCTCAGAGTGACCATTCGGTCCGCGTGCCGCGCACGTCCATCTCGAATTCAATCTCCTCCACCGGCGGACGGCTGGCGTGCCAACGCACTCCATGGATGGCCGCGGAGCCCATGACGGGCAGGACTTCGTCCGGAACGATCCGGTCCACCGGATGAGCCGTGTAGACGTTGGCCGTGCTCACCTCCGACCAGTCGCAGCCCAGGCCTCGCAGTCGATCGGTCATGAGCTGCATGACGAACCTCGCCTTGGTCGCAAGTCCGTCGAGCGAGGTATCGCCGAGGGCCACGATGGCCGAACGCTCCAGGAATCCCTCGGGCAACTCCCCTGCCCCGGCGACCACGAAGGAGGGCCGCTGCCCAGCGCCGCCGGGACGCGTGAAGGCGAACCCGTACAGCACCGGTTCGGCGGGAGCGGCTAGCAGCGGCGCGATGTTGGTGCGGGCCACGGGATTGATGCCGTCGACGAACACGCCCCAAGGACGCAGAAGCTGCTCGTATTCGGCGTTGAATTCCCCGAAGCCGCGGAACGAGTACGGCGCGGGGCATCGCAGCGACACGCTGCACAAGGCTGTACGTGGCCGCCCCAGGCGGTCCAGCAGCGCCGCCACCTGGTCGAATCCCTGGCGATAGGGCAACGGATGTTGCCAGGTGACGTGGACGATCTCGTGGCCGGGACTCGCCACGACTCCGCATGAATAGGGCGCAATGCCGGGCAGGAATTGATAGTTGCCGGTCCGATGTTCCATCAAAGGCATGGGGGGGTCCTCGTCCGTGTTGGGGCCAGATCGGCTCGGTGCCGGGGCGTGGCGCGTGAGCTTTGGTTCACCTTGGAACAACGGGGATTAAACCACGGGGAACTGGGAAGTGGAACACGTAGTACGAGCGGGAAGTCCAGCGAGGATTCCGACGCAGGCAGCGACGATTCACTGCGCACAACCCTGTGAGGGCCCCCAGGTTCTTCGTGCCCTCGGTGGTTCAAGTTCCTGACAAACCGGCGAGTAGCGATACGGCGTCTCCACCAACGAAGGAGGCCGTTCTCGTGAAGTCGTTTCGCGGGAAGCTCCAGCGGACCTTGAAACGCCCTCGCTTCGGGGGGTGCTAGAAACCGGCTTCGCGCTGCGGCTAACAGGCCGACCGCCCCGTCTCAAATCCTGATCTGCCACTCGCTGCGCGCCGCGGACGGGGGGGCGTGGTTTCGGGGCGGGTTCTTTTTTTTAACCACGGAGGGCACGGAGGTTTGGTGCAGGGGATCTGCGGTGTTTCAGAGTTCGGGCACCGTGATCGGAACTCGGGCGATCGCGTTGAAGTTCCAAGTGGATCGTGAGGCTGCGCCGAAAAACAGAAGGCCCTCCCTCGCCCCCGCATCGCTCATCCAAAGGAACGGCGTGACGTGTCCGTGGGCTTCGTCCGGGCCCGTCGCTGGCAGCAACGGTCCGCCATCGGCCCACTCCAGGCCGTCGCCACTCTGGGCGTAACGCGTGCCCTGGTGTGACTCGTAGACCATCAGGTAGCCCCCTTCCGACTTCAGGACCTGCACGGCTCCGGCTCCCTGGATCCACACCGGCCGTTCGTGGCGTTTCCACTGGCGACCGTCTGGCGATTCGGCATAGCCAACCGCGCGGCCGACGCGGCGGGTGGCGGAGGCATCGTGGTCGGAACGGGCGGCCGATTCCGTCGGTTGGCCATCATACCAGAGGCGAAAACGGTCTTGGTCCCAGAGCACGGACGGGCGGCCCACCTTTGCCGAGTCCCAACGGTCGGCCGCGCCGGTAGGCAGGACGACGCCCAGGAGTTCCCATTGGCGGCCGTTCGTGGAGCGTGCGGCCGCGATCTGGTCCTGCTCGCCCTGCTCCGCGACCGTGTAGAACATCCACCACGCGTCATCATGACGCGTCACCGTCGGATCGTTGACATGGTTTGCCGAGCCGCAGTCGATGACAACCCCTTGTCGCTGCCAGGCGATCCCGTCGCTGGAAGTGGCGAGATGAATTCGATCGTGTCCGTCCTCGCCCTGGCCTCCATACCACATCCACCACGCGTCCTCGTGGCGATGGACCTCCGGAGCGTAGACGTTACCCTGGCCGTGCGGTGCAGCTTCGGTCGGACCGGTCCCACGCAGCACCACGGCCGCGCGTTCCGCCGCCTGCGTAGCGCTGCACACGCAGGCCACGGCCAGCAGCCATGCTGCCATTCGGGGGAGGTGGAACCAGGCGACCGGCAACGGGGATGACAAGAGCGAGGATCCTTGGGAAGCGAAACGAACGGCTGGCTGTCCGCCGACGCACGCCCGTATTGTGACTCGAGTGTTCAGGCCGGGCAATGACGGGGACGAGTGATGGCGCGTCCGGAAGCGACCGTGATTTAGCGCCCCTGCTCTCGCGAAGACGACTCGCGCTGCGACCGGGGGCCCTGCGGCACGGATGCTCGACCGCGAGGAGCCGTTGCCGGCGACGATCCACCGCGGCGTCCTCGGTTCCAGGTCTTGGGACGCAGCAGCCACAGCACTCCCAGCAGCGGCGCAAGGATGGTCCCGATGCGTACGAGGCTGAAGAGAATCTGCGGTCGCGCGGCGATGACCATCAGCGTCAAGGTCGTCGACGTGACCAGCCAGCCGGGCAGACGGTCCAGATGGGGAAACGCCAGCCAGATCGCGAGCAGCACGAGCCCCGACTTGGTGCAGGACCCTTGCAGGAATTCCGACGAGGCCCCGGCCGGCGGATAGGCCGTGAAATACAGGCCGGCGGTTACCAGGGACAGGCCGATGAGGCCGAGCAGGTGGCGACGGACGGCGGTCTCCTGGGCAGTCTTCGGGCGTTCCATCAAGGGCCTGGCCTTACATTCGATCCAGTGAATTGATCCAACGCGCCAACGATTCCCGCGCGTCGCCTTCCCAGGCGGATGTCTTATCCGCATGGTCGAGCGTCGTCACGGGGAACTTCTGTTCGCGGAGCGCGGCGGCGGCGGCCTCCATTGGTTGCCGCAGAGGCGAATCCTTGGGGAGCGACATCAGCACGGCAAGCCGCTGCAAGGGTTCGTTGTCGGGCAGTCCGATGCCGGGCGGGATCGCCGCGTCCTCGATGACGAGGCCCCGGAAGGTATCGCGATGGCGAAAGGCCGAGAAGATGGCCATGGCGCCACCCGCTTCGCGGCCGAGCACGACGATGCGGTGCGGGTCAACCGCATACCGCCGCTGCGCCTGTTCGACCGCCTTGCGGAGGAACGCCGCCTCGGTGGGTGACCAGCGCGTGGCATCTTCCGGTTGCGGCACGATCAGGATCAGTCCCTGCGACTCGCATACCGCCTTCCAGGGCTCGATCACCGCACCCAAGTCCTGTTGGCCCGGCGGAAGCACCAGGACCAGCACGCCGTAGGTATTCCGCGGATCGTAGTTGGTGGGGACAAAAGCGATCCCCTGGTTGGGCTCCTCCGGGACCTTCCATTCCAGTCGACCCGTTTCCGGCGGTTTCTCCGCAGCGACTGCGGGCGCAGCGGCATCGGGTTCCTCCGTAGGGTCTGTCGTTGCGACGGCCAAGTCCGTGGGCAGGCTGCCCAGGATGACTTCTGCCTGCAACGCTTCCTCGCCGCGCCGCCAGTGCAGTTGGAACGCGTCGCCCGGCTGGCGGTTGGCCAGGAACGAACGCAACGCCTCCCCATCGGCCAATTCAACGTCGTCTCCGCGGACGATGCGATCGCCGGGGCGAACGCCGGCCTTCTCGGCGGCGCTGCCCGTGAACACTTCACGCACGAACACTCCCGTGCGCGTCGGTTGGGCAGCGTCCTGCGCCGCGTTTCGTGCCCGATGCGAGGGCCCGATCCCCAGGAACGCGTGCTCGTACGGCACAAGCCGCTCGACCAGCGTCGCTTCACCGCGAATCGTCTCCCCCTGGCGGTCGGCCACGAAGCGCAGCCGGTCGCCGGCATAGAGTGGCTTGAGCACGTGCATGGCGTGCGACTGCAGCGTGATGGGGACGTCGTTGAGTGACACAAAACGGTCACCGGGCTTCAAGCCGGCCTCGGCCGCCGGTGAGTTGGCTTTGACCACGCCCAGCTCGGGAGGAGCGTCGAGTCGTTTGGAGTCGCGGAACGCGAAGCCGAAAAGGCCCGGTTTCAGGTCGGTGCCGGCCTGGAGGGTTTCGAGGCGGGCGAGGATGTCGGTGAGCGGAATGGCGAAGCCGATCCCGGAGTCGTACCATTCGCTGCCGGCCACTTCGTTGTCACCTTCGGGCGAGAGCGGCACAAGCACTCCCAGCACGCGTCCCTGCAGGTCGATCAGAGGACCGCCGTAGTTGGCCGGTGACACGTTGGCGTCCGTCTGGATGGCTTTGCCCCAGATCCGCTCGGTCGCGCTCAGGATGCCGACGGACAGGTTGACCTGGGCGGGATCGAAGGTGCGGCCCAAGGCGACCACGGTCTGGCCGACGCGCAACTGGCTTCGGTCGAGCGTCGCGGGCACCGGCAGTTCGCGGTCGGTCTCCACCTTCAGCAGCACGAGCATGCGGCTGCGGTCCCGGGCCACGATCCGCGCGGGACGACGTTCGCCGCCCGGCAGGATCACGAGAATGGACGCCGGCTGCTGGATGAAGTTCACGGCGCTGGAAACAATCCAGCCCTCGGCACCCACCACCAGCCCCGTCGTCGGTGCGCTGCTCACCAGCGCGCCGCCCACCGATTCCAGGCCGCCCAGCGTCTCAATCGCGACGACGCTGTCCGCCACGGCGCGCGTGGAGGCGCGGACTGCCTGCTGTTCCAACGCTCCCAGGTCCTCGGCCACCGCCGTGCGCACCAGCACGATCGCCACCATCCACAACGCCGCCATCCCGGTCGTCCTCCTGTTCGACACGGCGGCACCGAACGCTGCCATGAACGCTGCGGAGTACAAGCGGATACGGCCATTGGGCCTTTGCGGGGAGCTGGCCGAACCGGTCGTGAACGAAACGTCGGAATGCGTCATGGTGGAGGTTCTCGGTCGGAATGAAAGCGGACGAGTCGCGAGCGGGCGAGCGTGGGTGCTTGTCGCCACGGGGGCTGGGCGGCGTCCGTTCAAGGAGTCGGGGTATTGCTGGCCGGTGCGACTCGCAAGGTGATCGGCAGGAGCTCTTCGTTGCGAAGAAGCGTGAGTGTCACCGGATCGAGGCGATCGATGAGTCCCAGTTCCCGCACGAGCTCCTCGCGCGACTGGATGACGACCGAGTTGACCATGACCACGAGGTCATCGGCTTGGATACCACCTTGGGCGGCGGCGGAATCCCCGACGACACGTTCGACGAAAGGCGGCGTCTTCACCAGCACATTCGGCAGCAGGATCAAACCGAGTCCCTCCAGCGTAATCGGTTCGGCCGGCCGCTTGGTGGTCTCCGCCGCCCGCGATCGCGTCTTGCCCGCGCGGATGTCCTCGACCGCCGCGCGCAGTTCGGTCACCGGGATCGCGTAGTTGAGCCAGATGTTGCTCTGGGCGCTCCGCAACTCTTTTCCGAGCATGCCCGCGAGGTGCCCCTGGTAGTCGGTCAAGGCGCCGCCGGCGGCACCCGCGTTGTTTGTCATGGCGTCCACGACGTAGACCGGTCCCGTGTAGGTCGACTTGAAGGCACCCCGCCGCGCCGACAGCGGCGCCACGGCGTTGACGAAGCCCTGCAGCAGGCTGGTCGGTTCATCGCCCGTGGCGATGCCATAGAGATTGCTGAAAGCCAGCACCCGATCGCCCGCCTCCAACGACACGGCCGCTGCCAGGTCGAAGGAGGCCAGGCCCTGGGCTTCGATCTTCAACACGGCAATCTCCAGACGCGGGTCCGCACCCACCACCTCCGCTTTGAACTTCCGTCCATCGTCTAGGATGACGGTCAACTCCTCCGTGTCGAGCGCATACCTCCACACCGTCAGGAGGTGGCCCGAGTTGCTGATGAGGATGCCGCTCTGGTACGCTTCCAGACCTCGGACGCCGCCCGCGCCGTAGATCTTCGTCATCCGCGACTGCACTTCGCGATTCACAATCTCCCAGTCGGATGCACAAGCTGTCGACGACGTCCAGGCGACCGCGGCGAGCAACAGGCAGAGTACGACGCGAAGGCAATTGGAGCCGAGGAGTTGCATGGCGTGAGTGACCGGAGCCTTGGTGGGGAGGACACGAGGCGGCGTCGACGGAATGCGAACAGGGACGGTCGTCATGCTCCCTCCTTCGCGATCGGCGCCAGCGCCACGGTCTCGAGTTTCCAGACTCCGAAGGTGGTGTCGCCGAACTTGATGGTGATCGTCGAGGGAAACTGACGACCCTCCACGGCTCGGTAGTCGCCGAAGAAGAGTTCGCAAGGATCCTGGTCGTTGTCAGAATACGTTTCCATGGCGAGCAGGTTGCCGCTCGCCGGATCGAAGTACATCCGAGCTTCCATGTCGGCGTGTGTCACGAGCAGCACATCGCAGAGGCCCGCATGTCCAGCGAGCGGCGCCGTGCCCCAGTAAAGGACCTCACCGAACTTCGCCGGACCCAGGGTGAGAAACCGCCGCCAGAGGTGCATGGCCACATAGAGGCCGCCGCTGCCCTCGGGCTGCTTCAGCTGCGCGAGGTCCTGTTCCAGGTTCGACAGCCATTCGCCGCGATCCTGCGCGGTGGCCAGCTGCGCGGAGGCTTGATGGTCTTCGAGGACCAGGCGCAGCGATCCGGCGGGCTGCAGGGGGCCGTCGAGTGTCCAGGTGCCGGATGGAAAGCCGGGCCCCACGCCCGAGGCAGCGGCATCGCTTGGGGCTGCCACGGCAAGGCCCATGGCTTTCTGGAAGGCAGCCCAGACCCGTTCACGTTCCAGGCGGTTGAAGTGGTAGTTCGCATAGCCGCGCCGCTTTTCGAGCCACCGAGCCACGTCGGGCGGAACCTTTCCAGACGCGTCGGAGGCCGGCGCGTCGGCTGGCTTCGAGCCGTCAGGCTGCGGGCCTTCCTGTTGTGGGCCCTCCGCAGGCTGCGGGCCTT
>CAZUJM010000204.1:0-2053 GCA_964620405.1 uncultured Pirellulaceae bacterium | reverse complement strand
GGGCCCTCCGCAGGCTGCGGGCCTTCGGGCGCGGGCGGCTGGTCCGGAGCCTTTCCGGGGGGCGGCGGTCCCATGGCATTCTCGGTCAGCAGCAACAGCTCCTCGCTCGAATGCAACGGTTCCAGCCGCACGAGGATCTCGTTGCGTTCACCCTCCCGAAGATAGACCAGCGGAATCCTCCAGCCCTGCGGATAAGTGCCGAGCGCGTTCTTGAACGCATTGGTGCTGGTGATTGGTCGCCCGCCGAATTCGACGATCTGGTCGCCATATCGCAAACCGCGGCGGAAGGCATCGGAAGATTCGAGGATATTCGTCACGACGACCGCTCCACGTTCGTCCGTCGCCACGGTCGCTCCGAGCGTCGCGTGATCGACGATGCGACCACTGCGGAGGTAACCCAGGAATCGCTGGATCTGGTTCATGGAGATGGCGTAGCCGACGCCGACATTGACACGGCCGCGTTTCTCAAACGAGCAACGCCCGTTGATGCCGATCAGTTCCCCCTGCGCGTTGAACAGGGGCCCGCCCGAGTTGCCGGGGTTGATGGCTGCATCGGTCTGGATGCAGTCGGCGTATTCCAGAATCGAACCGGAAGGATACTGATAGCGGTGGACGCCGGAGACGACGCCGAAGGTTATGGTGGGGCGGAAGTCGGTGGCCAGCAGGAACGGATTGCCGGCGGCGAAACACTCTTGTCCGACGCGCACCGTGTCGCTGTCGGCGATCACGGCGGTGGGAAAGTCGTCGCGGCCCAGGAGCTTGATCAGAGCCACGTCGCCCGTGGGGTCGATGCCCACCACGACCGCGTCGTAGAGTTTGCCGTCATTCATGCCACACTTCATGTGGTCACCGCAGGGCTGGGCCACATGGAAGTTCGTCAATGCGTAACCATCGGGCGTGATCACCACGCCGGATCCGCCGCCCGCCGCCTGCTCCGCCCCAAAGATCGCCAGGGTCGGCACGCTGGCCCGCTGCATGGCCGCCACGCGCGCATCCTCCGCGGCGCGGAGCGCTGCGGGCAATTCCGCAACCATGGGCGGAGTAACGGCAGGCGATGAATCCGGCGCAGCCGTTGCCTCGGCAGGTGGAGCTGCTGCGGATGGTTCGCTGGCGGGTTGCTCTGTGGCGGGATTGGCGTTTGCCTCTTCGCTGGTATCCGCCGGGGCATCCTCCTCTGCCGTGGACTCCGCTGTGGACTCCGCCTCGGCATCTGCCGCCGGATCGCCCTGGGCCTCTTCGGTCGGTGCCGCCGATGCTGGCGGCGAGTCCTGGCCTATTGCGCGCGGCACGACGTGGAACGCGAGGGCGAGCCAGGTCAGCAGGAGCGTTAGCGGGAGGTGGCGTTGGTTCATTTCACGAGCCTTGCGTCGCCGAGAATCAAGTGGTCTGCCACATCCGACTGGTCGCCGTAGTCGACCAGCAACGTTAGGCGATTGACGCCGCTGAGGTCGATATCGAGCGGCACGGCGTCGGCACCGGCTTCGATCGCCTGCTGGAAGCGTACGCCGTCGTCGGCGAGGACGGTCAACTGTACCTTGCCCAGACTCGATTCCGGGTCGATCCCCGCCAGGCAGGCAAAGCGGCGGTACTGGCCGGCGAGGCGGTAAATAAGCTGCGTGCGGCTGTGCAGGGAGAGGCCGCGTGCGATCGGCTGCTCGTCTCCACCCACAAGCAATGCCAGCGGTGCTCCATCGGGCCGAGCATCGCGCACGGGCTCGTACCAGCGTTGGAGCGACGCCTGGATCGCGGGGATCCGGATCAGCGGCGTCCACTCGCTGCTTTCCGGTTCCAGCTCGCTGAGGTAAGTCAGGCTCAGGCTGGCGAGATCCAGATGGTCCACGAGCGCCATGGGCACGGTAACCCGCGCTTGCGAGACGGTCTTCACCCGCAGTTGGTCGCCCTCGATGGCCATCTCGTCGATGCGCAACTGGCCGCCTTGCCGCAGCGCCAGCGATCCGCGAGGCGCTGGCAGCTGCGCTGCTTGCGGACGATAGTAGGAGATGCCGACGACCTTGTTCCGCTTCACGTCGATCGTGTCGCCCTCGAACTCAAA
>CAZUJM010000203.1:5899-11050 GCA_964620405.1 uncultured Pirellulaceae bacterium | reverse complement strand
CCGGCTCCGTTAGATCGTCAGAGAGCTTTCCGCTGCATAGTGCCGACTATCATGGATCCAATCCGCCCGCGTGTAGCTGATTACCGATGTATCCGTCTCGCGAATTTCCAGACGCTCCAGGCGAAAGCCGAGGTCGGTGATCTCGCTGAAGAGCAGGTACGCGAGGTTCTCGACGCTCGTGGGAACACGAAAGAGTTTCAAGCGCAACGTCTCTCCCGTTCGTCGCATGTGGTCCACGAGCGTCTCGTAGAGCGGATGGTGGACGTTGATCAGCATCGCGTGGTCGTACTCTTCCTTCAAGAACGGTTCGATCTTGGAGTCGAAGTCTCCGAAGAGCGTTGTGATCGCGCCCTGCCGTTCCACCTCGAAGAAGCATCGCACGCCGTAGCGGTGACCGTGGAGGTTGCGACACTTGTCGGTCAGTTCCTCGTTGCGATGAGCCGCGTAGAACTTGTAGTCTTTTTGGATAATCATCGCGTCGAATCCTGGGAATCAGCGGGTCTTGTTGATCAGCGACATGACTTCGGCGCGACTGGCACCGTCGCTCTTGAACTTGCCACGCAGGGCGCTGGTGATGGTCAAGCTTCCCGGCTTGCGGATCCCGCGGATCGACATGCACGAGTGCTCGGCCTCCACGACCACGGCTGCTCCCGCCGTTTGCAACTCACTCTCCAGCAGGTCGGCGATGGTCTGTGTCATCCGCTCCTGCACCTGCGGGCGGCGGGAAACCTCCTCGACCACCCGTGCCAGCTTGCTGAGCCCGGTCACGCGGCCATTGGGAATGTAGGCCACATGGGCCACTCCGGAAAACGGCAGCAGATGGTGCTCGCACATGCTCGTGAACGAGATGTCTCGCACCAGCACCATCTCGTCATACCCCTCAGGGAAGGTCACGTGCAGGTGACGAGCCGGGTCGGAGTGCAGGCCGGAAAACATTTCCCGGTACATGCGGGCGACCCGCTGCGGAGTATCGAGCAGGCCCGGACGATCCGGATCCTCGCCCACCGCCTTCAGAATCGTCCGCACCGCTCCGGCGATCGCGTTCAGGTCGACTTCCGTGAGTCGCTTGCCCGCATCGCGAAGCGGAGCCTCGTGCTCGCAGCATGCATCCTTGGCCTCCAGGCACTCGTACATCGTGTTCTCCCGATTCGTGGTGATCATCGTGACCGTCGTCTCCTGCGGCACACTGGCACCGCGAAGCAGTCCAAAGTTCGTAGCAGTTAAATGATTTGGGCGAGCAGGACCAGGGCAACAAGCCCACGCAGGGTCCAGCCGATAGTCCGAAACCAGTTTCCGAGGACGAGTCGCCTCTGGAGTTGGTCGTCGTAGGCGTGGGAGAGTCGAGCGTGCTGCGGAACCTGTACGGCGTAGGTCACGATCCAGATCGCGGCCAGCACAGCCACTCCGAACCAAGCCAACCGAACCTCCGCGCTTGCGGGCAGGAACCAAGGCAGCAACACGGCCGTCACCAGTTCCGCCACCATGAGTGGGCCGACGACCCAGGTGATGCGACCACAGTGGGATCGTTCGTACTGCGTGAACCGGTCAGGCCCCACCAACGCGAAGAGAGGATAGTGGACAATCTGCACGAACCAGATGATGCCGACCATGCACAGCGTGGAAGCCACTTGCACCAGCACAATTAGTTCGTCAAGTCGCACTAGGGATCCCCCGGAACCTACGGTCGACGCAATCGCCGCCCGCTCCTGCCCACGCTCGAACCGTAAGAAGGCGTGTTGAATAACTGAACTGCACCCCGAATGAGGGAACACGGCTGCGGGGACGGAAAGAGCCGGGCCCCGTAGTACCCCCGGAGCATCGATCTGCGATGCGAGCGGGCGGTCAGCCAAGATGCTGGACGATCTTGCGGCGGGGTACGAGTCGAGTGCCCCGGCTATCGTCGATCCCACAGGCCAGCAGCCAGCGGGCCTTCAGTTCCTTGACCATCTCCCTGGGCAGCTGCCTGCCGTGGCAGAGGCCCGGGACCTTGCCGCCGGCCCGGTGCCCATGGCCTCCTCCCTTGCCCAATCCGTCCAGCGTCGCCAGCAGCAACTGCGTCGCGTCGCCTCCATCCCGTGATGTCCGCACCGAAACCAGCAGGTCCCCCTGGAAGACGGCCGCGCAGAAGACCTTGCGGACCGAATCTCCACGGACCAGCAGGTCGGCCACTTCCGCCACGATTTCGGGAGCGGCCGCCTGTGGCAGTAGGCAGAACGCGGTGTCTTCATGGAGTCGCGTGTTTTGCAGTGCGAGCACCAGGTCGCTGTAGTAGCGTCGCGGCAACGGTGCGTTTTCGATCTGGGCAAGCGTTTCCGGATTGGCAAATTCGGTGAGCCAGCAAAGCATTCGCCGGTCGAGTTCGGAGTACGCCGTCTCGACGCCACGCGTCTCCGTCCGCATCGCGTACACCAAGGCCGTCGCAAGTTCCGCGGACGGCTTCACACCCTGCTCCTGCAGGTAGCTTGCCGCGATGCTGGAAGAAGCCGCCGCCTCCGGCCGAATGTCGACGCAAGGAATGCCGACGGCGGTCGATTGCACGTGATGGTCAACCACCGCCGTCGTTCGCTCCGTCGTGCCGGACAGCAGGTGGTGAGTCGCGTCCGGTCCACAGTCCACCAGCACATAGGCCGTGCGCGATTGAGCTGGCAGTCGCTCCATCAATTCCAGCGGAGGATGCAGGAGCTGCACGACCTGCCGGTTTTCGGCCCGCAGCACCTGGCCACCGGCGACAAACTGCACCGGCTGGCCGAGGCGGTTCCGGATGAGCAGCCAGAGTGCCCAGCCGGAGGCGATTGCGTCCGGGTCCGGGTTGTCGTGGGCGACAAGGCCCGTCCGGTCAAAGTCGCGGAGCTGCCGCAGAAGTCGATCGGAGGGAAGTTCGCGAGGCGGTTGCGGAGGTTCGTCGTTGTCGGGTGCCGCCCCGAACGGTTCGGGGCCAGCGGTTCCACTCCCCGTCTGATTTGACGGATGAGCGGATACGTGTTCGTTCATGATTTCCTTCCAAGCGTAATCCAGTCCACGAAACAGGACCCCCATTCTACGAACGGTAAGCAATCCTGTTTGCCGGATTCCGCACCCGGTTCGCCAGATTCGGCCACGATGGCACGCCACCCAGCCGGCCGCACCTTTAGTTCGTGGGAACCAAGCCGTGGGCGACATTGGGATCGTGTCCCACGCTGGCCGGCGGCGTGTTACTTGGCGGCGCATGGCCCGGCTGAGCATGGCCCGGTGGCACAGCCAGTAGTTCACTGCGGAGCACCCGCATGTCCTGCGGAGCGACGATTCCCAGCTGGATCCGGTTGCCCGCGATCGCCACGATCGTCACTTCGATTCCATCCCCGATCTGAATCCGTTCACCCACTTTGCGGCTGAGCACCAGCATAGACACCTCCCTGTTTTCACTCCCGTTCCCGTTGGCTTTCGATAATCCTAGAGACGGCAACGGGAAAAACAAGTTCGCCTGCGACCCATGGTCAACGCTGGGATCGTCGCGCCGCGGTGGAGTCGTCGCTTTCGAGGCGTCGCGTCATCGCAAGCGAGCGGCTGGCGGGGAGAGTCCTTGCCCTGACGCACCGCAGCGGTGACTTCAGGCCGGCGAGCAGCCCGGCTTGGATCGCGGGCTGGACAGTTGATTGCGGCGATTCTCCCGGCGATTGCCAGCCGCCGGGAAGCGGCTGGTGCTGCTTAGAATCCGGCCAGCTTTTTCTGCGGTGGCGTGGGACCGAAGCGTTTGAGGTACTCCTTCAGCCGAACCTTGCGCGCCGTGTTGTCGGAGCTCATGAAGCGGATGGTGCCGAACACAGGCCGTTCGGGGCCCCAAGCGCGATCGTAACGGCCCAGCGTCCAGAAGATGCCGCTGTAGGAGTTCGGATTCCTGCCATCGAGGGCCCATTTGTTGTTCAGTTCAATCAGGATTTCCAGCGCGTCACGCGGGCGGGCCGTCCACTCCAGGATCTTCTTGCCCCAGAGCATGCGGAGGTAGTTGTGGATGCGGCCTTCGCGACGTAGCTGTCGCTGGGCGGCGTTCCAGATCACATCGTGCGTCTCGGCCTGTTCGAACTGCTCCAGCGAGTAGATGTGGTCGCGTGGGTCCTTCTCGTGCTTCCGCAGCGTAGCCTGGGCCCAGTCGGGCAGGGACGCATACTGGTCGTAGTTTTCGTCCTGCCAGCACATATTGAATCCCAGTTCGCGCCAGGTGACGAGTTCATCGAGGAACGATTCGGCGGTCGGACTCATGCCCCACCACCCTTCGCGCGACCCACGCGACTTTTCGGCCAGCTTGCGAGGCGTCCACTTCTCTCGCTCCACCAGCCGCTCGAAAACCTGGTGAACAGACATGTGGCCAAAGTGCAGGTAGGGCGAGAAACCGCTGGAGGCGTCCTGGTCGGGATGGTTTCTGCCTTCCGAGTAGTCGTCGAGGCGTCTGCGGAAGAACTCGTCGATCCGCTGTTGGGCGGCCGCGCGGCCGCCGACGATCGGCGAGACAGGCACTTCGTGGTCGATGGGCAGAGAGCGGAGTTCTTCGGCCGTGATGTCGCGAACCGCCGTATCAAAACGCGGCCACTGCTTCTCCAGTCCGGCGGGCCAGCGATCCAGGGTGGGCAGGCGAGCTTCCGTGGGATCCTGGAGAGGGGCGTCCAGCAGGTGGCCGGCCAGGGTCTTCTGCAGGAAGCTCCGGAACGAGAACGCCCGCGTGTAAACCTGACGCGCTGCGCGCATGGGCAGCAGGCCGTTTCCGTCGATGGATTCCATCCGCACCGGCATGGATCGCGCGGCCGCCTGGAGCATGCGGGGCAGGAAGAAGCAGGGGAAGTCATCGCCCACGACGACGCACGCCCGTTTGGCCAGCCGTGCCAGCAGCCCACGGCCCTCCCCCGCCGCGGGCTCGACATACGGATAGTAGGCAACGCCCCGTTCCTCGAAATACCGCGCGTTATCGACCATGCCTCGCAGCACGAACGCATGCAGGCGGTCGCTCGCCCACCGATAGTCGCACCGCAAAGCCTCCAGAACCACCAGCGGCCGCTTCAATTGGCGAGCCCATTCGACGGCACGCTGGAGCGCAAAGTTGTAGTCGGGACGGCGAAAGGCGGTCATCCAATAGAGAACATAGTCGCCGCCTGGTTCGACGGGCTGGCTGTTCAAAAACTG
>CAZUJM010000203.1:0-5889 GCA_964620405.1 uncultured Pirellulaceae bacterium | reverse complement strand
CCGCAGGGCGGGCACATCGCTGGTAAGTTCCATGGTTGTTTCTCGCTGGCCGAGGAAGGGGCGACGGCGGGCGAGAAATCCTGGGTTCTCCTCCCCTGGCCGCCGAGCGGTAGTCCATACTCTAGGCGGACCGGAGGCCCTTGGCGATAGGCATCCGTGCCACTCATCGCCCCGACCAACCTCCCGCTTCTGCTTCAGAAAGTTCGCATTGGGCAGAACGGGCAACTAGAATAGAGGCCGGTGAGAAGCCGCCAGCGGTGGTGGCGCGGACTCCTGCCCCGGGCGGCTGGAGTGGATCATAACGGTCAGATGGCTCCGGCCACCATGCAAGAGTCGGGGAAGGCAACGGAGATGGCTTTTCGATTTCGCAGGCAGGAGGCGGTGGACGTGGCCGTGCGACGCATGGCGCGGCAGGAACTGCGCGGCGGCATCGCGGAGCTTGTCGAGCAGCAGCCGAACCCGCACGACGCGGTGCACGAATTCCGCAAACGGTGCAAGCGGCTGAGGGGCCTGCTGCGACTGGTCCGGCCTCACCTGGGCGATCGCTTCGCCGCCTACAACGGCCAGTTCCGTGACTTGGCCCGGACGCTTTCCCAGCTGCGGGACAGCCAGGCCAAGATCGAGGCCTTGGACCGCCTGCGCGAACGGTCCGCCACGGAGGCCAACACCCAAGACTTCCTCCGGATCCGCGAGTACCTCGTTGCCCACCAGGCGGCTTCGGTGGCCGACGAACCGCTGACATCCAAGCGGATCCAGCCCATCGTGCGAACCCTGCGACGCGTTGCCCGCGAGGCACGCGACTGGGAGATCCCCGACCGCGGCTTCAACTCGCTGCGCGTCGGCTTGGAAACAACCTATCGCGATGCGCGGAGGGCCATGGACCGCGCGTATGCCGATGGCGGCGACCACGGTTTCCACGACTGGCGGAAGCAGGTCAAATACCACTGGCACCACACGCTGATGCTGTCGGGCTGCCAGCCCCTGCTGCTGCGCGCCCACGCTCGCCTGGCCGACGAACTGGCCGAGTACCTGGGGCAGGACCACGACTACGCCGTGCTCCGCGATTTCCTGCAGGAAAAGATCTCCGGCATTCGTCGAGCAGCCGCGTCCCGCGCCGGGGAAGGCGATTCGACAGCGGGTGCCTGTGACACGGTGGTGTCAGCGATTGGCGAGGAGCAGGCGCGGCTGCGTTGCCAGATGCGGTCGTTGGGAGCGAACCTGCTGGCGGAGTCGCCGTCCCGGTTCGTGGACCGCTGCCGCAGTTACTGGGACGCCTGGCGGGCCAACGACGACCGCTGACCCTTCCGCTTCCGCACCGGGCTTTGATCATAAAAGACGCTCACAGCGGGGGGCATCGAGCCGGATCTGGTATACTCCCCGTCCGTCGCGATCCTTCCGGTCCGTCCCCCCGCCCGATCCCTCGCTGGTTCAGGAGTCATCCCATGGCTCGTCGTTCACGTCGCAGCGCGATGTCGGCTGCCGCCCGTCCCGAATCTCCTCGCGTCTCTCGCCGGCTCGCCCGGCGCAACCTGCTGAAATGGACAGCCGCCGCTGCGGTCTCCTCCCTCTTCAGTGTCCCCACCATCATTCCCCGGCATGTCCTCGCGGCTCCAGGGCGACCGGGAGCCAACGACCGCATCACGGTCGGTGCGATCGGCGTCGGAGGCCGCGCCAGGCTCCTGCTGGAACAGCTGCCCGAGTCGGCCCAGATCGTGGCTCTCTGCGATTGCAACGTTCCTCGCGCGGAAGAGTTCAAGGCCAAGGCCCAGGGCGATTGGCCGATCGAGCAGGACTACCGCCGGCTGCTGGAACGCCAGGACATCGACGCCGTGATCGTCGGTACCGCTGACTTCCAGCGCGTGCTGCCCTGCATCGACGCCTGCCTGGCCGGCAAGGATATCTACGCCGAGAAGCCCCTGACGCTCTATATCCAGGAGGGCCGGGCACTGGTCGAGGCGGTCCGCAAACACCAGCGTGTCCTGCAGGTCGGCACCCAGCAGCGGTCCATGGCCATGAACCGCGTGGCCTGCGAACTGATCCGCAGCGGCGGCCTGGGCAAAGTCAAGCAGGTCCGCGCGATGAACTACACCAACTCCCATCCTTCCCCCGCCACCTTTCCGGCGGGCATGCCCGTACCCAGCGGCCTCGACTGGAACCAGTGGCTCAACCAGGGCGTTTGGCGTGAATACCACGACGACTGGATGGGCTGGGGCCACTGGCAGGAGTTTGGCGGAGGCGAGATGACCAACTGGGGCGCGCACGGCGTCGACCAGATCCAGTGGGCTCTCGGCACCGATGAGACCGGCCCCGTCCATATTGAACCGCTGACGCC
Source organism: uncultured Pirellulaceae bacterium (assembly GCA_964620405.1). Lineage (GTDB taxonomy): Bacteria > Planctomycetota > Planctomycetia > Pirellulales > Pirellulaceae > CAZUJM01. The sequence continues at coordinate 3,557 of CAZUJM010000203.1, read as the reverse complement.
CGGCTTGAACGGCTCGGTCATGATGCGCTACGCCACCGGCGTGGAAGTCCACTTCGTGCTGGAACGCAACCATGGTCCCATGGGCGGCGCCGTGTTCCTCTGCGAGAACGGCAAGCTCGAAATCAATCGCAACAAGTTCTCGTCCAATCCGCCCGAGATCGCCCAGGAACTTGCGCGGTCCCTGGATGTCGCGGAGGAGGAACGCAAGTGGAGCGATGACACGGCGCTGTGGCAGGCACGCTGGCACCTGCAAAACTGGCTCGACTGCATCCGCTCCCGCGAACTTCCGGTGGCCGATGTGGAGATTGGTCATCGTTCCGTCTCCATCTGCCACCTCGCGAACATCGCCCGGGCCTTGGGCCGGCCGCTGAAATGGAATCCGCAGGCGGAGCAGTTCGAGGGCGACGACCAAGCGAACGCGATGGTGACGCGGCCGCGACGCAAGGGATTTGAACTGCCGGTCAGCTGACCGACGCAGCCCGCGGACTCGGCTGAGCAACGCGTCCAGGAATCAAGACATCGGCGTCTCGCCTGTCGGCTAGGCAACCGGCGTGCCGACGACTTAAACTGGAGTCATGAGCGAAACGACGATCGACAGATCGGTGGACGTGTTGCTGGTGGGAGCCGGTCCCATCGGCCTAGAACTGGCGATCGGCCTCCGGCAGGCAGGCGTCGACTACCTGCACCTCGAAGCTCGCCAGATCGGCCACACCGTCTCTTGGTATCCACGCCAGGCCCGCTTCTTCAGTTCCCCGGAACGCATCGCCGTCGGGGGCGTGCCGTTGCTGACGGTCGACCAGTCGAAAGCGACTCGCGAGGAGTACCTGACCTATCTGCTCGCAGTCACCCAGCAGTTCCAACTGCCCATTCAGACCTACGAACGCGTGACCCGCGTCCGTTCTCCGCAGCAGACCGGCGAGGACGCGTTTGAAGTGGAATCGCGGACGGCTGCGGGAGAGACGCGAAGGTATCGCGCGCGGCGCGTCATCCTGGCGATTGGCGACATGCACGAACCGCGACCGCTCGCGCATTCCGGCGCAGGCCTCGTTCCCGGATCCGACCTGCCGCACGTGTCGCACTACTTCGAGGAACCGCACCCGTATGCGTTTCGACGCGTGCTGATCGTCGGCGGCAAGAATTCGGCCGTTGAGGCGGCTTTGCGATGCCATCGTGTGGGAGCGGAGGTCAGCCTCTGTTTTCGCCAGCCGAAGCTCGCCGATTCGATCAAGTACTGGTTGAAGCCCGAGGTGGAATGGCTGATGCAATCGGGGGCGATCCGAGGATTTCCGGGGCGAGTGCCCGTGGAGATCACGCCGACCGAGGTGGTCCTGGCCCCGGTCGACGCGCAGGGCAGCCCGCTTCCCGACCGTTCCTCCCACGAACGCCTGCCGTTCGACTCGGTGCTGCTGCTGATCGGCTACCAGATGGACCCGGAACTGCTCGCCAACGCCGGCGTGGAACTGCGCGGGCCGGGAAGAACTCCCGTCACCGACCCCTCCACCCAGCAGACGAACGTCCCCGGACTCTACGTGGCTGGTACCGCCGCCGCCGGCACGCAACTGCATTTCCGACTGTTCATCGAGAACTGCCATGCGCACGTGGTCCGCATCCTGCGGCATCTGACGGGAAAAGATCCCCAATCGGTCAACCCCCTGGCCTTCTCCCGCCTCCACGAGAACCCCATCCCCGCCGAAAGCTGACCGCTGCTTCCGCTTTCACCTCGCCCCTCTCCGCTCTCTTCCCCTCTTCCCTTGTCCTATCCTTCCGCGTACGCAGACGCTTGCGCCGGAAGTACGCGCGGCTCCACGGCGATCTGCCCCCACGACTATTCCCGGACGATCGCACGATGACTGGCAGCCCCTCGATCGAGCCCGCGCCTGTCGCGGCCACCTTCACCTGGCCCATTCCCCGGAACACGAATTCCGGCGAACCCAGCACCCGCGCGCCTCGTTCGTTCGCCGGGCTGCCCCAGCCGCAACCGGAACTGGACCGAGGCGGTGACGACCCGGAGTCGTTCTCGGCAGAATCCACGACCATTTTGATGGTGGACGACGAACCGCTGAACATCGACCTGGTTCGTATCTACTTGCAGGACCTGGGCAATCCCCGCGTCGTTTCCACGAGTGACTCGCGTGAAGCGGTGGCGATGGCGCGGCAGCACAAGCCGGACGTCATCCTGCTCGATCTGCTGATGCCCGGCATCAGCGGCTTCGACATCCTGGCCGAGATCCGCAAGGATCCCGACCTGCGACGGACGCCGGTCATCATTCTCACGGCCTCCACCAGCGCCGAAGCCCGCAACCGCGTCCTGGAAATGGGCGTGAACGAATTCCTCGGCAAACCGGTGGATCCCAGCGAACTGGTCCTGCGTCTCCGCAACACACTCGCCGCGAAAGCACTCCGCGACCATCTCTCCAGCTACTCGGCCCGGCTCGAGGACGAAGTCCGGCAGCGGACGGTGGAGCTGGAGGCGGCGCGGCAGGAGGCGATGCACTGCCTGGCTCGCGCAGCCGAATATCGTGACGATGATACCGGCGAGCATGTCGTGCGGGTGGGGCGGTACGCCGCGATCATCGCCACGTCGCTCGGGTATTCGGAAAAAGAAGTGGCGATGCTGGAGCAGGCGGCGCAGCTCCACGACGTCGGCAAGATCGGCATCCCCGACGCGATCCTGATGAAGCGTGGCAAGCTCGATCCCAGCGAATACGAATTGATGAAGGACCACTGCCAGTTCGGCAAGAGCATCATCCAGCCGATGACCGACGACGAGTGGCAGAAGCTGCGCCGTCACACGCGGCTCGGTCGCCTGATCATGGGCTTGCCCAGTTCACCGATCATGCGATTGGCGGCATCGATCGCCGAGTCGCACCACGAGAAGTGGGACGGCACGGGCTATCCCAACGGACTGGCGGGCGATGCCATTCCGATCGAGGGACGCATCACGGCCGTCGCGGATGTGTTCGACGCCCTCTCGACACGTCGCCCGTACAAGCCGGCGATGCCGGTGGAGAAGTGCATCGAAGCGATCGTGCGCGGCCGTGGACAGCATTTCGATCCCGAAGTGGTGGACGCGTTCCTCGCGGCGCTCGACAAAGTGCTGGTCGTGCACCAAGAATACCTGGACGCGCATCCGGAAGCGACCGACGAGGCGAACAGCTCGGAACCAGGGCGGGACTGAGCCTCCGTCGTCGCGGCGGAATCCATCAAGCTGCGTCGCGACGACGCGACGCATCGCGCAGCGAAGGCTCCAACGGAGGCAGCGGACCCGGCAGGTGCAGCGTCACCTCCCGCTGCGGGAAGGCGACTTCGATGTTCGCCTCCTTCAGGCGTCGATGCAACTCCACGTGCAGGTCATGCACCGTCTGCTGACGTACATCGAGGTTCGCCAGGAAGCCGCGAATCACGAAATTCAGACTGCTCTCTCCAAAGCCCTCGAACGAAACCGTCGGCTCCGGATCCGCCAGCACGTTCGGATGCGGACGCACGACCTCCATCAGCAGCTTCTCCGCGCGAGCCGGTTCCGTTGCGTAGGCCAAGCCCAGGTTGATGACGATCCG
>CAZUJM010000202.1:0-11066 GCA_964620405.1 uncultured Pirellulaceae bacterium | reverse complement strand
CAGGGCGACGTTGTCGAGCGTGAAGGAGGCGCGATCTCCTTCGATGGACAGGATGCCGCCCAACTCGCCCACGAAGGTCACTTCCGTGTTTTGGTCGCCGGTGGTTGCCAGCGAAACGTCGGCAACCGTCGACAGGATGCCTCCGACACTCTCCATGTCCGGCCGCGAATCGCGGCTGAATCCGAGTTTGATAATGGCGGCTGAAGCGCTCGTGCCGCTCAGCAACAGGCCGGCCAGAGCCAGCCAGCAGGTCAGGGGTCGACGCATTAGCGAAATCCTTTTTGCTAGTTCGACGAACATTGGCTTGGAAAAGAGCCCACCGCTCCGCGTTCTGATCCTTCAGCGCGTTGGTCGTTGGCTCTGCGTTGATGGTTCTTGAGGGGGTTGCATCTCCTGCTTGGAACGCCCGTTGGTCGGAAGCTCCGCGTCGTTCCGAATGAGCGCGCATCGCTTCCTGTTCGGTGTCGGGCTTCGCGGTCGGCGTCGGTTAGTCGCCACCGACGTTCACGGTGCGGAGTATCCCGCATCGTTGAACAAGGGTCAATCGCAGTTGCCTGAGAAGCGCCTTCGCGTGAAGGCGTGCCATCGGGAGAATTGATGGCGAGTTGCTGCTGGCGCCGTCCATGCGAGCGGCGAGGCTGGGAGGGCCGATCGACCCCGGACGCGGCGGCGACGACGGACGGCAGAAGTAGGCCGAGGAGGTGGAGCGATCTGCCAGGTTGAACCGCAGAGTCACTTCGCGAGGGGCACCGCGGCGCCCTCGCGATCCAGGCCCGCTGGCAACTCGCCGCGGGCTCGTAGATGCCGGACGTTAGGAACGCCGACGAAGAGCCAAGCCCAGGCCCAACAGGCCGGTCAAGCTCAGGGCCAGCGACGTCGGCTCGGGTACCTGCACCTGGCCAAACGTCTGGTCGATGAACGACACGTCGACCTGGCTGCCGATCGCTCGCAGCAGAATGTCCTTCTGCACGGGCAGCGAACGCACGGGCGTCGAGAGCACCAGGGTGTTGACCAGTTGGTCATTTCCCGAGGGGATCCGCAACACATCGGTCAGGCCGGTCAGCACCGGGAAAAACGTCTCGGTGATCGTACCGGTACCGGTTCCCGTCGTGGCGATGTTGGCCGCAACGTTGGCCGTGGCGATCAAATGCGTGGGATCCAGCGAGGTGACTCGGTAGGTAATCAAGGCATCCGAGTTCCGGTTGGGGCTATCGGCCATGTCCACGAACCCGCCCTGGAAGCGGATGCCGTAGTTGCCGCTGGCGTCGGTGATGGTCAACACATTCACGTTGTCGGCCGTGGGCATATCGCCCGTCGCAACGTACTGGAACTCCGAGAATTCCTTGTCGCCACTCACCAATTTTCCGGATTGGCTGATCAGGTCAGAGAGCCGCATGGTCGCGGCGTGGGCTCCCTCGCTCAGGAACAACAGCGAGGAGCAACCCAAGAGGAGACTCGCGAACCACTGTCGCGAGACGCTGGGAATGCATTGCATTACACTACCTCCTTCTAGTCATCAACATCATGTCAGTAGATGCAAGCACGGACGCTGGATCACGATTCTAAACACGGAGAACCTGCTGTCAAGGTATTTGAACCCTAAATCTCGCCGTCGCCAGCAAGGTCCCCGTAGCCGCTTCCGTCCGTAATACATCGACTGCAACGTGGCGTGAGATTTTGCCAAATCGTCAAGGAGAGCCGGGCTGTCTGGTGACGGGAGGGTGGCTCCGCAGGCGGTTGACGCGTTTGCTGGAGCACCCAGGGTCCCCATCTTGTTGCTTTTCGGGCTGCCGCCCAACAAAAAACCCTCCGGCTCGCGACCATGGTGCGAACCGGAGGGCGTCTCAGGAACCGGCGATGGATCGCGAGTGCCTACTCGGGCAGGCGGCTCTTCTCAATTTTGGGGAAGCCGCTGGTCAGGCCTTCGACCATGAATGCCACGATGTCTTTTTTCTCCTGGTCGGTCAGGTCGAGCTTCTTCATCTTGTCGCTCAGGTGCTCGTTGGGATGACCGCCCTTCGCATACCAGTCGACGACCTCCTCCAAGGTGGCTTGGCTGCCGTCGTGCATGTAGGGAGCGGACAAGGAGACGTTTCGCAGCGTGGGAGTCTTGAAGGCTCCCTTGTCGGCCTCCTGCTTGGACACGACGAAGCGGCCGAGATCGGGCTTCTCGGCGGTCATGCCCACGCCCAGGTTGTGGAACTTTTCGTCCGCGAAGTTCGCTCCGGCGTGGCAGGCCGTGCAGTTGCTGCGCTCACTGAAGAACAGTTCCCGGCCGCGACGGGCGCTTTCGGACATCGGCGCCGCGCCGGCTTTCGCCTTCTCATACTCGGCGAACAGATCCGGGTCGTCCTCCTGCAGCGCCTTCAGGTCCTCTTCCGTCTCGCCGTAGGTCGAGACAATGGTGCGGAGCTTCTCGTAATGATCGTACGGAGCTGGCAGGGAGACGAGGGCGCGTTCGAAGCTGGCGATGGCCTGGGTGATGGTGTCGATCGTGATGCCTTCCCCCGGGAAGACGGCATCGAACTGCACCTGGTAACCTTCGAGCGATTTGACGGTGGCCACGGCCTTCTCATGCGTGCTGCCCATCTCGATCGGGTTTTGGATGGGGCCAGCCGCCTGGGCCTCCAGCGAGTCCGCTCGCCCGTCCCAGAACTGGGGGCCGGAGATGATGCGGTTGTAGCTGACGGGGGAGTTGCGATTACCCGTCTGGCCCTTCACGCCCACGCCGAACTGCGTGTGGGCGCTGAACCCCGAGTCGGGGTGGTGGCAGCTGGCGCAGCTGACCGTGCCGTCGGAGCTGAGGCGACCGTCGAAGTAGAGCTGCCGGCCGAGTTCGATCTTGGCACGCGTCAGCGGGTTCTTGTCGACATGTTGGATGTTGGCCTGGGCGGCGGAGAGTCCGAGGGGCAGGGTGGGCACCAGAGTCCGGTGGTTTTCCGGATCGGCGAGCCACTGCCGGATCTGTTCGGTGGTTAGCGGTCCGGAGCCCGGAATGCCAGCGGTCAGGTCGTCGCTGCCAAGTTCCACGGTGGCCGGGTCGAGTTTCGCGACGGGCAGCGTCACGGCCTCCGACGCGGGGACAACGCTGGTCGAGTTCGCGTCAGGTGCAGCGGGCTGGGCTGGAGCGGAGGGCGCGGCGTTCTCGGCGGCCGGAGGGGCCGGGGCAGCCGTTCCGCCGCCGGGCTGGCCGGAACCAGAACCGCAGCCGACGGTCAGGGTGGAGGCAATCAGGACACTCCACAGGGGGCTCTTCTTCATGAATGTTCCTCTTCTTCGGGTTGGGGCCTCAAACGATGTCAGGCAGGCTCGCCGTCGTGAGCGAGAGGCAAGTCCAGGCCGAGGGGGACTCGGACCACCGCCGTGACCAGCTCACGTGGGAAACGGACTTGGACATCTTGTCCGGGTACTATAAGAAGTAGCCGTACCCGATGACAACCTGAAGAAGCGCATCCTCAGGCTCGCGGGACGATCGCCCTCACGGCGTCTTTCCCCTCAACCTGTACAAAGAGCCAGGGATTAACATGTCCGACCGCGAACGATGGGTGCTCTATCCTCTGCTGTTCTTCTCCCTCGTGCTGGGCCTGCGGGCTTCGTACCTCGACCCGTGGAGTTTCCGCTGCCGGGATATCGAGTGCCAGAACCTGAAGGTCAGTTCGATCAACGGGATGCCCTACATGAATCCCGTCGTCTTTGCGCCGGCGCTGGAGCAGGCCGTGCGGCAGGCCGTCCAGATGGGTACGCAGCAAGGAAACCTGCCAGCGGGAACGACCGCGCCCGACGCCGCGACGCAGGCCATCCCTCCCCAAGCCACGCCCAGCGAAGCCGAGGCGCCCGCGGTTTCCCCAGAGATCGCCAATCCGGAGGCTGCCTCCGAACGAGTGGAACCAACCCCGGCCGAAGGCGGGCAGACGCAGCCTCCGCAGCCCCAGCCGTAGCCGCCCTTGGCAGCCGCTGTTCAACGCGGCAGCGGGTGACTCGACGAGCAAAACCCAGACGAGCGAAACCCAGCAGGCGCCCAGCGCGCAGGAGGATGGCGTGGGTCGATTTGTGCACCTGTTTCCGCTCTCGGTCTACCGCGATTTGCTCGGCCTGCCCGCCGGCTATCGCCAGCAGCTGGTGCGGCGTGTGGAGCGGATGGAGGCGGAGGCGGCTGCTCGCGAAATCGAAGGCAGTGCCTGGCTGGGCGACATCCGGGGCTTCGAGTTCCTCTTCCAGGACGCGGAGTTCCAGCCGCTGTTCGCGCACGTGGCAGCGGCCGTCCGCAAATATATCGAAGCGCTCGGCATGGACGGCCAACGCATCGACTTCTATTTCCAGAGGGCTTGGGCCACCCTGTCGCGGCGAGGCGAGCGGATCAACCAGCATTCGCACGAGCAGTCGAACATCAGCGTGGCCTACTACCTGAAGAAGCCGGAGAACTCCGGCGGCATCCAGTTCATCACGGAGAACCATCCCAACGAGTTTTCGCGGGGGATCTTCACGCCGTCGAAGGCCGACCTCGGCTTCATCCAGCAGCCTGGCCTGCTGACCTGGAACCTGGTGGCGATGGAACCGGCAGAAGACGAAATCGTCATCTTTCCCTCGAAGACGACCCATGCGACGGCGCCGAGCCAGACGGACGAGCCGCGGATCTCCATCTCGGCCGACATCACCACGATGCTCCGCGACAGCCGCGGCCATGAGACGATGATGCCTCATTTTTCGCAGTGGCGATCGTTCGACAGCTTCGGCCCCGGCGCCTGAAATTCGGCCGCGGGTGGCGTCATGGCCCCCGCCCGGCCCAGCTACGCAGTCGACGCAGCTACGCAGTCGACGCAGCGATGCAGTCGACGCAGCGATGCAGTGGGCCCTGTGTTGCTCGCGGGGATCGTGTATGGTCGCGGGCCGAAGATGCGTTCGCGGTAGAGCACCAGCCCATGCACGGCATGGTAGAGCGCGCCGCATTCGAGGGCGATGCCCCGCGTCTGCTGCAGCAGGCGGCAGGTATGCTGAACCGCTCGCGCCACGGCCGGCTGTCGGAGCTGTTCGTCCGACATCGCCACCGTCAGGAACTCCAGCACGTGTCCGGAGGACGCCAGCACCTGGGCGACGTCGGCGGACGTGCCGGGACGGCGGAGGTAGTTGGACGAGAACGACCCGTCCGGGTTCTGGAACTCGAGCGCACGCTGGATGTGTTCTTGGATCAGCTGGTCCGCGTCCTGCCAGACGCCCGTGACGGCGCCGCCGGCCGCCCGGTGTCGCTTGAGGGCCACGGCCATCCCCATCAAGCGGTGCGTGCCGCCGCAGGCGCTGGAATTGATCTCCTGCTCGACTTCCAACTGCACCAACTTCTCGATGCTCCAGCGCTGCCCATCGGAGGCCGTCCACTCGGCGGACGTCGGCAGGTACTTCGTCAGCCCCGACAACGTCCAGCTCCATTCCCGATTCGCGTTGAATGGAACGTCGCGGAGGATCTGGTCGATGAGGTCCTGAACGGTAAAGGTGCGACCGCCGACCTGCAGGGTCTGCGTGGCGGGGATGTTGCATTGCGACATGATGGCCAGCCACTGGTCGGGATGCCCCTGGCCCTTGCGTGTGCCCGGCTCGACAATCGCTCGCAATCCAACGCGCCCCGTGGCTGCATCGAGCGTATCGCCGGGCTGGAACGTCCAGCCATGGATGTCGCCTCCCTCGAAACCGTACTGCAGCGCCGGCTTCAGCGGCCCCCCGCGACCCACCTCGATCGGGAACGACTGCTGGTATGCGAGCACTCCGTGCAGGATCTGCCAGGCGCCATGGTCCACCGTATTCAGACGCCGATACTGGAGCGTCAGGTCCAGCTCCTGGTCGAGTTCCTGCAGCAGGCGATTGTCGAGCGCCGGCGTCTCCGCTGTCGGTGGAGTCGGTGGAGGAGGCGGACTGCAGCCGTTGACCAGCAGGCCCAAGAGAAGCAGGCCGATTGCCGCCAGGTTGCCATCGCCCGGAATGGTAGTCCGCAGCGCTGGGGGCCTTGGCTCCTCGCCGCGCCGCTTGGGAAGGAGCACGGTGGCCGCGTGAAGGGCTGCGGACGGGGACGCGAGCGGCGGACGACGGTCGGAAGCAGCGGCGGGCATGGGGTAGAATCTCTGCGGAAGTCGGACATCGGGACGCGGATACGCAGGAACGCGGATAGGGGACGGGGCTGCGGGAGGATGCGCCGGGCTAGGCACGACGAACCGGACGCGGGTGCCACGCCGCTCGCGGGGGAGTGATAGCCGCCGCCTCGCCTTGCTCGCGCGACGTATCGCTCGCTGCACGTTTCGCTTCCGGGAAGGTTGCCGGCTCGGCTGCTCCAGGCACCACGCCAAGTGGCGAGGCGATTTGGGCGAACTCGCGCGTCCCCTTTCCGTAAGGGGACCAGTGTACAAAAATACGCTGGGTCCTCGTAAGATACAGGCGATCCGGTCGACCTAAGATGGTAAGAGAAGGGGTGATGGCCGGGAGCGTCGCGGCGACGTGGGGATGCTCACGACCGAGCCGTTGAATGCAGCCTGTCGGCCTGGGCCCCTCACCGACCTGGGACGCTGTTGAAGAGTGGGGCGATTTGGGAACTGGGGCGATGAAGCCCTGGAGGAGAACGCATGATCGATCCGCTGTACTTCCTGATTACGCTGCCCGCGATGCTGCTGGCCATGTGGGCCCAGTTTCGCATCCAGTCGGCTTACCAGCGGGCGCAGCAGGAACCGGCACCGGTCAGCGGCGCCGCGGCCGCTCGCTACATCCTCGACTCGGCAGGCTTGGCCCATGTCGACATCGAGATGACGCCGGGGCAACTGTCGGACCACTACGATCCGGCGGCGAACGTGCTGCGCTTGAGCCAGCCGGTCTATCACGGCCGCAACCTGGCGGCCGTCGGCATCGCCGCCCACGAAGCCGGCCACGCGATCCAAAAGGCGGAGCACTACGCTCCGCTGTTCCTCCGCAACGCCGCCGTGCCCGCCGCGAATTTCGGCAGCCGCAGCGCGTTCCTGCTCGTGTTCCTCGGCCTCATGGCCTCCATGCCGATCGTGGTCAAGTTCGGGCTGGCGCTATTCGGAGCCGTGGTCTTTTTCCAGGTGGTCAACCTGCCTGTGGAGTTCGATGCGAGCGCGCGGGCGAAGCGGCAACTGGTGCAGCTGGGAATTGTGCCGGAGCATGAGATGGGCGAGGTGCGGGCCGTGCTGAACGCCGCGGCGATGACCTACGTTGCCGGAACGCTCCAAGCCATCCTCACGTTCGTCTATCTCTTCATGCGAAGCGGCAGCAGCCGCGACGAGTAGAGGGGCAGCGAAGCCACCGGCCACGGCGCGGGAGCGGCCGTCGTGCCGGGGCGCGAGGCCCGGATGCGTTGATCCCTGGAGCCGGACTGGCAGGCCAGCTAGCGGCGGCGTAAGCGGCCGGAGCGATCCCAAAACGGCATGGACAGCCGGGCCACGGGCCACTATCCTCCCCCTCCGCGTCGACCCCTCAGGCGAGCATGGGCTTCGGGCGAGCGAGGGCTCGTCGGGTGACGCTTTTCGGAGAAAGGACTCCCGCCATGAATCAAACGCCTGCTGCCATCCTGGTGCTTGCGGCCGCGGTCATGAGTTACGCGTCGCAGGCGGCATCCATGAGTTCCCATCATCAATCGTCGGTGCTCCTGACCATCTGCGCGGTCTTCATCGGCGTCTGGGGCGCCATTTCGCTGGCCGTCTCGGCCATTCGCGAACGCGAGGCCCTCATCGACAGCCATGCGCGGCTGGACCTGCTGGACCGCGTACTCGTCCGCGAACCGATGCGGACGCTCAAGGAGGTTGCTCGTCCGGTCGCGGAAGCCGCCCGACCCGTCATGAACGCCGCCCGCGGCGTCGTCACCGGCGAATCGCGACGGCCGCTGGAGATCTCCTCGGAAGTCCAGGCCCGCCTCAACGCGTTGGCGCGCCACGAAGGCCGGGATCGCTCCGAACTGCTGGATGAACTGCTGCGGCAGCACCTGCCCAAGGGCGACTCCACGCACCACCGCGCCGCTTAAGGCGACTCGATCGGAGCCGCTTCCTGCAGGCCGTGAGGCCACTGCGACGCTTCCGCTCCCCATTCAAACCAACGTGATCACGCCGGATTCCCTGCCAGGGAGTTCGGCGTATTTTTTTGGGGGGGAGCAACGCGTATGAGGGCGGGACGCCGAGGCAGTGTGCCTGCGTTCAGGCATCGGCTTCTGGAGACGCCCCGTCATCCTGGGGCCGCGCGGCGCCTGACGCGCCCCGTCGTGCCTCGATCCACTCGGGAGAGACGAAGCGGCGAAGCATCTGCACGGCGGTAACTTCCAGCTCCGAGAGTTCTTCCGGTCGAATCGGCGACATACCGGGGGAAGTCAAGGCCTGTGTTTCTGGAGACGCTTTGTGGGCCGCTGCCCGCGCCGCTTCTTGCAAACCGGCGGGCCTGCGTGCGAAGCCCTGCCAGGTCAGTTCGATCCCCGCATCGCTCTGCCGCGCCGCATGGTTGATGCGTTCGGAGACGCGAAGAGCCCACACGCAGCCGAAGGCGTTGCGGAAGTCGATCCAGACGCGATCCCAACCCAGAAGGTACGAGGCCTCGGGGGAGTCCTGGTGTCGGCGGGCCACCTCGAGTTCCCGTGCGGCCCGGCGTTCACGAACGGCTGTCACGACGAGCAGGGTCAGCAGCGCGGCCAACAGGAAGAGCGGCCGATCGTACCAGGAAGTTGTTTCGCCGGGAGCGGCGATGTGCAGCAGGCGCCACTGCACCAAGCAGGCCAGAAGTACCGTGACGCCGTGCCGCGTAGGGAGGTAGTTGGTGGCGGCGACGATCAGCAGCAGCACATGCAGGCCCCGCCAGGCTGGGTGCGGATCGAGCAGTCCGGTCGGGGAGAAGGCCAAGGCCTGCAGGGCAGGCAGCGCGAGGACCAGCCAGAGCGAGGCCACAATGAACTGCCATCCGCTGTCCTGCGGACGTTTCGCGCCCAGCACGGCCATGGCGGGGCAGAAGGTTCCCACGGCGGCGATCTGCCGCCACGCCGCCGCCGGCCCCGCCGCCGACTGGCGCGCCAGCCACTCGCCCAGCAACAGCCCCATCCACGCCAGCCAGGCCCAAGCCACCGGCGCCCGCAGCGTGGTGCCCTGCGTCTGTCGCCAGCCATAGGCCAGCGGCACCGTCCCCAGCACGGCGAACGCCATCAGATCCCAGCACGACAAAACGGGCAAACCAGTGTCTCCCAACCGAACTCGACTTCAACCCCCACGGACGCTCCACGACACGCACACTGGCCCATTGTAGCCACCGACCACTCCCCCGGCACACGGCGTGTGCCGGCTACAACACGCGCCCGTAGTCGGCACACTCCGTGTGCCGATCCGGACCCTCGTCAAGACTCCATGATCGCGGTCTTGGGACGTCGCTGGAGCGTGTTTCGGCGGGCCCGGGGCGGTTGGCGAGTTCGTGCGGAAACGTGGCCAGCGGGAGGCCCAGGCGTAGGCCTAAGATCACAGACCGGCACACGGCGTGTGCCGGCTACAACACGCGCCGGTAGTCGTCGCACGGCATGAGCCGATCGTTCCCGTAGTCGGCACGCTCCGCGTGCCGAGCGATTTTGTAGTCGGCACACTCCGTGTGCCGAGCGTTCCCGCCACCTCCGCCACTGCATGAAAAAAGCCCGTTCCCGACCGCTAGGTCGGAAACGGGCTTGCTGTGACAAGAATCGGTCGCAACGCGTCAGTTGTTCTGAATCTTGCCCATCAGTTCCTCGGCCGCCTTCCGCGTCGGGAAGACCGAGTCCTGCTTGAGTGTCGGCTCGAGCAGCTTCTGGGCGACTTCGGTCAGGCCGCTGTCGTACAGGATCTGGGCGGCGTGGTAGGCGCTATCGGCGCTGATCGCGCCGGCTTGCAGGACCTGCTGCACGTTCCGCGCGGCCGTGGCATTCTGCCCCAGTCGCGACAGCACCCAGCTCAGCGTCACTGCCGCCTCGCGTCCCGACGCTTCCTGCAGGTCGGTGTAGAGCTGCTGGTTCAGCTGGGCATACGCCAGCGCCAACGCTCGCTTCTTCTCATCCGGCTGCTCCACCAGCACCAGCGCCAACTGCGTGTTCGCTCCCAGGTGCGTGGGCGACTGCAGGTGCGCCTCCTTGAAGGACTTTTCGGCCGTGGTCAGATCGTTGCCGAAGCGAGCCACCAGGCCCAGGTAGAGGCGTGCCTCGAGCGAATCCGGCTCCAAGGCCATCGCCGCCTCAGCGTTGCTCTTGGCCAGTTCCAGGTTGCCCGTGTCCAGCGCCCACTTGGAAACCGCCAGCAGCGTCCGCGGGTTCTTCGCGTCGTTCTTCGCCGCACGCTCCATCATCACCTTCGCATTGTTCCGCTTGCCGGCCTGCTCATACAGCAGCGCCATGTTCACGTCCGGATGAGCCGTGTTTTGCTCGTCCTTCGAGTGCAGCGTCTGGAACAGTTTGTAGACCTCTTTCTCGCTTTCCTTGTCGGAGGCCTGCTTGAACATCACGCGACCCAAGCGGGTGGATGCAAGCGAATTGCCGGGGTCGATCTCGAGCAACTTGTTGAGCAGCGTGCGAGCGGTCGGCCAGTCCTCGGTCATCTCGGCCATCGACGCCAAGCCGCTGTAGGCACTGACCATCAGTTGGTTCTTGCGAAGCGGATTGGTGCTGTAGCCCTCGGACAGTTCGAGCGACTTGTCGAACAGCATGCGAGCTTCGGTCCAGCGGCGACCCTGCAGGGCCAGTTCGCCCATGTAGACGTATGCGCCCGGATCCGCCGGATCCTCCTTCACGGCCTCCTCCAACGCCAGTTGAGCGGACGGCGCCTGCTTCAGGCGGAACAGCATCTGGGCCATCAGCATGTTGGCCGGCGGCAGGTTCGGGTTCTTCGACCGCGCGGTCCGCAGCGACTGCATGGCGTCCGCCATCTTGCCGTTCCGCAGCGACTCGACCGCCGCTTCGACGTCCTGGTACTTGGGGCCGAAGTCAGACACGACCGATTCCAGCAACGACTCGGCCGTGATCTGGGCCTGAGCGATTCCGGGAGCGAACGCCAGCAAGACGAGGCCTCCCGCCAGCCAGCGGCGAGCGG
>CAZUJM010000201.1:9468-11083 GCA_964620405.1 uncultured Pirellulaceae bacterium | reverse complement strand
CCTTCGCCGACGCGATCCTGACGGAAAAAGATCGCGCCTCCGTCGTGCAGTCGGATCAAGACCGCGCAAAGCACCATCACGGGTCCGAAGACCGCCAAACCGACCATCGCGCCCAGGATATCAAGGCTTCGCTTGAGGATGCGGTAAACTGGCTTCGATGCTGCCGACGGCACGACACCGTCGGCCAGTCGCCAAGGCTTCGCGGGGGCGACTGGAGCGGAACTCGCACGATCGGGGCCTGCCTCCACCGAAAACGACCGCGACCCGCCATAGCTTCGTGCAGTCCCGGCATCGCTCACACTGGCTGTCCCATGTACGGCATAGGCAGGGGATGCAACTGCGACATCGGCTGCGGCGGAAACCGGCAAACTGATGTCGAATTCGGGAGCGTGATGCGTGGCAAGCGGATGCCCGGTGTGCATCCACAGGGCCGTCGTTGCCGCCTGCCCGCGGCAGTCCACGTCGGACGTCAGTCCCGAGACGGTCGCCGAGTTGCCGGAGGGTCCACGGAGCGTGGTGGTTTCATTGGAAGAGCTAGGAGTGGGGAGCATGCGAAGTTCCGCAGAGTCTGAAGTCTTGGGTGTCAAATCGGAAGCTGCGCGGTGTCCGAGCCACAGAGGGCCCCAGACGCCGTCTCCGATACTAACAGCACAAACCCACCTTATCCAGACTGCCCACATTCACCTAAAGTGAATCTGCTCCAAGGACGGCAAATCGAGCTATCGTTGTTCACGAGTTTGAATTCTTGGCGACCTGCACCTCGTTGCAGCGCAGTTCGGCCCAGTAACCTGTTCCGTGGAACCGATGGCCATGACCGAAAAACTGGGTGCCGTTACGATTGGGCGCAACGAAGGCCCTCGCCTTACACGCTGCCTGAAGTCGCTGGATGCCGTCCTCGGCCACCTCGTCTACGTTGATTCAGGCTCCACCGACGGGAGCGTGGAGGAGGCCCGGCGACTGGGAGCGGACGTCGTCACCCTGGACCCCAGCGTGGCGTTCACCGCCGCTCGGGCCCGAAATGCCGGCTGGCGGCGGCTTTTGGAACAGTATCCAACCCTGGGTTACGTGCAGTTCGTCGACGCCGACTGCGAAATCGTGTCGGGCTGGCTGGAGACGGGCGTTCAAACCCTGGAACATTCGCCGACGGTGGGAGTCGTCTGCGGCCGGAACCGGGAACGCTACCCCGACGCCTCGGTCTACAACCGCTTGGTGGACATGGAGTGGAATACGCCGGTCGGTGACGCCAAGAGCTGCGGCGGCACCGCCATGATCCGCACCCAGGTGCTTCTGGAAACCGGAGGCTTCGACGACCAGCTCATCGCGGGCGAGGAGCCGGAGATGTGCGTCCGGATCCGGGCGGGCGGCTGGCGCATCCAGCGGATTGCCGCCGAAATGTCGTTCCACGACGTCGAAATGACCCGTTTCGGGCAGTGGTTTCGCCGAGCTGAACGCGCCGGGCATGCCTTCGCGGAGGGATTCTCGATCCACGGGGACCCGCCGGAGCACCACTATCGGCGGGAGACTCGCAGCATTCTCTTCTGGGCGGGCGTTCTCCCGGTCCTGCTGCTCCTCGCCGCCGTTGGACTTTCCCCTTGGTTTCTGCTGGGTTTCTGTG
>CAZUJM010000201.1:0-9458 GCA_964620405.1 uncultured Pirellulaceae bacterium | reverse complement strand
TCCCTTGCAGATGCTTCGCACCGCCATGAACCGCCGCCGGGGTTTTGGCGATCCATGGTCCCATTGCCTGGCCTTCGGGACGGCCTGCGTCCTGGCGAAATGGCCCCAACTCTGCGGGATGCTGGTCTACTGGAAGAACCGGATCCAAGGCCAACGAGCTCGGATCATCGAGTACAAAACGGCAGCTCCCGTGCTCGGCGTGAAAACGACCGCCGGCTCCGGAACGAGCCCCTGATCGCCTGTCCGGGTGTGGGAAGCAGCCCCGAGCACCAGCCCCGAGTGCCGGCCCCATGCCGGCCGATTTTCTTCCCGCGACCGCGACGAGGCGACGCTGCCGCGCTGAGCCGTTGCCTTTGCTGGCCCCGATATCCCGCCAGAAAGAGCCTCGGCCGGCGTCCGACTGGCGGAACAGTGGGCTAAAGCCCGCGTCCGCTCCGGGGTTCCCGCCGCCTTAGACGATTCCCACATCCAGTCGCCGCAGGTAGTCGGAATACGCATTTCGCTGGTCGCCGGCGATCGCCAAGACCTGCTCGTGCGTGATGTACCCCAGCCGCAGGGCAATCTCCTCGAGGCAGGCGATCTTCAGTCCCTGCCGTTTCTCGATCGTTTCCACGAAATTCGCGGCTTGGATCAGCGAGTCCGGCGTTCCCGTATCGAGCCAGGCGAAACCGCGTCCCAGCGGACGGACATGCAGTTCACCGCGTTCGAGGTAGACGCGATTCAGATCGGTGATTTCCAGTTCTCCACGCGGCGACGGCCGCAGCGCTTTTGCCCGGGCCACGACCTGCTCGTCGTAGAAATAAAGCCCCGGCACGGCATAGCGTGACTTGGGCACCTGCGGTTTTTCTTCCAGCGAGATCGCCCTGCCGGCCGCGTCGAACTCGACCACACCGTAATGCTGCGGTTCGACCACCGGGTAGGCGAAGATGGTCGCCCCCGACTCCTCGGCCGCTGCGGCGCGGAGCGTGGATTGGAATCCTTGGCCGTAGAAGATGTTGTCCCCCAGCACCAGGGCTGCGCGTTGGCCGGCGAGGAACGATTCACCGATCAGAAACGCCTGCGCCAGGCCTTCGGGGCGTTCCTGCACGGCGTACTCAAAGCGGATCCCCAACTGCGCACCATCGCCCAGCAGTTTCTCGAACAGCCCGATATCGTGGGGTGTCGAGATGATGAGGATCTCGCGAAGCCCCGCCAGCATCAGCGTGGCGAGGGGATAATAGATAAGCGGTTTGTCGTAGATCGGCAGCAACTGCTTGCTGACCGCCTTGGTCATGGGATGGAGCCGTGTACCGCTGCCGCCCGCCAGCACAATTCCCTTCATACCGTCCCCCGTGCTTTTCCTGCCAGTCGCAGGTTTTCTTGCTCTGCCCACCCCTGCTCAGCGAGCAGCGACCCGTCTCCAGCGTCTTTCAGCCGATGGGCCCCGTCACTTCCACGGGAACCTGGTAGGGCCTGTTCTCATCCAGTTCGTGCCGGATCTCATCGACCGGCTCCCGCTTTCCGTAGCCGGCGTAGAGCCGATTGGGGGCGTTGAACACCCAGCCGTCCAGCGTTCCCACGTTGCGGTAGGCGTGCACCACCCCCGGCGGAATGATCATGGCCGCCGGCGACTCCTCGCCCGCCTGACAGCACCAGTAGTTGCCATAGGTGGGCGAGTCGGGCCGTGAATCCCAGAGATGGATTTCAAAAGTGCTCGGCCCCACGAACGCAAAGTAGTCCGTCTGGTCCACGTGCTCGTGAGGACCCCGGACCACTCCGGGCTTCGTCGCGCTCACATAGGCCATCACCGGGTGGACCTCCCGGTCCAGTTCATCCTCACGGAAGATCTCCGACAGCCAGCCACGAGGGTCGCCGAAACGGCGGATCGGCCGGATGTCGACTCCCTCGATGGGCCCCGTCACATACTTGGCCGCGGGTCGAGTCGTCGGCGCCTTGACGCCTTCGCTCGCGTTCGGACCCAGCAGCCCCAGCCGCTGCCCCTGGTAGGTTCCCGCCATCACATGCTCGGACCACTCCCGGTTCTCCAGGTACCAAGCCACCGTTTCCCGCATTCCCGACTCAAAATCGTGCCGTGGCTGCCAGCCGAGTTCCGTGCGGATCTTGGAGGCGTCGATGGCATAGCGTCGATCGTGGCCGGGGCGGTCGGCGACAAATTTCAGCAGTTGGCGACAGGGCCGGTGAGCTAGGTCGGGACGCAGTTCGTCGACCAGTCGGCAGATCGACTCCACCACCTCCAGGTTGGTCCGCTCGGCATCCCCACCGATGTTGTAAACCTCCCCCGGCCGTCCCCGTTCGAGGATGGTCTGCAACGCCTCGCAGTGATCCTCGACATGCAACCAATCTCGAATGTTCGCGCCGTCGCCGTAAACGGGCAGCGGCCGACCGCCCAAGGCGTTGAGGATCATCAGCGGCACCAGCTTCTCGGGGAACTGATAGGGCCCGTAGTTGTTCGAGCAGTTCGACACCAGCACGGGCAGGCCGTAGGTGTGGTGGTAGGCGCGAACCAGATGGTCGGAAGCGGCCTTGGAGGCCGAGTAGGGCGAGTTGGGCGCGTACGGCGTGGTCTCCGTGAACTTGCCCGTGGCTCCGAGCGAGCCGTAGACTTCGTCGGTCGAAACGTGCAGGAACCGGAATGCGTTCCGCGCTTCGCCCTCCAATCCGGACCAGTACCCGCGAGCCGCCTCCAGTAAGCTCTGGGTTCCCACCACATTCGTGTCGATGAAAGTCGCCGGGGCCCCGATCGACCGGTCGACATGCGATTCGGCGGCAAAGTGCACGATGGCGTCCGGCTGGTATTGTCGCAGCAACTGCGCGACAAGGCTGCCGTCGCGGATGTCGCCGCGGACGAACACATGCGCCGGATGCCCCGCCAGGCTTGCCAGCGACTCCAGGTTGCCCGCATAGGTCAGCAGGTCCAGGTTGATGATCCGGTAGCGTTCGTCCCGTACGAATCGGCGGACGAAGGTGCCTCCAATGAAACCGGCGCCTCCGGTGACGAGCAGGGTTTTCACGAGTTCATTCCTTGTTTCGCGAAGAGCGGTTTCTCGAAGAGCGGTTTCGCGAAGAGCGGTTTCGCGAGGCTCGTTTCTCGCTGGGACCTTCCACGCACGCGGCCCCCCGGCACGCTCCGGGCGGAGCCGTAGCGATCAGCCGACGATGCCGACGACGGGAGCTCCCAGTTCGATAAGGTCCCGGACCACATCGTCGCCGTTTCCTCGCACGCGGCCCGTCGGCGGGACCGTGAAGAGGATGGCGTCGGAGCGGGCCGAAAGCATCTGCAGGTCGGAGGGTTGGCTGGTCGAAGGGCCGGCGACCAAGATGATTGTGTACCGTTTGCGGCATTCGTCCAACAGATCGGTCAGGCAGCTGGCGGCCAACCCCTCGCGCGGGAACGTCCCCGTCCCGCAGGGAATCAGGTCCACGCCTTCGATGGAGGTCGGGCAGATGATGCTTTCCGGACCCAGGTCGCGGCGACGCAGGTAGTCGGCGAGCCCCAGCGAACCGTCCGGCTTGACCTCGGCCAGCGATTTACCTGTCGCGACGGTCGCGTTGTTGGCATCGGCAGCGTTTCCCTTTCCATTCTTCGTCGACGCCTTGCCCGCGGTCTTCGACGATTCGACTCCCTCCCCGTCGTCCCCAGCACCGAAGGTCAGGGCAATGGCGGCGTAGTGTTGGCCGCGTCCTCCACCGCCCATCTCGGGGCGGTCGCACGCATCGAGGATCAGCACCCGCTCCTCGCGTCGGGCCAAGCACTCGGCCAGATGCGTGATCATCGGCACCGAGGACTTGTCGTGGTTCAAGCCGCTGAAAAGCACCATGGCCCCCGGGCCTGGCACGCTCTGCTGGATCCGCAGGGCGAGCAACCGGATGGACTCGGCGTCCACCGGCATGCCCCCCGCGCTGCCAACGCTAGCCGGTGCGGGCAGGAAGGTCCCCTTGCCCACGCGGGGAATGCCCAACGCGTGCGCCGAAGCCTCCGCCAGGTCGCCCGACGGGAAGAATCGCTCCCAGGCAAACACAGGCACGACGAGGCAGCCCAGGCAGGCAGCGAGCGTGAGCGCAAACAGTTTCCCCTTGCCCTGGCTCGATTCGGTCGTCTGCCACGACGCGGGCGTCATGACCACCATCTCCTGGAAGTCCGTGTCCTCACCCCGCAGGATCTTACCCAGCAGGTCCTGCAGCGAGGTGCGAGCCGTGTTGGCCTCGTCCAGTTGCGACGTCACTTCCTCCAGCGCCGCCGAAGTCAGGTCCTGCGCGCCGGAGAACTCCATCAGACGCTGTTCGGCCGCTCGACGTCGAGTCTCCAGCAGGTCCAGTTGGCCTTCCATCGGGGAGAGCGTCAGTTCCAGTTCGTCGATTTTCTCCTGCTTGGAGGTCAGCTGCTTCTCCAGCTCGGCCGTCATCGCCAGGCTGGTTGGGTCCAGCCGGCCGATCAGGTCTCGTCCCAGCGATTCCAGCTTGTTGCGGCAGCTGATCGGATCGTAGTCGTCCAGGTTGCTCTCAATCTTGGCCAACGCCTTCTCCAGCGCCAGCATCTCCTGGAAACGCGGCGTCTTCTCACTGTACAGGCCACGGCGTTTCCCCAGCTGTTGCTTGCGGGCCTCGACCAGGTCCTGCTTGATGCGAAGCTGGATGGCGGCGATGTCGGCACGGAGCGTCGCCACCTGGTGGGCCACCGCGCTGCGTTGCAGGGTGAGGTCGTCCAACTGGTCCTCGAAGCGAGTCAGCTTCTGGCGAATCTCGGCCTGGGGCGAGTCGGCCGTCGCGACCTCGGTATCCCGTTCCTGCCGCAGCTGCAACGCCCGCTCGCGAAGCGTCGCCACTTTCTGCTGCGCCGCCTCCAGCTGCAGTTCGGTCTCCTTGCGATATTCAGCCAGCGTCCGCTTCCGGTTCGTGGTCGTCGCCTCGCACGCGATCTGCGTCAGCTCGTTCAGGATGTCGATCGACTCCTTCCCGTCCCGCCACTTCAGCTGCAGTTCGATGATGTTCGAGTAACGATTGGCGTTGATAGTGATGTAGTCCCGCAGCTTCTTGGGGTCGATCTGCAACCCCCGACGCTCGGCCAGCTCCGACATGTGCTCCAGCGACTGCAGCATCTCCGAGAACTCGATCGGATTCGGCGTCTCGTAGACGCCCTTGAGCGTCGGAGGCAGCGAGACGTAACGCAGCCGAGCCGAGCTGCGGGCCTTCGGCATCTCGAACCGCCAGGTGACCAGGCCCGCCGCCAGCAGACTCAGCAGTCCGCAGGTGGTCAGCAGCAGCCAGCGGCGACGAATGACACCAAACAGGGTCGCGTCACTCGGCGGCGGCCCCTGGCTGGGCCGGGCGGCGCGAGCCACGGTGATCACGCGGTTTTCAGGAGGCATGGGCGTCGCGAGTTGGTTTCTACCGTAGTTCATTCGAAAAGCCATCCAGGAAGAACGAGGTTGTCGCAGCTTCGAAAAGTGTTCGTATCGCGTATCGGGACCGGACAGGTCCGTATCGGACGAGCCCGTATCGTGTCGGCCTGTATCGTGCGAGTCCGTGACGGGAGCCCCGTTCCTGGGGCGTCCGCGGCCTGTGGGGCCTCGCAGCCTTTCGCCGGCCTAGACCGGCATCTCCTCCATCACTTGGGTCTGCCGCGGGGGCGGCCAGAGGCGTCGCGCCACCGCGGGCGGCGACTCCATCCACTCCACCTCCCCGTCGGAAATCTCCCGCAGCGTCCAGTCGTCCTGGGCCAGCAAGCTGGTGATTCCGCCCAGGGCCACCGGATAGACCGCGTTTTCCATGCCGTTGAGCAAGGTGTCTATTGCATATAGAAGCAAGAAAAGGGAAAGTCCAAGGAGCGGCGCGACATCTTCGAAATTCCACCGCTGCGCACGCCCGAAACGAAAGCACGCGGCCAGGGGAGCGGCCATCAACATGAGGTAAAAGCTCAACAGGCCCACGAGGCCGAACTGGCCGAACTGCACGATCCACAGTCCGTCGATGATCGTCATCACCTCGCCCATTTCGTTGCGGATCAGGTTGCGTCCCCAACCGCCCCAGCCAAACAGCAGCGACTCCTTCGCGCGAGCCGCCAGCAGGTTCTCGTTGAAGAACCGGAACTCGATCGATTGGGCCCGGTCCGCTCCGAAGACGGAGTCCGCGAACGCCACGATGTAGGAACCGTCGTCTTGGATGATCGCGCGGCTCACGATGTATGCCACCGGCACCGCCGCCAGGGCCAGCGGGATCCAGCGGAAATTGAACCGGCGCACAGCCACCAGCGACGCAATCCCCGCCAGCATCAGCACCAGCGCGCCCGTCGACCGGCAAAGCACCGTGACCACCATCAGCGCGGCCAGCAGGGCGGCCTCCGAAATCCCGGAGATCCACCGCATCTGCCGCGAGTACCAGAGCAGGAAGCCCATCAGGCAGGCCGCCGTCATCCACATGCCCAATTCCAGACCGTTGGACATGAACACCGCCGGACGCCAGCCGCCATAGCGCATCGACTGGTTCACGGCCTGGGGGATGCCGTACACCCAGTTCGAGAACTGGGGACTCATCCGCATCTCGATCAGGCAGAACGGGATGTAGACCACGCCGCCCAGGAAGATCGCCCGAGCCAGCGTGCGCAGCTTGTCAAACGAGTCGAAGTAGAGGCGTCCCAGGAGGTAAGGCAGGCCCCAGGTGAGCGTGGAGGCGAGGGCCATGGAGATGCCGTCCCAGAGGCCCAGGCCGTTGTACAGAGACGACAGCACCGGACAGCCGCAGACCACGAGGATGGGCAGGTCCCACCAACGCGGACGGAAAGCTCGCCAGAGCTGCGCATCGAACATCAGGCTCGCCAGGCCGATGGCCAGCGACGTGGCCGAAACCTTCGTGTAGTCGGGCAGCGACGCAATTCGGATCTCCAGCGTCGGCAGGAACAACCACCCCGACACGTAAGCCGTCGCCATCGCGCGATAGCCGCCCATGTCGTGGAACAGCATGATGACGATCGGAAACCACGCGTACAGCGCGATCTCAGCCAGCATCTGCATGGTCTTGCTCCTTACCTCGAACAGCCTAACCCCAAACGACCCGACGCGGGCTTTCGTCCCATCTCTAGAACCAGCCGAGATAAAGCCCAAATAACATCAGCAACGGCACGGACAGTCCCAACGCGTCCACATCCGGCATCCAGACATGGATCTTCCGGTAGAACATGGCCTGCACCGGGTAGTGAATCAGGGGAGCCAGCACGATCCCCAGCAGGACGCCGTTGTCCGTGTGTCCCCAGAGGTTCCCCAGGAGGTAGCCGGACACGAGGCCGATCGCGAGCCCCGCGGCGCGGACCAGCGTGAGCTTGAAGTGCGTGCGGCCATCGCCATAGGCCGCGAAGATATCGCCCATGTCGGTGGCCACGATGAACATGGAACCGATCGCGCAGAGCGTGCAGTACCAGCCCGCCCGCGAATACTCGCCCTCGTAAAGCAGGTTGACCAGCGGCTGCCCCAGCACGGCCATCAGCACGAAGACCGGCATGAGCGCCGCCAGCGTGCCGAGCCGCAACTTGCGGACCTTCCGCCGGATCTGCTCCGGCTCCAAGTGCCGGATGCGGGCGAACAGCGGTTGGGCGATGCCCGACAGCAGTCGATGGAAGACAATCATCGGCAGCGCGGCCAGGTTCTTGCCGATCACGTAGTTGCCCAGTACGCTCGCGCTGACCATTGCTCCCAACGCCAGCCGATCGCTGTTCTGGACCAGGATCGTCAGCCAGCCGCAGAGCCACAGCCAGCGGCCGTAACTGGTCAGGCTCTGCACGATCTTCGGATCCCAATGGAACCGATGCGGACGCCTCGCCGGGTCGCGGAACGACAGGCACAGGTAGACGATCGCCGTGACCACCCAGCCCCAAGCCAGGGCATACACCGAACGCATGGCCAGGGTCATCAGCACGGTGACCACCGTCCCGGTAACCTGCGATCCACACTCCACCATCACATACCACTTGCGACGTAAATGCCGTCCGGCTGTCAGGATGCTGGTGGAGGAAAGGCCGCGGAAAATGCAGGAGATCCCGGTGATCGGCAGCAGCCAGAGCAGGTCGGGC
The DNA here is from genome assembly GCA_964620405.1 of uncultured Pirellulaceae bacterium. Taxonomy (GTDB): domain Bacteria; phylum Planctomycetota; class Planctomycetia; order Pirellulales; family Pirellulaceae; genus CAZUJM01. Next base: position 1,399 of record CAZUJM010000201.1, on the reverse strand, counting down.
ATCTGGTAGAAGTGGGAGAAGGGGTAGGCCAAGAGACAGCTGATGCCGAAGAGCATCAGGCCACGCAGGCTGGACACGGTCCAGACCGTGTCCAGGAAGTCGTCGTCATCGCCGCGGGAGTCATGCATCACGCTGACATGCAGGCCGACATCGGCCAGCAGTTGCAGGGAGATCATGAACACCTGCACCATGCCCATCACGCCGAAGGCTTCGGGGGCCAGCAGGCGGGTCAGCACCAGGTTGCCCGCGAAACGCACGCCCTGCATCGTGGCCTGCCCCAGGATCTCCCAGGACATGCCGCGAATCACCGTCGACCGCAGGCTTTCCACGCGAGGCGATGCGGGCCCCGCTGGACGCGGGGTTCCCTCTTCTGCCTCATCGGTCTGCTCGGCCAGCTTCACGGTCGCCATCTTTCCGAAGGTTGACTTCAAGTGCCGTTTACGGCGCGTCGCGATTGAGACCTGCGGCTTCCGGCCGATGGTTCCCATCCTGGACCCTGGCGAAGCATACCCGGCGTTTGCTGCTAGGCAGTCGCTTCGCCACTCGTTATGCTCGATCCCGCCGCAACCCGGAACTTGTTGCCGCGCTCCGCGGTGAACCCGCGAACCACGAACACGCGAACCAAGGCATGATCGGCATCATCGCCGGCCGCCGCAGGACTCCCGCGCTGATCCGATTCCCGCGCCGGGCTACTGGCAGGCTGCCGACGGGCCACTGCCAGGCTGCCGGCGGGCCACCGTGAACCTGTTCCGGACCCGTGGCCGGGATCGGGGGCACGCTGGTGCCTGCAGTCCCAGCCAACGGGGACGCCCCAAGCATAGGACGCGTTCAGGGGAAATCTTCCTCAGGCGGGATTCCCCGCTCCGCATTCGCTCGTTTCGCAACCAACCGCTCTTTGGAGACGCACTCCCCATGGTTCACCGACGGCGTTTTCTTCAAGGTTCCCTGCTGGCAGGAGGTTACTTCATGAGTCGCGGCATCTCGGGAGAAGGTAGCGGAGCGACGGCAGCCGACCCGCCCCCGGGCGACCGGGCACTGGCAGGTCACCGTCCCCTGGTGATCTCCACCTGGCCCTTCGGCAAGCCGGCCAACGACCGGGCCCTGGAGGTCTTGCAGTCCGGCGGCTCCACGCTGGACGCGGTCGAACAGGGCATTCGCGTCACCGAAGACTCGAACAACTCCTCGGTCGGCCTCAGCGGCAAACCCAACGCGGCCGGCTTTCCCCAGCTGGACGCCTGCATCATGCACGGTCCGGGAGCCCTCGGCGGCAGCGTTGCCGGCCTCGAAGGAATCCTCCATCCGATCTCCGTCGCCCGACGCATCATGGAAAAAACGCCGCACGTCATGCTCGTCGGCCGCGGCGCCCGGCGGTTCGCGCTGGCGGAAGGCTTCGAGTCGA
>CAZUJM010000200.1:0-11156 GCA_964620405.1 uncultured Pirellulaceae bacterium | reverse complement strand
ATGGGCGATACAGGACTCGAACCTGTGACATCCACTTTGTAAGAGTGGCGCTCTAACCAACTGAGCTAATCGCCCTGTGCCGCGTGCATGCTCTGTTTTGTGCATGACCGGGTGATCCAGTGGGGCATCGGCCCCGTCGGGTCGCTCAGGAATCTAAACCGCGGGGGGCGTCGGTGTCAATCCGGGATGCTGCGCGGGCCCGGGGTGGGTGATCGAAGGGCTTCAGGAGTTCCGGCAGCCAGCGCGTCGCGGGGCCGGTCAACAGGCGGCCGCCTGACTGTTCCGCCAGCCGCGTGAAAGGGGTCGGGCATAGGTTGATCTCCATCACACGCCCGCCCGCTCGCAGGCATTCCCGCGCCGCTGTCAGCGGCAGGTTGGTCGCGCCCGATGTTCCGATCACCACCAGAAGCGCAGCGTCTCGCGCCCTCGTCAAGGCCCGCGTGGCGTCGTAGTGCCGGTCGTCATAGCATTCGTCGAACCACAGGACATGCGGCCGCGCCCAGCTTCCGCACGCGGGACAACGCAGGCAAGATCGCTCACGCTCGTCCAGCATCAAGTCACGGCAGGGCGTGCGGTCGGTCAACTCCGCGGGAACCCTCCACCGCTCCACACCGCACTCCCGACTGCATCGCATCCAGCCGAGGTCGCCGTGGATCGCCGACGTACGCTCCGGTGTACTGCCCGCTCGCGCATGCAAGCCGTCGACGTTCTGCGTGACCAGGTGGAAGCGATCGCCCAGCAACGCCTCCCATCGCGCCAGGACGCGATGGCCATCGTTCGGCTCGGCCACGCGATACTGACGCGCGCGATACAAATACCAACGCCATACCTCTTCGGGAGCCACCGCAAAGGTGCTCCAGGTCGCCATCTGCTGCGGCGTGTACTCGCGCGAGTTCACGGTCCAGTAACCTTCCGTGCCTCGGAAGGTCGGCAGTCCGCTCTCCGCCGACAATCCCGCGCCCGTCAATGCCACCACCGTTCCGCCGCTTCTTCGCAGCGCGTCGGCGAAGTCGTTCCACCACGCGGGAAGTCCTTCCAAGGGCGGTGTCGAAGGGGCGCTGGAGTTCGTCATTCGTGTATACTCGGGGGACACGTTGGCGGAAGTGTACTGGGCGTTCGGGGCATCTTGAGCACCCATGGCGAGCGGGACACACGCCGGCATGGCAGGTTGCTTCCGCGACCAGGAACCAGGGGCAGTCGACCGTGTGCGCGTTTCGCAGTTATGCCATCGTACCCGCCGCCGGGCAATCCCGACGCATGGAGCAGCCTAAACTGCTGATGCCCTGGGACGGTTCCACGGTGCTGCAGCACGTGCTCGCCGCCTGGAGACGCAGTGCGGTCGACCAGATCTTCGTGGTCGCGCGAACTGACGACGTCGCGACACACGAAGCGGCCACTGGCCCGCGGACGACCGTTGTCCGGCCCGTCATCGACCCGCCCGACATGAAGGCCTCCGTGCTCGCGGCACTCCAACAGATCGAAAGCGATGGCCATCCGGTCGATCGCGATGCATGGCTGCTCGCGCCCGCTGATCTGCCGTTCCTCTCCTCCTCCGTGATCGACCTTCTCCTGAAGACCCACTCGATTGCCGATCCGTGCATCCTGGTGCCGCACCTCGCCGGCCACCGCGGCCACCCGGTGCTGCTCCCTTGGTTTCTCGCCGGGGCCGTACGGTCGCTGGAGGCGCAGCAAGGCATCCGCGATCTGCTGACGCGGCATCGCTGGCTGTCCGTCGACATCGAACCGAGTTTCATTCTCCACCCGATGTTCGGGGATCGTAACGTCGCCTCAATGGATGCCGACGCGACTCTCGCGGAGGCCGTCTGGCGGTTTCGCTGCGATCTCGATACGCCCGACCAGTATCGTGAAGCTATCTTGTCGCAGGTGCGCGAACGGATGAGTCGCGAGTAACTCGCTGTCGGGTTGGCTCGTCAAGGACTCGATGCACCGCTCGGTTCATTCTTTGAGCTGATCGAGGTGCCGTGCGATCGGATATTGGACAGTTCGCTTTCCCGGCGGCGCGCCTGACAGGTATTTTTTCGGCGTGGTCGACTCGTTTTTCGAAACCGCGATTACAGTATGGTTGACCTTGATTCAGTCGCTTGTGAGGTGTGACGCTGATGGACGTCTGGCAGTATGTGAATCCCCTGGATGTTCCCGGGTGCGCTCGTCGTTTCCAGACAGCGGAGCCGTTTCCGAACATCTGCATGGACAACTTCCTGAGGCCAGAGTTTGGCGAGCAGGTGCTGCGTGATTTCCCTTCGTTTGAGCAGGCGAAGGGCGTTGGCAAGGAGTTCCGGGCGGTCAATGAGCGTGGCAAGGTGCAGGTCACGGACTCCAGCACCTTCCGCGGCGCGGTTCGCTCCCTGAACGACCTGCTGGCCTGTCCGGAGTTCCTGCAACTGATGTCGGAGATCACGGGCATCAGCGATCTGCTTGCGGATGCGTCGCTCGCGGGAGGCGGACTGCACCAGACCGGGCCGCGCGGACATCTGGACGTCCATCTGGATTTTAACTTCATCACGGAGCGCCGGCTGCATCGTCGCCTCAACATCATCCTGTTCCTCAATCCGGGATGGAAGCCGGAGTGGGGTGGCTGCCTTGAGCTGTGGGACCAGCAGGTGCGGCACTGCCATCACCGGCTCGATCCGATCTTCAATCGGTGCGTCGTCTTCGAGACGAACGAGATCAGCTTTCATGGCGTGACGGCCGTCACTTGCCCGCTGACCGAGAGTCGCAAGAGTTTCGCGGCGTACTACTATACGCACTACGCGGGAAGCGACATCCACGAGCTGAGCCACTCTACGATCTTTCGAGCCCGTCCGGACGAACACTGGAAACGCTGGGTCGCGATGCCCGTGGAGAACCTGCGGCGTTCGCTGGCTAGTGGCAAGCGGACCGTCAAACAAGCCATCAAGCGGGTGGTTGGGTGAGGTGGATCTCCGCGAATGCTGCTCGCGGAGATCGGACGTTTCCTAGCGAAGGGCCTCGCCGTGGTGCATTATCCGTCGCTTGATGGCCTTCGCGGAATCGCCGTACTCCTGGTCGTACTGTTCCACTACGGCTACTGCTTTCCCGGGTGGGCCGGCGTGCAGCTCTTCTTCGTGCTCTCGGGATTCCTCATCACGCGAGGCCTCGTCGAGACGCGTACCCAGGGGGCGGCCCGGTACTTCGGACGCTTCTACTGGCGACGCACGCTGCGGATCTTCCCGCTCAACTACCTGGCGATTGGCGTGGCGGCGGTAACGTACCTGCTGTGGCAAGTTCCCGCACGGTTTGACGCGAGCTGGCCGTGGCTCGCGAGCTACACGACGAACTTCCTGCGGATGACGGCCGCGGATGTTTCGACGTGCTTCATTCATTTTTGGTCGCTGGCCGTCGAGGAGCAGTTCTATCTGGTCTGGCCGGCGGTCGTCTACCTGCTGGCGCCTCGCCACTTTCGGCGGTTGGTGGTGGCGTTGGTCGTGTGCGGACCCGTGATCCGAGCGGCACTGGCCGCCTGCTTGCGTCGTTGGGGGTATACGGACGTCCTGCTGGGGCAGGCGATCTATGTGAATCCGCTGGCCAGCCTGGACGCGTTCGCGATGGGCGCACTGCTGGTGGTGGCGCCGGAATGGGGACGTTCGGTGCGCAGGCGGACCTTGCTGGCATGCCTGCTGGCCGCGGTCGTGGTCGGCATCGTGCATGTGCTGGTGATGCACCGACAGGGCGGCGTGTTCTGGCCTGCGTTCGGGTATGACATGTATCTGTCACGGAACCATGCCTATCTGTGGGGATACAGCTGGCTCAACGTAGTCTGCGGGGTGGCGGTGGCTTATTGCGTGGCGTCGCCGGAGAAGAAGCCGCTGCTGGAGCATCCGTGGCTGATGTACCTCGGAAAGATCTCCTACGGGATCTATGTGATTCATTTTCCGCTGCTGGTGGTCAAGAACCATTGGTTTGGCGAGACGCCACGCGTGCTGGATCCGTGGCATGGCCTGTTGTTCCTTATCTACGCCGCGGCGACGCTGGGGCTGGCGACGCTGAGTTTCTACGGCTTTGAGTCGCCCATCCTGAAGTGGAAGGACCGCGTCTTTCAGGGGGCGAATCGGGCGGCGCGGGTCGCCGCGGCCGAAGCGTCGCAACTCGACTCGGTATAGTCTTCGCACGGGCGCGATCGTGGTAGACTCACGCGCGTCAAACGCGGCGCGGCGGCTGGACGGCGGCCAGCCGGCGGCTCTGGTGGGACGGGCGTGCTGGTGGTCCCCTGGCCCTCTGGCGAAGGGGGCTCCGGTCGGTATGCTGTAGTGAAGGAAAGACCACTCAGGCACGACGATCAGGCACGACGAGGCAGCGGACATGGCAGAGCTTGGGGTGAACATCGACCATGTGGCGACGGTGCGGCAGGCGCGGCGGACGTACGAGCCCGACCCGGTGTGGGCGGCCGCTCTGGCGGAACTCGGCGGCGCGGATGGCATCACGCTTCACCTGCGGGAGGACCGCCGGCATATCGTCGATCGCGACCTGCGGGTGATGCGGGAGACGGTGACGGTCAACCTGAACCTGGAGCTGGCCTGCGATCCGGGGATCCTGGCGTTGGCTTGCGAGGTGCGGCCCGACCAGGCGACGCTGGTGCCCGAGCGGCGCGAGGAGGTGACGACCGAGGGCGGACTGGACCTGGTCGGCAATCGGGAAACGGTGACGCGCGCGGTCAAGCAACTGCAGGACGCGGGCATCGTCGTCAGCATGTTCCTCGATCCCGACCCGCGGCAGATCGACGCTGCCGCCGAGATGGGGGCGGAAGCCGTGGAACTGCACACGGGCCAGTACGCTCTTGCCAAGGGGCAGGCTCGCGCCGAGGAACTGCGGCGCCTTGTCGACAGCGGCCGCTACATCCAAGAACGCGGCATGATCCTGCACGCGGGACACGGGCTGAACTACCAGAACGTCGTGCCGATCGCTCGCATCCCAGGCATGCACGAGCTGAATATTGGTCACAGCATCGTGGCCCGGGCCGTCATGATCGGCATGCAGGCGGCCGTGCGAGAAATGAAAAACCTGATCATCGGATAGGCGCTTTGGGCCGCGCACGACGCAGGTGTGGGCCTTTCTTCGCCAGAGCCATCAGCGTTAGCATCAGCAGCGCTGTGCTGGCCGTTCCGGCACTCACGGGAATCACCGAGTGCCTCGCGGACGGCATATCGTCCTGGTTCGCCGGAAGCCGCTGCTCGATCAACCACCAGTGCGCGCGATGGTCTCGCAAGGCAGCCGTCCAGCAATCGTGGTCCGGCGCAGCGATCACCGTCCAGCGGGCCGGGCGTCCTGACTGACGCAGTTCGGTCAGTCGCTGGCCTACGCGCTCGAGCAGCGGCTCGCCGTCGGCCGTCGACTGCAGGGCCCACACCGCGGCAGTGGGCTTGCCTGGCGTGGTGAGGCGCCGCGTGTCGGTCGTGCCCAGACTGAGCAGCGCAGCGAAGCGGCCCGGATGGCGACGGGCATACTCCCATGCGGCGGTGGCACCCTGGGAGATGCCCGCGAGGCTGATGCGGCGCGTGTCCACCGGCTGGCGTGCCAGCACGTGCGCGAGCATCGCGTCCACGTCGCGCAGCGAATCCCCCGTTGCCTGGTTCTCCTCGGGCGACGACGCGCGGGCGACCCAGGGCGGCGCGCCACGGGGAAACTGCGGCGCGAGGATCCAGGCCGGGAACTCCTGTCGCGCATCGCCGCTGCCCAAAATCAACTCCAGCCACGCCAACTGGTCACGCTGGTTATCCCCCGACTCGCCGCGCCCATGGAACCAGATGAGCAGTGGCATGCACGACTGTGCGCCCGAATCGGTGCGAGGATCGTAGAGTCGGTAGGCGAGGGTTCGGCCGGCGTGCGGGATGCGGTGGTGCTGGAATCGCGCGTCGACATCGGGCTGCACACGGGCTGGCGTGGCCGCGCAGCAGGCAGCGTTCAGCAGGTTGGCCAGCAGCGTCGCGGTGGCGATGACAGGGGAGTAGAGGTGCGGCATCGGAGGAGCCTTAATTGGCAGAAGCGATCACGGGGCGGTAGGTCGCGAGTCATCGCGGTTACCGTGCTGGCGGTGAATGTGGGAAGCAATCTGGAAATCTTGCGTGCGCACGGAACCGTCGGCCATGGTGGCGTTCCAGCCGGTGGGGTGCGCGCTGCCGAAACTGTTGCGCAGATCGAGGCCCGGTGTGTCGCGGTGGGGCGGCAGTCGCGTGGACCGGCAGTTGTCGTTGTTGAAGCCCGCGAAGAGGCATTCGTTGTCGCCCCAATCTTCGCCCGACGTGTAGTGTTGTGCGTCGAGATACTTCTCGCCGAACAGGTACGTATGGGATGCGCCGTCGCGCAGGTGCCGCTGGCGGACCTGGCTGCGGCCATGGATCACGCCCGTGAACGCGCGAAGGTCGGGCCAGGCGAAGTCGGGATGGTCGCCTTCCGTGAGCGATCGCGGACCCGGCCAGCGAAAAGAGAACTCGGTAAGCCCCGAGTCCCCGGCGTTGGCGGCGTAGTCGGTCTTGAGGCCGAGTGGCAGGTCGAACGGGAACTGACCATCGCGCGTGCGGGGCCTTCGGTTCCAGCGGTACGGATAGGCGACGGCCGTGCGTCGGGAAGGGCAGGTGAAGGCGGGCGCGTCCACAGCGCGGCAGCGACCGGCGATCGCCGCGAAACGCGCCTGCTCCGCCAAGTCGCGTCCGGCATCGCGGAGGTCCGGCGCGTCGAGGTAGTCAAGAAGGTTGAAGGTCCAGGCACCGGGCTGGTCGGGGCCCGTGCCTCGCTCCGGCTCGCCGATCCAGTCGAAGTGCCATCCGCCGGACGGAAACCCGTTGTGGGCTTCGTGGTGCGCCAACGCGGCCGCTCCCAGTCGCTGCATCTGACGCACGCAAACCAGACGCCGCGCCGATTCGCGGGCGGCTGACAGGGCAGGAATCAGGACTTGCACCAGCAATCCCAGCAGACCAACCGCAATCAGGGCCTCTACGATCGTGCAGCCGCGGCGTATCCTGAGTGACTTGGTTGTGTCGCAATGCATGGAGTGCTCCTGCGGATTCCCGGGAACCTTGGATGGCGTCCGAAGCGTCTTGGGCCCAGCAAATCCGGGGCCGAACGCTACCGATCGTCGGCGACGAGATGCAGACTGTTTAACAACGGCCGCCGATTCTTCCAAACCCCCACGCGACTTCGACAGCGGCTTGGATCGCCCGGTGACGGGCCTCGGACACCCGCTGCCAATCGCGGCTGATTCGGACCCGCGTCGCTGCCCGGCGGCTGTGGAAAAAATCGCCGGACGATTCTCCAATGGTCGAACCGGTTGCTCACGAGCCCAGCAGGCGTCACCATGAGGGGACGCTTCCGGTGTTCGGTGTGGAACGGGTAGGGATGCGCGTTCCCAAGCGGCGTTGAAGCTGCGAACCAGACTGCGCATCCTGGTGGCGGTGTGAACAGGCTTGGGTATCAAGAGGCAGGCAGAGCGAGGTAGCTGTCATGGTCTGGGCACGGTGGTGGGGACGCGTGTCGATGCGTCTGTTGCTGGGGACGGTCTTGGTTGCGTGGACGTCCGTGGGCGCAGCAGCCGATCCGCAGGCGGTGGTGACGGAAGCGGAATCGCCGCTGGGCTCCACGGCGACTCTGGAGGAGATCGCGCCGCAGGCGTCGGCGACGACCGAGGCGACACCCGAGGCTGCGCTCGCGGCCGCGGACGAGCGAGCGAAGCCGATGGTCGTAAGTCCTGCGGCGGAGCCAAACATGGCCATGCGATACCGCATGTGGCCGTCGCGGGATTCGCTGACGCCAGGCAGGGCCGATGTGCACTTCTTTCGTGCGGTGGTCATGCAGCAGGCGATCGACCCAGCGACTCAAGCAAAGGTGACCTCCTACCTCGACCAGGAACTGACTCCCGAGGCGATCGCCGAGATCCGTCAATTCCTCACCCAGAATGCCCAGCTGTTGGCGGAAGTCAGGCGGATGGCGATGTGCGAGGAACAGGTGCTGGACCTGCGGATTCGCGATCTGTCGGGTATCGACGCGTACAGCCTTCCGTTGTCGGAAGTGCAGGCCGCACGTGGGGTGGCTCGCCTGATCCAACTGCAACTGCTCGTGAAGATCCAGGAAGGCGACTTTGCGGGTGCCATGGACGCTTGGCAGATGGGCTTCCGACTGGCATCGCTGGTGGGGAACGGGGAGACGTTGATTCAGCATCTGGTCGGGAACGCAATCGCGGCGGTGATGCTGGAGTCGGTGGAGCAGGCGATTGTGCGACCGGACTGCCCGAACCTCTACTGGGCCCTGGCGTCGTTGCCCCGACCGCTGAATGACATTCGCAAGGGGATTGAAACTGAAAGCCAGTTCGCGACCCGCGTGCTGCCTTCGATCGACGAGGCTGGCAAAGGGGTGCTGACGCCGGAGCAGTGGCGCGAACGACTGCTGGGCGACCTCGGACGCCTGCAGCAAATGGAAGGCGGGCAAGGGACCGAAGGCGCCTCGGTATTCCGGCAGTCCTTGTTCTTTTCGCTGTTGGTCCTTTCCGAGAGCGAGATGCGACAGCGTCTGCTGTCGCGCGGCTGGACGGAGGCCCAGGTGGAGAAAATGTCCGTCTACGAAAAGGCCTGCGTCGATGCGGTGGAGGAGACGCAGTACTGGCGCGATCGACTCTTCAGTCCGATGCTGCTTCCCGATGCGCAGGCCGGGCCGATACTGGCGGAACGCCAGGAGGAGATGAATCGGTGGCTGCAGGCCAACCGAGGTCGCTCGCTGGGGGCGTACACCGTGTCGCTCCTGTTTCCCGCGGTGATGGCGGCCCATACGAGCTACCTGTCGGTCGAGTACCGCGTGAACCGGTGGATGACCGTGGAGGCTTTACGCATGCAGGCGGCTCAGGCAGAGGGCCAACTGCCTGACAACTTGATGTCACTCACCAAAGTCCCGGCGCCGGACGATCCTTTCGCGTCGAAGCCCTTCGAATACCATGTCGAGCGGACTGCGGAGAAGCAAACCGTCACGCTGTCCGGCAAGGCGCCGAACAACTATCCGGAAAAGCTGCGGACGCTCCACTTGGTGTTGCCCGCGCCAACACCGAAGTCAGGGGCGAAATAATCATGGCTGGCAACTGCCTGGCAATCGCCTCGCCGGAAATGAGACGCCAGGAACGGGGCGGGCTCAATAAGGTTTCGCGACCTGCGACGGGTGAATTAGGAGGTGCGAGATGGTGTGGGTAGTCCGACTCGTGGGCCTGCTGGTCCTGGTGAGCGCATCGCGGGCGATGGCCCAGGAGCAGGAGCGGAGGACGCCGAGCGACTTCGCGGTGGTGCGGAAGTATCTGGACGAGGAGTCATGCGTCGTTGCTCATCTGGACTTCGCCTCGTTCAAGCTGTGGTCGCTGGAAACGATGCAGAAGAACGCAGCCGATTGGCTGCGGATGGAGGTGCGGCCGGAGTTCCGGCTGCAACTGCTGAAGCTGCGGGAACTGCTCGTGCAGGGCGGCGCGTCGCGGGCGTATGTCCTGGCGGGAAATCCAGCGCGGGCAATGGTCGTGGGGCCGTTGTTGGTGATACCGGCTCGCGACCCTGAGGCCATCCAGCAGACGCTGGAGGACGCGGGAGTGCTGAGCCTGCTGGAAGGCCTCGTGGGCCCTGGCAATGCGTCCGCGCGGATCGACCAGACCTGCGTGCTGGTGGGAAGCCGCGAGGTTGTCGAGCGCGCGCTGGAGCATCCGGATCGAGGCTGTGAGTCGCTTCAGCGGATGGTGGCGACGGACGGCCTGCTGGGCGTCGCTTTCGTTCCTTCGCCCCTGCTGCGTGAAGTTGCTCAGGGCATGTGGAACGCCGCGGAGCAGGCGGAGCCTCAACGACCGCGCGAATTCGAGGTTTTGCTGGGACTGCAGTCGTTCGTGTTGACCGTGAAAGGAACGCAGGGCCCGATTTCGCTGGATGCCGCTTTCGAACGCCCTGAGCAGGCGGGGAAGGTCGCGGAGTTGCTTCGCATGCAGTTGAGGCAGGTGTTCGGGGAGGAAGCCGGTTCGTTGTTTCCGACCGCGCGAGAGAACCACGTGGAGGCGAAGGTTGACCTGCGGCCTGAGGTGATCGCAGTCCTGGCGCGAGCGCAGGACTCTTTGCGACGCCCGGCTGAACGCGCGCAGGACATGAACTCCATGAAACAGATCTCGCTGGCGCTGCATAGCTACGAGTCGGCGAGAAAACGTCTGCCGCCGCAGGCGCTGGTCGACAAGCAAGGTCGCAAACTGCTGAGTTGGCGCGTGCTGCTGCTGCCTTATCTGGGCGAGCAGGCGCTGTACGATCAGTTCCACCTCGACGAGCCGTGGGACAGTCCCCACAATCGCGATCTGATTCCGCGGATGCCGGCGGTCTATCGCTCGGCGACTGCCGTCGATACGGTTGAAGCGTTGACGCCGTTCGTCGCGCCGCTCACGAAAAATAGCCTGATGGGCCGTCCCGGTCGGTCGTTGACTTTCCAAGAGGTGACGGACGGCACCAGCAACACCGTGTGGCTTGTCCGCATGCCCGATGCGCAACGGACCGTGTGGACAAGGCCGGAGGACTGGCGTGTTCCAGATCAGGACGCTTTGAGTACGTTACGGCAAGGAGGCGACTCGTTCCTGGGTGCTCGCGTGGACGGTTCGGTACAGGTCTTCGACGGACAGCTGACGAACGAGAAGCTCCAAGCTCTACTGAGCGTGGATGGAGGGGAACTGATCGAAGCGGACTAACGACACCCGGTTGTCAACGTGCGCGCGGCCTGACGTTTTACACCCGGGGGATTCGTGGAAGCCCCGGGTGTGTGCGGTGACTCGCTATGTCGCCGGGTGTTTGGACGCGGCGCGTCCAGACTTCTTATGTCCAGGCCTGTCGTGTGCAGGCCTGTCGCGTGCAGGCCTGTCGTGTGCAGGCCTGTCGTGTCCAGGCAAAACCGTCGTATCGCGCCGCCGTCGCGACCTGTCGCGAGCTCTCTCTAATGCGAGCCGGCGGCAGCCGCCGACCGGGACTCTGCGGCGGCGACTCCCGGCTGGTAGTGCGAATAGACGTATACCGGAATCTTCAGGTCGCCCAGGTGTTTTTCGATCAAAGCCTCGACGTCGGGCCAGGCCAGTCCACCGGCGCCGGTGGCGAGGCGGGGCAGGGCGAGGCTCTGGATCTGTTGCTTCTCCACGGCGT
>CAZUJM010000199.1:0-11166 GCA_964620405.1 uncultured Pirellulaceae bacterium | reverse complement strand
GGACCGCCCGAGTCGCCACCGACCAGGGTGCAGTCGGAGAGAATCGCCGAGTCGTCGGTCTTGAGCACGCGGCCCCAGCGAAGAACCGGCGGGCGATCGGGGTCGTAACCTCCCGGGTGTCCGGTTGCCAAGCACCATTGACCATCCCGGACGTCCGCCGAGCGTCCAAGAGGCGCGTGCGGCCAGGGGCCTTCGTCCGTGATCTTGATCATGCCCGCGTCCAGCTTTTGGTTCATGCCCAGCGTGATGCCGGAAACCGCCTTGCCATCCGACAGGTAGATGGTCGCTCGACGACCAGGTGTACCCGCGACATGGGCCGCCGTCAGTACATGTCCCTCTGCATCGATGATCACTCCGCTGCCGTTCGCCCGTCCGACCTGGATCGCCACCGTGGAGGGAATGATTCGCGGTGTCAACTCCCGGATCCGCGTTTGTAGCGTCTTCAGCTCTTCGCGGTTGATCGGTGGGCTGCCACGGAACAGTTTGGCGAGGCGTGTGGAGTTCGGGCCGCCGGCGCTGCCCGAGCTGAGTTGGATCCCCGACTTCTGCGTTTCGTCCGACTCGTGGAGGGCGCGTTCGGCTCGGTCGGATGCAGGCGTTTTCGACGGAGCCTTGCTGGTCTTGGATGGACTCGCGGTGGGCCGCGAATGGTCCTGCCGTTTCGACTCCGCAGACGCGATCACTCCCACCGCAGACGACCGCTCCTGGCCCTGGGACTCGGGGGCTTCCTTCTCATGACTTTCCCAACCTGGGATTTCGAACTCGGGCGACTCGACCTCACCCGAATCGCCGTCGCCAGCATCGACGACCTCCCGGCTCGGCTCGGTCAAGCGATCGGCTTGCTGCAAGACGGCCGGCGGCAGCGGAGCAGGCGGTAGGGGGGATTCCGTGACCTCGCTCAGGGTCGCCGACTGGGGTTCCGAGTCGAAACGATACGCGGGAAGCCGTGGGCTGGACGCGCTTTGCTCCTGTTGCTCTTGTGGCCCGAACTCATTCGATGGAATCGGCGCTTGAATCGGCGCTTCACCGAAGCTTCCCTCCTGCGTGGGGGCGATGCGTGAGGAAGCTACGACGGACTGGTAACAGGAGAGGGCCGCGATGGCCATGAGAAGAATGGCACCAAGCACCACGGCGCCGGTCACTGCCGGGCGGATCTCCAATTCGCCAGGGCGGGAAGCCACCGGGCTGGCGGGAAGTTCGCGGTGGTCTTCGGGTGCTCCAGACAACGGGCTATCCTTCCGCAGGGTTTATAGGGCCTTCCGCAGGGTTTTTAGGGCCTGCCGCAGGGTCTAAGGGCCTTCCGCAACGGCTCACGGCGTGAGGGCCTCGGATGGTTTCACCAAGGAATGGGCTTCCCCGGGATGCCATCGTGGCGTCCGAATCGAACGTGGCCAGCGACTTGGTTCCAAGCCAGCCGGTAACGCACGCCGACGCGTGGGCGTCGCGCTGAAAGCAGAGAAACCGCGCCGATGGTTCACGGGAACGCGGGAGGGCTCGGATTTCAGCGCGGAACCCCGGACGGGCGCCACGAGCCCTTATCATAATCAAAAGGTGAACGGCGTGTGCACTTTTTCACACGTTTGCCCTCGTTTGATTCCCAAGGGCGACGCCACCCCTTGACGCAGGAAGAAAGGCAAGTCGTACTGGTCGAGGTTCAGGGCGATGGTCGGCAGAAGGCTGGGGTAAGGCCGACATTTGGCCGCGCACCATCGGTGCCGCAGGCCGGCCGCTTTTCGGGACGCGCGGGAACGCGTGCCCTCCCTGATTTCCCGCGGTGTTGTTTCGAGCGATCTTGCCTTTTGTGTCAGGAAACCATACCGCGATGGCCGCCGGAAAAACTCGCCTGATTGTCGGAGCTGGCTACCTGGGGTTGCGAGTTGCCAGAGCCTGGCAGGCCGCGGGTGACCGGGTCATTGTCTGTACGCGGTCGAAAATCCGGGCCGCTGCATGGCGAACCGAAGGACTGGACTCGCGTGTTCTGGACGTCACGCGGCCGGACACACTGGAGTCGGCATTTCCCGCCGTGGACAGCCTGCTGTATGCCGTCGGATTCGATCGCCACGCGGGGGCGGACCGCCGGGCGGTGTACGTGGAAGGGCTTCGGAATGTGCTGGATGCCTTGCCGGAAGTCGCCGATCGCTTGATCTATGTGAGTTCGACCGGAGTCCATGGCGAGCAGGGCGGTGAGTGGGTGGACGAGGAGACACCGCCGCAGCCCAGTCGTGAGGCGGGGATGGTCTGCTGGGATGCGGAGCAGGTGCTGATGAGAAGTCGCTGGGCTTCGCGGTCGGTTCGCTTCCGGATGGCGGGCATCTATGGACCCGGTCGAATTCCGTTGGCCGAGTCGATCCGGCAGGGGCAGGCGCTGCCGGTGGCCACCGATGCCTATCTGAACCTGATCCATGTCGAGGATGCGGTTGCTGCGGTCCTGGCCGCCGACCGCTGTGCACTCCCGTCGCTCTACCTGGTGTCGGACGGGCACCCCGTTTTGCGGGGCGAGTTCTACGGAGAGGTCGCGCGTCGGCTGGGGCTGGAAGTACGCTGGGCGGATCCCGAGTCGGGGTCGGGACGCGCGGAACGCGGCGGGGACAACAAGCGTGTGTCGAATCGACGTTTGCTGAGTGACTTGGTTCCGTCACTGCGTTATCCATCGTACCGCGAGGGCATTGCGGCATCCCTGGAGTCGACGCACGTTTAAGGCAGGCGACTACAGGGACCGATCGGCCCGGAGCCCGGAAACGTGATGAGGCAGGGGCTGCGGTCGGCATCGCTGGTCGCACGGCCCGTTGAAGGCCGGCTCGCCGCCTCCTAGAATCGGGGGAGACACCGCCGCTCGGCTGCTCGCGCAGGAAGTTGCTCATGCTTGTCCGCAATCCGATCTTCCCCAACGTCATCGAGATGAACTACCAGGCGGGGCACGTCATCGGGTGCAATGTCTATCTGGTGTTCGACGGTCCCGACTGGCTGCTGATCGACATCGGCTATGAGGAGACGGTCGACGAGATCATCGAGATGATCCGCCAGATGGATTTTCCCCTGTCGCGTTGCCAGACGATCATCGCCACACATGCCGACGCCGACCACATCCAGGGGCTCGCCCGGGCCAAGCAGCTGCTGAAGACGACCGTCACGGCGCACCCGCTGGCCGTCGATTCGCTGGGGGCAGGGGACAAGCTGAAGACCTTCGCCGAGATCGCGGCTCAGGGGATCCATCTGGACATGCCACCCGTGAAGGTGGATACGACGGTCCAGGATGGAGACCGGCTGCAGGTGGGGGCGCTGGAACTGGAGGTCTGGCATACTCCCGGCCACACGGACAGTCAGTTGGCTCTGCGTGCCGGCCCCTTGCTGTTCAGTGGTGATAATATCTTCCGCGACGGCTGCGTCGGCGCGATTGACGCTCACCATGGAAGCGACATTCGCGCGTTCATCCAGTCGCTGCGGCGGATCCACGGCGCGGATGTGGAGTGGTTGTTGCCGAGCCATGGGCCGTTCTTTCGCAAGGACGCGCGTCTCGTGGAGGCGACGATGAAGCGACTGGAGTCTTATCTGCACATGGCCGACTTCGGCACTTGCGCCGTGGACTGGCCGCTGATGGACGAGTGGGAGCGAGAGCTGGCCGAGGGCATCCGGCCCAACGGATCTGGCCTGCCCGATCGCGCCTGACAGGTTTGCGCCGGACAGGTTCTCTACTTCGCTTGAGCGGATGCGTGGCGGTGCGGCTTCCTGCACGGACGTCTCTCGGCGTTCTTGGCTGGTCGGCGAGCCGGCGTTTTGCGCAAACTCTGCGGTCGCCGCCGCCCTCCGTTTATGCCGGTTCTAGCGAATGTTCGTCGGATCTTCTGCCGATGAATGGCTTGGGGCATCTCTGCGTGAGCCGCCCGACGTGCCACCCGCAAGAAGGCACATCCGATACCCAGGGGGGAATCCATCCATGTTCCGTCGCTTTATTTTGGGCCTCGTGGCGGTGGCTGCCCTCACCGTCGCGTCCAGCTCGGACTGCCAGGCCCAGCAGGCCTATGGCCAGTCTTGGGGAGCTTCTCGGCCGACCTACGATTGGGACCGCTTCTACCACTATCCGTACGTGTACTATCCCCAGAACTTCTGGTCGAACCAGTACTATCGCAGCAGTGGCAGCTTGTATCACCGCTACCCGTCGGAGATGCGGGTGCCGGTCTACAATCGCAAGTGGTACAACGAGTACCCGACGGCGCGACTCTATCATCGCGGCCATCACTTCAAACTGGACGTGTTCTAAAGCACGCGTTTCAGGCACATGCGAGGACCGGCGGCGAGCGACGTTTTCGCCGTCGGGACGCGGGGACGCGTGAGCTGCGTCGCATTCAGTCTAGGCGCTGCGCGACTGCCTTGCCTGGGCTGTTGAGCGGGAAGCCGCGCTGCCACGTCGCGCTGCGAAGGCCACCTGAGAGGCGACGCTGCTCTGGAAGGAACGCAGTCGGCGTAAGGACCGCTGCGAGCGTCGCGACGTCTTGATGGGTCGTGCCGCGGTGCTGCTGACGCAGGCTCTCTCTCTCCGTCCTCGATGAACTGCGAGGAGTCCGCCGGAGTTTCTGCCATGCGGCGTCGTTGCTGGACGGCATCCGCTTTTCGCGGCTAAGCCATCGGCAGCGGCTGGCGGCAGAAGTCGACGAGGATTTCCACGGAAGCCTCCAGCGAGTCCACGGCGATCCATTCGTCTTTTGTGTGGGCCTGTTCGATGGAGCCCGGGCCGAAGACGACCACGGGAACGCCTGCACCGGAGATCGTGCCGGCGTCGGTGCCGAATGGCACTCCCTTGCTTCGCCCTGGGAGTCCGTGTCTGCGCAGGGTCTGTTCCAGACTCCCGGCAAGCGGTCCGTTGCGGGCAGAGGAGAGCGCGGGCGAAGTCAGGAACGGCGCTGCGTGCTCGACAAGAGGGTCGCCCAGGTGTTCCGCCAGGTAGTTTTCGAGGTGGGAGCGGGCTTCGGCCGCCGACTCGTCGGGTAAGAGTCGTCGGTCGATTTCGATCACGCAGTGGTCGGGAACCGTGTTGACGCTGACGCCTCCTTGGATTGTGCCAACGCTGAGGGTCGGGCGTCCCACCAAGGGATGGGATAGATGGGGCGGGATTCCGTTCTGCGCATACTCGGCTAGGGCTTGCAGGGCCTTGCCCATCCGGTAGATCGCGTTGTCGCCAGCGGCTGGGTTGGAACTGTGGGCGGCGCGGCCTCGCGCGTGGCACTGCCAGCGGATCGTTCCTTTGTGGGCCACGACGACATCGAGTTCCGTGGGTTCCGCAACGATTGCCGCCGTCGGTGCCGCGGGGAGCAGGCGGGACTTGCCTGATTGCCACAGGTCGCGCAGGTGTTTGACGCCGTCGAACCCGTTTTCCTCGTTGACCGTGAATGCGACCACGATGGTTGGCCGATGACTGGTCGGTTCGTCCATCAGGCGGCCGAGGGTGGTGAGGAACGCGGACATGCCTCCCTTCACGTCGCAGGAACCGCGACCGAAGATGCGGCCATCCTCCAGCTGGGCAGCGAAGGGGGCGATCGTCATCCCGTCGACGGGGACGGTGTCCTGGTGCACTTCCAGCAGCAGGGTCTGGTGGGCGAGGTCGCCGAGGCCTTCGAGGCGAGTGATCAGGTTGTCACGACCGGGTAGCACCGGATGACGCTCGCAGGGCAAGCCCAGGTCCTGGGAGACCAACTGCTGCAGGAAGTCCGTGACGCGACCCTCCAAGTACTCGGGGCCGGAGACGGGGCGATTCATGGGGTTCAGGCTGGGAATCCGAACCAGTTGCTGGGCTAGTCGAACGACGTCCAGTTTCATGGCGATTGTGTTTCCTGGGGCTGACCTGCGGATGGGCGGCCCGCATCCTCTCGGGGCCCGGAGACAGCTTGACCATCCGCCGGGGGACCACTACCATGCCCGTTACTTCTTGAATCACTCGGCGGAACCGCCGGGTTTTTTTTGATGGGGGTTCGTGACAAGATTCACAAAGTCCCCGGGTGAACGCCCGCTGGCTCCATGTAACGCTTTTTATACCAAAGGATTGCATGCATGGGTGTGCTGCCCGTTTTTCTCTTTCTCGTCGCCGCCCTGGGCTTGGCAGGTTCCATGCTCGCCGTGGGTTACCTATTAGGTCCAAAGCGCCAGGGCGCCGTCAAGCAGATGCCGTACGAGAGCGGGATGGACCCCATTCATGATACGCGTCGTCGGTTCGACGTCCGCTTCCATCTGGTCGCGATCGCCTTTCTGATCTTCGACGTCGAACTGATGTTTCTGTATCCCTGGGCCGTGGCCAGTCGGAACGCCCAGGGGATCGACGCGGCGGTGAAGGATGGGCTGGTATCGGGACGCGGTGTGGTGTTCGGAGGCGTCCTGTTCTTCTTGGCGTTGGTCATTGCGGGGTTGATTTACGAGTGGCGGAAGGGGGTGTTGCGATGGCGATAGAAGGCCTGCCCGACAACGTCATGGTCGGACAGTTGGATTCCCTGGCGAACTGGTGTCGTAAGAACAGCCTTTGGCCGATGCCTTTCGCCACGGCCTGTTGTGGCATCGAACTGATGGCCACGGGCGCCAGTCGGCACGACCTGGCCCGGTTTGGCGCCGAGGTGTTCCGCTTCAGTCCGCGGCAGTGCGACCTGATGATCGTGGCCGGCCGCGTCGTCATGAAGATGCTGCCCGTGCTGCAGCGGATCTGGCAGCAGATGCATGAGCCCAAGTGGTGTATCTCCATGGGCGCCTGTGCATCCTCCGGAGGTGTCTTCGATACCTACTGCGTGGTGCAGGGGATCGACCGGTTTATCCCGGTGGATATGTACATCCCCGGTTGTCCGCCGCGTCCGGAACAGTTGATCCAGGGGATCATCGACCTGCAGGACCGCATCCAGCGCGAGGGCACGATCCTGGGCGCCGAGTTCGACGCTCTGGGGCGTCAGCAACCGAAGCGGGCACTGGTGGAACTGCCCGTCTACGGGCAGAGTCCCGTGTTTGCGCCGCATCTGCGGGATCGCTGACACGCTCGGTTGCCGGGTTGTGGGACCCACGGAGTGCGCCGGGGCAGTGTTTCTCCGGCAGGCTTCGGATGGCGAGTGGGAAAGGTGACAGGGAAGCAGGTGTGGCCGCGGCGTTGTCGGCGTGGTCGTGAACGAGTGGGAACACGGGAGTGGAGCGATGGCAGGATCGTCAAGCGGTGAGTCTGCCCCAGGTATCGGGCTCAGCGCCGAAACGCGCGCGCGGATCGACGCCCAGTATCCCGGACTGGCGTGGAGCGAGTACCGAGGCCAGGTTCGCGTCGTGGTCGACCGGCAGGCGATGGCCGATTTCCTACGCTGGCTGAGGGATACGCTGCGCTTCGACCTGTTGGTGGATGTGACCTGCGTCGACTATCTGAACTATCGCGGGGCCGAGCACCGGTTTGGGTTGGTGTACCTGCTCTGCGGCACGAGCAACAATGAGCGACTCGCGGTGCGCGTCTTGTTGGACGAGCCCGACCTGGCGGTGCCGAGCGTCGTTCCGCTTTGGGAGGGAGCGAACTGGATGGAGCGCGAGGTTTGGGACATGTTCGGGATTCGCTTCGAAGGGCACCCGGACCTGCGGCGCATCCTGCTTCCCGAAGCCTTCACGGCTCATCCGCTCCGCAAGGACTACCCGCTGCAGGGACGCGGTGAGCGGCACAACTTCCCGGTGATTCGTCGCGGACAGGCTTAAGCGACCAACGAAGGATTGCAGACAATGGCTCTCTCGGCCCTGGATTCCAAGACTGATGCGGGACAGGACTACCTGTGGACGCTGAACTTCGGCCCGCAGCACCCGGCCACCCATACGACGCTCCGAATCGTCCTGAAACTGGACGGCGAGCGTGTCGTGGAGGCGATTCCGGACATTGGCTTCCTGCACTCCGGATTCGAGAAGATCGGCGAGCATCTCGACTACAACCAGTACGTGACGGTCACCGACCGGATGAACTACATCTCGCCGATGGCCAACAACGTCGCCTGGCACCATGCCGTCGAGGCGCTGTTGGGAATCGACCTCACGCCCCGCTGCAAGGTGATCCGGACGATCATCTGCGAACTGGCGCGGATCAGCGATCACCTGTTGAGCACCGGGGCCATGGGGCTGGACACGGGGGCATTCACGTTCTTTCTCTACGCGTTTTACCAGCGGGAACGCATCTACGACATCTTCGAGACGCTGTGCGGCGCCCGCTTTACGAACAGTTACACCCGCGTGGGTGGTGTGTCCCAGGACATGACGCCGAAGGTGATCGAGAAGATCCGCGAGTTCCTGCGGGATTTTCCGCGGACACTGGACGACATGGAGCGTCTGTTGAACCGCAACCGGATCTTCGTGGATCGCACGAAAGACGTCGGCGTGCTTTCGCGTGAGGAGGCCTTGGCCCGCAGTGCGTCGGGGCCGGTCGCGCGAGCCAGCGGCGTGACCCGCGACCTGCGCAAGGACCAGCCCTACCTTGCCTACTCCGACTTCGATTTCCGTGTCTGCTGTGCGAAGGCGGGTGACTGTTTCGCCCGTTACTATGTCCGCATGGCGGAGATGCGGGAGAGCTTGAAGATCGTGCAGCAGGCGTTGGAAAACCTGCCTGCGGGGCCGGTCGATGTCGGCATCGCCCAGCGTTCGACGCTGCCGTCGAAGCAGCAGGTTTACCAGACGATCGAAGGCACGATCACGCATTTCGAAATGGTCATGGCGAACCGAGGCGTGGAAGTGCCCTGCGAGGAGTCGTACGCGGCCATCGAAGCGCCCAACGGCGAACTGGGCTTCTACCTGGTCGGCGATGGCAGCGACGTCGCTTACCGGGCTCGCTGCCGACCGCCTTCGTACATCCACTTCGCGATGTTTCCCTACTTGATTGCCGGGCACACGCTGAGCGACGTAGTGGCCGTGCTGGGCAGCCTCAACATCATCGCCGCCGAACTGGATCGCTGAAGATGAGTGGAACCAACGAGAATCAGAGCCGGCCTCGCGGGGAGCGAGTCCTCACGGACGAGATGGTGGCCGAGATCAAGGCTTACTTCCCTCGCTACCCCAGTCGCCAAGCCGTGACGCTGCCCGCGCTGCACATCGTCAACGAGAAGCTGCGTTACGTGCCGCTGCAGGCGGTGGTGGAGATCGCTGAACTTCTGGAGCTGGCTCCCGCGCAAGTGCAGGACACGCTGTCCTTTTACGGGTTCTTCAAGCAGGACGAACCGCACGGCCAGACGCGGGCTTGGGTCTGTCGCTCGATCAGCTGTGCCCTGCGCGGCGGCGAGGAGGTGCTCGATCATCTCTGCCATCGCCTCGGCATCGGGCCGGGCGGAACCACGGCAGATGGCAAGATCACGGTGGAGTTCGGCGAGTGCCTCGGCGCCTGCGAGCACGCTCCCTGCATGCTCGCTGGCGAGACGCTGCACAAGAGCCTCGACAAGGCAGCGGCCGATCGTTTCGTGGATTCGCTGAAGAAGGCCTGACGCCGATCGCGGCGAGTGGGTTGCGGACATCATGGGTAAAGAGTGGAGCTTCCAGGCCAGTGGGCCGGGGGTTCGCGGGATGAGGATCCTCACGTGGCTAAGTTTGAACCGGTTCTGCTGGCGAACATCCATCGGGACGACAGTCATACCATCGGCGTCTACGAGCAGACGGGCGGGTACCAAGCCCTCCGCAAGGCGCTCGGCATGTCGGCCGTGGACGTGATTGAAGTGGTCAAGCAGAGCGGACTGCGGGGCCGCGGTGGCGCGGGGTTTCCGACCGGGCTGAAATGGACCTTCCTGCCCAAGGATCATCCCGGTCCGATCTACTTCTGCATGAACGCCGACGAGAGCGAACCGGGCACGTTCAACAACCGGATCCTGATGGAGGAAGATCCACATCAGGTGATTGAAGGCCTGATCATCAGCGCCTACGCCACACGCGCCACGACGGCTTACATCTATCTTCGCTATGAGTACCCTGGCTGTTATCGCCGGATGCAGCAGGCGATCGACTCGTGTTACGAGAAGGGCTATCTCGGCAAAGACATCCTCGGCAGTGGCTACTCGCTGGATATCTACCTTCACCGGGGTGCGGCCGCCTACATCTGCGGGGAAGAAACGGGGCTGATTGAAAGCCTCGAGGGCAAGCGTGCTTGGCCGCGGATCAAGCCGCCGTTTCCGGCCGTGGAAGGTCTGTTCCGCAAGCCGACGGTGGTGAACAACGTGGAGACGGCCGCCTGCGTGAAGCAGATTCTCGATCGCGGCGTGGATTGGTTCCGCTCGATCGGCGTGGCTCCCGATCCGAAGAATCCGCGTGATCCCGGCAGCCTGGGGCCGAAGCTCTATTGCCTGAGCGGTCATGTCGAGCGGCCGGGGTGCTACGAGGCGCCCCTGGGAATCACGGCCCGCGAGCTGATCGACGAGTATGGAGGCGGGGTCTGGAAGGGACGCAAGGCCAAGGCGGTGATTCCGGGCGGCATCAGCATGGGAGTGCTGGGTCCCGAAGAGTTGGACTGTCCGCTGGATTTCAACGGCCCCGGTCGCTACGGCTGTCTTGGACTGGGGACCGCCGCCGTGGTGGTGATGGACGATACGGTGTCCATGGTCGACTACCTCCACAACAGTGCGCGGTTCTTTGCCCACGAAAGCTGCGGCCAGTGCACACCGTGCCGGGAAGGGACCTCCTGGGCCCTCAAGATCCTGCACCGCATCAAGCACGGCCAGGGCCGGTTGGTGGACCTGGAACTGCTGCTGGAGATCGGCGACACGATCGGCATCATGCCGGGGTCCACGATCTGCGGGTTGGCGGATGGAGCGGCTTGGCCGCTCAAGAACGCGATCCGCAAGTTCCGCGGCGAGTTCGAGGAGCATATTCGAAGGACGAATCCGAGCGGTTACGCGAACCGGTCGCCGGTCGCCGCAATGGAGATGGAGGGGGCCCACTGACGGACGCGAGGGCTCCCGCAGGGCGCGCGACCGAATGCGAGCGTCTCGCCTGCGGACGCTCGATACGCGGGCACGCGAGCAGCGCCTGGGACGCGATCGACGTGTTCCGGACCAATCGAAGCCTGGAGGTCCGGCCTGGTGGGCCGGGTACGCCGAGTGGATTGCAGGGAATAATCCCTGGGGAATGGACGAAGCTATGGCCAAAGTAATCATCGACGGCGTCACCGTGGAAATCGGCGACCACGAACGGCTCAACGGCATCCAG
>CAZUJM010000198.1:0-11197 GCA_964620405.1 uncultured Pirellulaceae bacterium | reverse complement strand
CCAGCAGAGCCACCGTTTCCGCCGCTCACGAAGCGCGTCGATTTTCTTAGCATCTCCACAGCGGCGGCGTTCCTGACTGGAGGCGCGTCATTCCGGCCCGCGTCGAGACGTGTCCTTCTGACCGTCTTGCTTGACAGGAATCAGGTCGTCCGTCCTACTGAAACGGCTTGTCGTCGGATTGGGCGACGTGTGCAGGAGGCCCCCCGGGATATTTTTCCCCTGGGGCGGGCGGTGGGTCGGATCACGCGGTCGAGGGGTTACAGCATGCTGGGCTATCGTCAATTCGTTTCACGCCGTCCGTCCGCGCGCCGAGCCTCCTGGCTGGGCTCATTACTGCACGGCGTCGAGGCAGCGTTCGGGAATGCTTCGCGACCACGGTTCCTGTCTTCGCCTTCCTCCTTCCCCGCGGCGCGCACGATGGAGACGCTCGAATCGCGTCTGCAACTGGCCACGGTGTCGCAGGAGAACCTCGCCAGTTACTGGAAGGATGGCGGCTACTCGATCAAGGACGACAGCGAGGTGGTCATTGCCAGCGGCACGTCGATCCGGGTGGGGCCGGATGGCGTGACGCCGGCCGGCGCGATCACGATCCAGGCGCCGAGCATTACGATCAACAGCGGCGCGCTGCTGGCGACCAGTGGCGGAGCCATCCTGCTGGATGGCCAGCAGGTCAGGGATGTGTTCGACAGAGGTACGCTGGCCACGCGCGGCGGCTCGATCACGATCCAGCAGGACGTGACGATCAACAGCAACTGTGCGGCCCTGGATGCGGCGGGGCAATGCACCGGGTTGGCCGTGGAAGCGGGCGACATCACGGTGCAGGCGCCGCACATCCAGATCGCGACCGGCACGCGCATCAGCGCGGTGGGCGATGGGGAGCCCGAGGCGGACGGAGCGATCGCCATCACGGCGCAGAACACCGTCATGCGTTTTGACCTGAGCCTGTTCAATCAGATCGAGAACGTGGTGGCCGCCCTGACGGATGGCCTCAAGACGGACATTTCGATTGATACGGGTGTCGACATCGAAGGCGGGACCGTGCGAGTGACGGCCACGTCGGGAAACCCTTATCCGCCACTGGGCAGCGCTTCCGACTACTTGCAACTGGTTCTCGGGGAGGCGCTGCCCCACCTCATCAACGCCTTTGGCAACAAGTTCCCTGCGCTCTTCGGGATGCCCGGTGTCGTGCAGGTCTGGAAGCCCACGGCGAACATCCACCTGGGCGCCACGATCACCAGCACGGGGGAGTTCACGGAAGACGACGAGTCGCCGTCCGAGGACACGATGGAGGGTTTCGGGACCTGGGTGCAGAGCTACGCCCAGTCGATCGCCCTCGGCAAGGCGATGTGGAAGTACAACAGCGATGCCTCCCTGCATGTCGCGGGAGGCTACATCTACACCGACACGGCGGCCACGGTGACCGTTCCGTCCCAGGCTTCGATTGAGTCGGCGTCGGGCATCCTCGTCAAGTCGCTGGTGGCCAACGTCGTGAGCCTGCGCGTGGGGACGAAGCAGAGCAAGAATATCCAGACGACCAAGAAGAACCTGAACTTGGGCTTGGGCGTCACGCAGCTCAACACGGTTTCGACGGTGGACCTGTTGGAGAACAGCAGTCTGGAATCGATCGCGGGCAAGGTGCAGGTGCTGGCCATTGCCGTCGACAAGAACAAGGCCAAGGTGGCATCGGTAGCCTTCCGCGATGGGACGGTGGGGCTGGCGGGAGCCTATGTGGAATCCAATGCGGTCGTGAAGGTCACGGCCGCGGGCTCGATCTCCTCGGGGTTCGTGGGTGACGAGATTGTGTCGCCCGACCTTTCCTTTAATCCCGCCTTCACGGTCGATTTTGCGGAGAACGTCTTGAGCTTTGCGGAGCCCGTGCCGTTCAAGACGGGGGATCGACTGTTCTTCTCCAGCGACGATGGCATCGGCACCATTCCCGGCCTTGTTCCAGGGCAGTCGTACTACGCGATCACGAACGTGAATCCTGTCGTCGACGACTGGTCGTCGTTGGTGTCGTTGAAGGACAGCCAGTTGCAGCTGGCCCTGACTCCCGCCGATGCGCAGGCATCGCGCGCCGTGAGTTTCGGGCCTGGTTATCCGACGCTGCGGACGAATCCAGCGGACCCCGCGTCGGCCATCTCGGTGCCGGTGACGCTGGTCGATGCGGAACAGTCCGACTCGCTGATGTTTAGTTACACGACGGCACCGGGGTCGGACACGCCACTCTTCAAGACCGGCGATACCGTCTCGTTCACGCCGGTCGCCGGGCGGTTCCTCGGCTACAACGACGCGCTGGGCAACCTCGCGGGGCCGCTGGTCGGGAACTACCGGATCCAGGTCATCGACTCGCTGGAGCCAGAACTGTTTCCGCTGGCCATTCAGCTGCTGGACCAGAATGGCCATGTCGTGCCGCTCAACGCCTACTCCCGCTTCGAGGACAGCCAGCGGCGCGCGTACAGCGTCTACTCGGCGGACGTGGAGAGCGGTGAGTTCTGGCTCTATCCGCCGCCGACGGACGACACGGGCGAACCGCCAGTCGTGCCGGAACTGCCGATCGCGAACGGCGATCCGCTGACGTTTTATGGCGGACTCATCAACGATGTTTCGAACCTGGGCGAGGGGCAGATCTACTATGCGATCGTGGATCCGTTGACTCCGGGCATTATCCGCATGGCGGCGACGCCCGAGCAGGCGGCGGCTTCGAACCCGGCGATGCAGGAGGCCGTGCCGGACCTGCTGACGGTGGCCAACCAGGCGTTTATCGCTTCGACGACGAGTGCCTTCGATCACGGCGAGGCGTTGCAGGTGGAAACCAACGCCGATGGTTCCTACCGTATCTGGTCCGAGGCGACGTCGGGAACCTTCACGCTGACCGTCTCGGCGCCCTTCGGCATGGTGACGACGGGGCCGTTCGCGCATGACGCGTCGGCGGCGACCATCGAGCAGGCGCTGAACGCCATCGCGGGCCTGGTGCCGACGGTGAGCGGCGCCGGGACGACAGGCAGTCCCTGGGTGATGGCGAGCAAGTATCAACTGGAGATCGGAGCGTTCCAGGGGAATGGTCAACTGGTCTTTGATTATGACCCGAGCCTGCTCGACGGCGCGGCGGTCATCTACCAGGGGGTGCCGGGCAAACCCGTGGGCGGTCTGGCGGATGGCCAGGTCTACTACGCGTGGAACCAGGTGAATCCGGACTTGGTACCCGAGACGCCCGAGTATGTTTTGACCTTGAGCGAATCGGCGGACTCCGCGACCCCGGTCGTCTCCTACTCGCTCACGGCCACCATGACGACGGCCGACGGGACGACGTATCCGATCTCGGGCGTGTTGCCCGAGAATGGCCAGATTGAACTGGATCTGGTGGAAGATGCGACCGTCACGGCGGTGGATGGCAGCGAACTGATCCAGGGAACGACCGCCGTGTCCGTGGTGCCGGTCGGATCGATTCAGTACTTTTCGTCCGCCGACTCGGGGACGTTCACGTTTATCGTGACGCAGGACGGCGCCTCGCATATGACCGCGCCGTTGGCGTGGAATGCCACGGCGGCAGAAGTGGAATCCGCCCTCAACGCCTTGTCGAACGTGTCGGTGCAGGTGTTCGGGACGGGCGTCTACACGGACCCCTGGACGATTCTCGGCCTGGCTTTTGATGCGATCACTTCGGACAGCAGCCAGCTGATGAATGGTGGCACGCAGCGCCCGCTGTTCAAGCAGCAGACGCCCGAACTGAGTGCTGTGCGTGTCGAGGCGTTGGGAGGAGTCTTCGTACTGGAGTTGGAGGCGGGCGGCCAGACGTTGCGGACAGATCGCATTCCGTTTGATGCGGACCGCGGTGAACTGGTCGACGCGCTGAACGCGCTGCCTGGAGTTCAGGCCAACGTGACGGGGGAGGGTACGGCGGAGAACCCCTGGATGGTCACGGCCGGTTTCATGACGCTGCAGCCGGGCGAGGCGCTGGTGTTCCATGACAGTTGGGGCCAGGCCCCGATGGGACTGATCGACGGCCAGACCTACTATCTGGCTTCGGCCGACCAACTGATTCCCCAATATGCCCTCGTCACGGTCTCCGCATCGCAGGCCGACGCAACGCTCGATCCTCCGGCCCTGGGGGATGTGCAGGCGTTCGTGCCGCTGGAAGCATCCTCCGGGGCCATGATCAGCGCCGAATGCAATCTGTCGCTGACCCTCAGCAGCGGACAGGGCGTTGTCCTCATCGCCATCCTGAACTCGTCGGACACATCGCACATCCATACGGCGCGGATGCCGCTACCGTCGAGCAAGCACGCGGATGGCCACGAGGATCCCATGCCGGAGGTGCATGTCGATGAGGTATCGAGCGATTTGGCCAGCGTGGTCGGTTCCGAGAGCGTGATCGCGAACAGCGGTTCGATCCTGGGAGGCGGCTCCTCGCTCGGATCGCATCTGGAGCACGATCCGGGAGCGGGCGGAAATCGGCAGAACCTGACGGACATCGCGGCCTCGCCGGTGCTCGTGAAGGTCAAGAACGACATTGGCGTGTTCGTGGCCGGCACGGCCAGGATCCGCGCGTCGGCCTCCGTCATGGTCCGCAGCAAACTCGAAGAGATGGCGCATGGCATGTCCGCGGCCACGATCACGAAGCCCAAGGCCAACCTGGGCGACGGCACGAAGGGGTCGGACAAGGCAGTGGCGTTGGGCCTGAATTTCGTCTTGCTCGACAACACCTCCCAGTCGCTAATTGCCCCGAACGCCCAAGTGTCGGGTGGCAGCGGCGTGCGGGTGGATTCGGCCATCGAATATCCCTTTGTCATGCGCGAGACGCAGTTCCTCTCGAAGTTGCTGCCGGACGAAAGCGATCCGACGTGGCCGGAGAAGGAGACGACTCGGAAGCAAGAAATCTGGAAGAACACGTTCACCTCCTTCAAGATCTTCCGGAACCTGTTCCTGAAGCATGGTCTCGGCGTCGGGGAATGGCTGTTCAACTATGTCTCGAACGCCGGTACCGCCGCGAAATCCGGACACGGGGAGAATGACCAGCGGTTGATGGACTGGGCCATCACCGGCAGTATCTCGGTCGTTGACGTCAAGAACACGAACCTCGCGCAGATTGCCGACGGCGCGCAGATCAATCAAGACCCCACGGTTCCCGCCAAACTGGTGCAGGGGGTGACGCTGCTCGCCGAAACCCTGATGACGCAGACGGGTCTGGCCGGGTCCGTGCTGCCGCACTTGAGCATTCCTGGCGTCCTCCATGCCTTCCATGGCGGCATCGGCGAACTGTTCAGGATGAATGGAGGCGGCACGGCCAACGCGACGGGCGGATCCGTCTTCTGGATGAACCTGGAGAACAGCACTCGGGCGCTGCTGGGTGGCGAAGTCGCCGCCGTGGGCTTCACGGCCGCTCCCGCCGCGCCGGGTTCAACGACGAACGTGAATTTCGGATCGGGCTGGGGCGCCGATGATCCCTACTTCCCGAAAGGGCTGTGGGTGGAGGCGAACACGGATGTGGCAACGTTCTTGGTTGTCGAAGCGGGAGCGGCCGCCGCCGGGTTCGGGTTGGAGGGCAGCTTCGCCTACCTGGGCATGGGCACGGACGACCCCAAGTCGCGCAGGCAGGTGACGCACGCGATCCTGTCGGCCGCCAACCGGCCGCTGCTGCTGCGGGGGCGCGCGAACACGAATGGCGATGTCGAAGTGAAGGCGGCCGACGACCGTCGCATCTGGCTGGTTTCCGGGGCACTCTTGTCGGGCGCCCCGCGCGGCATCGGACTCAGCGGAGCCGTCGTGGAACTGGGCCGCGACCTGCTGGCCGGCATCGGAACCGGCAACTTGGCCGACAGCCCGGTCAGCCAGTCGGTCTTCAACTTCCTGGGCAACGTCAGCATCGAGGCCACGGCGGACGGCATCGTCGTGCCGGCATCGCTGGTGGGGGCGTACGCGCCGAACCATACGAAGCGCGCCGAGGGCCACGGCGAAATGCCCGGCGCGGGCGCGGAGAACGCCGCATCGTCGATGGAAGGGCACTGGGGCCTGGACGCTTCGGGCGACTTTTCCGGCGCGTTCCTCAGTGACCACGTCAACGCGTGGCTGGTCGACGAGGGAACGCTCAGCGGTGCCACCGGCGGAACACTGAAGGAACTCAGTGTCGTCAGCGAAAACAAGACCGGCACGCACGCCGCCTCGGGCAGCGCTTCGCTGGTGCTGGAAGGGGGCGGTGGCGGCACGACGGTCGGCGCGTCGGGTTCGGCGGCGACGATCGTGCACGATTCGACGTTCGAATCGCGCGTGGGGAACGTCACGCTGGCGAACTTCGAAGTGGAGGTCGTGGCGGAGAATAAGAAGCTGGCCGGGTCGTTCTCGGGCGGCATGCAGGTCGCCGTGGTGACGGGCATCGACGTGAACGTCGCCGGCTCGGTCGCCCTCAACAAGATCACGAACATCACGCACGCGATCCTCGAAAGCGTAACCGCCACGCTGCTGGGAGAAACGGTTGTCGAAGCCGTCTCGGCAGATGAAGTCTGGTCGGCGGCGGGCATGGTGACCGTCGCCTGGGATCGCCGGACCGTGGGCGGCGGGCAGGGCTTCGAGCCCAAGACGATGGTGGGCGTCGGCGCCAGCGCGGCCGTGAACGAGCTGACGAACGATACGCTGGCGACGATCGTGGACAGCAGTGTCGAGGTCGAGGAAGGGGCTTGCGAAGTGGTTGCGGACGACTTCACGCGGTCCTTCGTGCTCACCGCCGGCACCGATCTCTCCGTCGCGTCGGGAACGAGCGTGGTCATCGGCGGGATGTTCGCGACGACCGTGATGCGTCCCAGCACGCAAGCGATCGTGTCCGGCAGTGAGATCAGGAACGAGAGCGAGGAGGCCGGTGAAGACCTGGAGGTGGCCGCGACGCTGGTGCCCGTGTTGACGGCCGTTTCCGGGTACGTGTCGATCCAGTGGGGCAAAATCCTGGAGATCAAG
This sequence comes from uncultured Pirellulaceae bacterium, assembly GCA_964620405.1. Taxonomy (GTDB): domain Bacteria; phylum Planctomycetota; class Planctomycetia; order Pirellulales; family Pirellulaceae; genus CAZUJM01. The sequence continues at coordinate 4,252 of CAZUJM010000198.1, read as the reverse complement.
GATGCCTCGGCGATCGGCGTCGGCGTCGGGGCCGCAGTGGTGATCACCAAGGTGGAATCGGATGGCGATAACCGGGCGCAGACTGTTGCACGGATCGAGGACTCCGAAGTCGTGTGGAACGCGGGCGCTGTCGACGTGCGCGCGTACTCGGGCCGCTGGACGGAGGAGCTGGCCGGAAACCCGAACGTTCCATCCCAGACCGACGCGGATTCGAACAGCTTCTTCGCGTTGGCGATCGCCGGCAGCGCGCAGGGCGAGCACGGTGCCGTGTCGGTGGGCGTGACGGTGGTCGGCGCGGTGGTCGAGACGACACTGGCCGTCAGCACGCTGGCCTCCGTGGCGGTGTCCGCGGAGGAGCAGGGCACGTCGATCTTTACGAACCAGTTGAGGGTGGAGGCCGAGGAGAGCTTTGACTCGGAACTGGACGCGGGCGGCGCGACGCTCGCGCAGCAGGGAGCGCCCGAGACTGCGACGTCGGTCGGCGTGGCCATCGGTGGCGCCTGGAACGGCTGGACCTCCACAAGCCAGATTCGTGCGGAAGTCGTCGCCGACGCTGCCAAGGGCAAGGAGCCGACGTTTGCGGTAGATGAGTTGGAGGTGTTGTCGACGCTGTCGACGGTGGTCGACATGATGTCGTTTGGCGTGGCTGTCGATGTGGGTTATGCGGCGGGACTGAGTTTCGGCGCGTCGCTTTCCGGAGCCACGATGCTGCTGTCGGTGACCGACCAGGTGACGGCTTCGCTGATGGGCGGCTGGACCGTGAGCGGCGGCGAAGTGACGGTATCGGCGGTCGATGAGTCGCGGCAGACGCTTCATGGAGGCGCCGGCAGCCTCTCCGTGCAGGTGGGCGGGGGAGTGACGGTCGGCCTTGCGCCGAGTGCCGTGTGGGCCAATGCCACGGTGGCCAATACGGTGACCGCGCAGATCGGATCCGATGCGGACGGGGGCGTGCCGACCTTCGTCCACGCCGATGAAGCCGTGCTGGTGCAGGCGGTGAACGCCCAGGTGGTGGAGACGCTGGTGACGGCGGTCGCCGTGACGGTCGCGGTGAGTTCGCAGAGCGTGGCGCTTTCCGGATCCGGTGCGGAGTCCACCATCATTGCAGGCAACCGGGTCACGGCGCGGCTGGGAACCGGAACCACGCTGACCACCACGGCGGACACGCCGGGCGAGGCGGCCGTGACGGTGTCGGCGGTCGATGAGGCGGAATGGAACGCGACGGTGGGATCCGGCGCATTCGCGTTCAGTTGGTACGGTGGATCGATTGGCGTGTCGCTCGCCGAGGTCGAGGTCTCGGACGTCGTGCAGGCGGTGGTGGACGGCAGCACCATCCTGACTTCGGGAAGCGATGTCGCGATCACGGCCGAGGGACGAAACACGGTGGATGTGCTTTCGGTGCCCACCTCGCTGGCGATCACCCTTGGTCTTGGCATCGCGGGCGGTAACGCGAACATCACGGACACTTCGACGTTCCAGGCGTTGGTCACCAACGGCAGTTCCATCGACACGCGGCCCGCGACAGGCGAGCCCGGGGATCTGGTGGTGGAGGCCACGGGGCAGCAGTCGCTCACCGCCAACATCAGCGGCGGAGCGGGCGGCTTGGGCTCGGTGGGCGGATTCGTCTCCGATCTACGACGCGATGGTAGCACGACGGCCGTCATCGAAGAGATTCAATCGCTGCAGGTCGGCGCTCTGTCGTTGCAGGCGCTCGCCAAGCACACGCTGGAGACAACGGGCTATGTCGTGACGATCGGCGGTCTGGTGGGAACGGGCGAGAAGCACACGCTGAACTACGGCGAGACGATCGAGGCCCGTTTGTCCGGCGATGCCGGCAGCTCGGCCAACCTGGCGGGCAACGCGGTGATCTCAGCCGAGTGCGCGACGACCGCGCTGTCGGAGGACAACGGAGCCCTCAACATCGCCGCCCTCGCGGGAGGCGGTTACGTTTCCGACTCCTACTACACGCCCACCATCGCCGTCTCGATCGACTCGCTGGACCTAGACATCGAAGGGCGGCTGGTCGTGAGTGCCACGGCGGACGGCTCCAACGAAGCTCGCGCCATCGCCGGATCGGGTGGCGGCGCCACGGGCGAGGCGTCGCTGGTGACGATGGAGACCAGCCCGACGGTCACGCTCTCCGTGGGAGACAGCGCGATCACAGCGGCCGACATCACGCTCAGCAGCCAGTCGCAGATGGACTACGACGCCTACGCCGACTCCATCATGGCCGCGATCGTGGGATTCAGCGGCGCGGTCATCGAGCACACAGCGAACCCGACCGCGACCTTGGATTTGAACTCCGGTACCGAATTAAAGGCCGTCTATGGCGGCGTGAGTGTGCTTTCGCAATTGGAGCTGCAGCGGGTCGCCGGGAGCGACGACCATGATGGAGTCATGGTGCGGCTGGGCGCGGGCGGGGCCGTGGGAGCTTATGGAGGCGGCATCGATTCGACGTTCGCGCCGAAATCCAACGTCTCGATGGACGATGGCGTGACCATTCAATCGCAGGGCGATCTGGTGGTCGTGGCGACCCAGAAGCTGGCAATGGAGGAGATCGCCTCGCTCAATACCGGCGGATTGGTTGCCGGCAGCAAGACGAAAGCGACCATCACGGCGACGCCCGACACGGCCGTCCGCATCGGCCAGAACGTCCACCTGCGCAGCGGCGGAGACATTGGCGTGGGAACGGCCGTGAACGCGCAGGCCAACGCGGTGGCGTTGTCCTCCATGTGGGGACTGGCGTCGGGCGGCGGCAGCGAGTCGGATGCCGATTTCACGGTCGACCAGACGGTCGATGTGGCGGCCGGCACCCAGATCGAGGCGGCGGGGGATGTCAGGCTCCAAGCCGGCGTCGATCCTCGCTCGAACACCACGACCTACATGAGCGTCATGGCACTCAGCGTGTCCACCTCCAAGGGCCTCATCGTCATCCCGGTGGCGAACGGCGACGCGAGCATGAAGGCCAGCGCCAGCCTGTCGCTGGCCTCCTCGTCCAGCACGGCCGGTGGTGGCGATGTGTTCCTGGTGGCCAATCCGGGCAACAACGACAGCTACAAATACATCCAGACACGATGGAATAGACTGCTGGGCGACATCACCAGCCAGGCCGGAACCTTGGACAACTCCAGCGACGCGGCGATTGACGGCAAGGTCCGGGCTGGCAACTTCGCGCACCTGGACATTGAAGTCGTCCCGGCGGCCGCGAACGGCGCGGCACCGACGCTGACGGTCAATGGCAGCTCCCATGGACTGAACGGACCCATCGAGGACAACACCGCCACGGGAGATGCCTTCGCGCCGTTCTCCGCGACCTACAGCGATAGCTACCTGCCCGATCTCTCGGGACTGGCTCCCGCGACGGCCGCCTTGATGGCGACGTCCGTATCGTCCTCTCCGGTCACGGAGATCACGCTGGCCGACCTGTCGGCCATGGGCGGGCAGGTCGTCGTGATCGCCGATACGCTCTCCGGAAGCGGTTCGCTGCAGGCGGCTATTCCCCTGGTGACGATCAACAATCCCACGGCGGCCTACTTGAACCTGAAGGGGATCGAGGTGGGAGGCGGCCCGACGGTGGGGCAGGTGGTGCTGCACAAGAACAACGGGCAGGCTCTCTCTCGACCCGCCACGCTGGCCGTCCTGCCGAATGCGACGGGTGTGTCCACGGCGGCCGTGGTGGTCGCGCAGACCTACGGCGCGGCGGTTGGCCAGGGCACGACCTCGGGCCCCGCCATTCTGGTGTCCGAGCCGATCAGCAACGCCATCGGCAGTGTGACGCTGAGCAACACGAAGGGCGCCGTGGTGGAAATCGCGCCGATCAACGCGGTCAGCATCGCGATCAGCTCGCCCAATTCGGCGTTCATCCTCAACACGCCCGACGACTACTTCGGCGTCGCGGGCAACAGCCAGACGGCCTGGGACTCCACCGTGCAGCCGTGGTCGTCCACCTCCGTCACCAACAGCAGCTACGTTCCGAACTACGCCAACCCCGGCCGCGCGTTCATGCCGGGACGGACGGCGACGGGAATCGATCCCAACCTGGTGGCCACCGCCGCGGTCGACTACCTGTACAACGCCACCGCCGCAGCCAACGGACCGGGCAGCAAGACCCTCAAGAGTTCCACCAACAGCCTGGACGCGTTCGCCCAGAACGTTCTGTATCTCGACGGCTACTCCAAAGTGAGGAACCCGTCGCAGAACGACCATGCCCAGGAGGTTTCGGTGATCGCCTTCGGCAACTCGATTCCCTACTGGA
>CAZUJM010000197.1:0-11259 GCA_964620405.1 uncultured Pirellulaceae bacterium | reverse complement strand
AGGTCGCTGGAGGCCCTGGTCGCGTGGCGGTGGCATCCGAAGCGAGGACGTCCGTGGCGAGTTCCGCCGTTCCTGCCCACTTGTCGCTCGCGCCCGAGACATCGCTTGTCGTGCCCGAAGGCGGCACGCCGCTGTCTCCGCCTTCATCGCGTTCTCGTTCTCCACGCTCGCCGAACCTGTTGAATCGTACCATGGTCTGGAACGCCGCCCGTGTTGGCGCGCTGCTGGCCCTCTTCGGTGTGTGGGTCATCTTGCAGCGCACATGGCTGGCTCGTCGTCAGGGGGCAAGCGGCCAGGGCGTGGTGCACGTCTTCGGCAAGGTGGCCCTGGATGCGCGGCAACAACTGCACTTCGTGCGCGTCGGCCGTCGTTTGCTGGTGCTGCTTCAAGGCCCCCAGGGACTGCAGCACGTCACCGAAATAGACGACCCGGAAGAAGTCGCGCGGGTGCTCTCGCATTGGAATCCGGCTGCCACCGGCGAGTCGCCGCGAGTAGGGACCCGGGATTCGACCCAGGCGGCCACGGAGACGGGGCTCGCCGACGACTACCGGTCCTTCGCCGAGGGAGTGCGCGAGGGGGCTTTCGGCCTTTCCTTGCAGCAGACCGACGCTCGCCACCCATTTCGCGACCCGCGATCGGCTGCCGGCCTGAACTCCGCGCCACGTTCCAACTCCTACTTTGCCTGATGAAGGAACGAGCGGCCATGGATGGTCTGTCGCGAAGGTGGATGGTGCATGCGTCGCGCGGACCTTCCGCGGCCCGTGGAGACAACGCCAGTTGCATCGCGCGCGTGCCCGTCGACGTCCGACCGGGTGGTCGCGGCGGCTCGGCAGCTTCCAGCACCCGAGGTGGCAGCGGGCCGGTCGTGGTCCGGTGGATTGTTCTGGCAGCCCTAGGCTGGACCAGTCTGGCCGCGATGGGTGGCAGCAGCGCCTGGACGCAAGATGCTCGGGAGGCCCTTTCGGACCCGACCGCGAAGGCTGCCGAGGTAACGCGTCGGGATGCGGTCGAGAGTCCGTCGCCAGTCGACGCAGCGCAGCTAAGCGACACAGCGCAGCCTGCGAATGCAGCGCAGCCAGACGATACAGGGCAGCCAGACGACGCAGCGCAGCCATCGAACGCAGCGCAGCCATCGAACGCAGCGCAGCCAGACGCCTCGCCATCTCCGAACTCCGCATCCGCTCCCGCTTCGTCGAGTTCTTCCGGGACGCACGCTTCGGGGACTTGGCCCGAGGAGCGACCGGCTGCATCCGATCCAGCCTCGGGTCGTACGGCGGGTGTGGATTGGCAGCAGTGGCTGTCGTTCGACCGCCTGCAATCGACCGCGCAACTGGCCATTTCGATGACGGTGCTGGGTGTCGTTCCGGCGCTGTTGCTGATGACGACTTCCTACGTGCGCATCTCGGTGGTCCTCGCGTTGCTGCGGCAAGCCTTTGGAGTGCCCAACCTGCTGCCGCTGCAGGTGACAACGGCGCTGGCTTTTTTTTGCACGGGATGGATCATGTGGCCCACCTGGCAGTTGGTCCATGAGAAAGCCGTGCTGCCCGCCGTGGCGGGACAGGCGACCGTGGATCCGGCCAGGCTTTGGGCGGAAGGCATCGGGCCTGTGCGGCAGTTCATGGTGAAGCAGATCGAGGCCAGTCGCAACTCCGAGGACGTGCACCTGTTCCTGAGTCGCACGATGAAACCAGGCGAAGCGTATCCGGCCTCCTACGAAGAAGTCCCGCTCGCGGCCCTGCTTCCGGCGTTCCTGTTGAGTGAACTGAAGACGGCCTTCCTGATCGGCTTCCAGATCTATCTGCCTTTCCTCGTGATTGACTTGGTGGTGTCAGCCGTCACGACGTCGATGGGCATGTTCCTGTTGCCTCCCGCGACCATCGCCATGCCGCTCAAGCTGCTCACGTTCGTGCTTGTCGATGGCTGGCGATTGGTGGTCGACATGCTGCTCAAGAGCTTCCAGTAGTCGCTTGACAAGGTGTTGGAACGAATCCTGTACCTTCATTCGGAGAGTGTCACGGTGGATGAGTCGCAATTGTTGGATCTGGCCCGGCAGGCACTGATGATGGCTCTCGTCCTGAGCGCTCCCCTGCTGTTGGTCTGCCTGGTGGTGGGGGTGGTGACGGGCATGTTCCAGGCGGTGACCCAGGTGCATGACCAGGCCGTGAGTTTCGCGCCCAAGCTGATTGTGGCGCTGGTTGCCTTGAGCTGGATGCTGCCGTGGCTGATGAGCCAGTTGGCGCAGTATGCGGGTGAGTTGTTCGCGGGAGCAGGTGGCTGAGTGTCTTGAAGAGTCATTCGGCCTGATTGCGGCCGTGGGCGGATGGTTATGCCAGAAGCGTTGGGCAACATCGGGAGCGGGACGCCTGTGGGCAGTGTCGCGTGGAGCGGCCTGTTGTTGGCGATGCGGTTGCTGCCGCTGGTCGCTTGCTTGCCGGTGGCGATGACGAGGGCCCTGCCGCGCGGTGGCCGCCTGGCGATCCTGTTGCTGCTGGTCCTGCTGCTCGCGCCCGCCATCGCGCCCGCTCCGATCCTGACCGACCAGTCGCCGGCCCTCGTGCTCGGCATGTTGGGCCGGGAACTCGTGCTGGGCCTGGCACTCGCGTGTGGCTTCGTGATGCTGTTCGCCGGACTTTCCCTGGTGGGATCGGTGGTCGGACCGATGACCGGCATGAACTGGACCGATGCGGCGGACCCCTTGGGGAACGGAGCAGCGGGGTCGGTGGTGGAACGCTTCTTCGGACTGTGGGCCTTGGTGCTGTTCTGGGCGACAAACGGTCATCGACTGGTACTGGGCGTGCTGCTGGACTGCTTGGAACGCGTGCCGCTGGGCGGGTCGTTGTCGAGCGGCGGCTTGCCGGACCGCATGGCCGAAATGCTGGCGCATAGTACGCGTATGGGGCTGCAGGTCGCGGCGCCGCTCGCGTTCTGCCTGGTGGCCGCGACAATGACGGTGGCCCTGCTGGGACGCTCTCTTTCGGTCTGGGGAGCGGCCGGCCTGGGAACGGCGGTCACTTGGTGCGTGCTGCTGGTGGCGACGTGCGTGTTCCTGCCGGCGATGACGGAGATCTACGAGCAGCAGCTGCAGTCGGGCCTGGATCTTGTTCGGGAAGGCTGGTCTTGGAAGGGAGCGACAGGGGATGTCGGAGGAGAGTGACGACGAGGGGCAACCGGCGTCGCCGCGGCGACGCCAGCTGGCGCGCGAGCAGGGGCATGTGGCCCGCAGTCCCGAACTGGTTTTCGCGATCGCCTGCGCGGTGGCCGGCAGCGGCCTGTTGATTCTGGGAGGACCGTTGTGGCAGCGACTGCAACTGGCCATGCGGCAGGACATGGTCCGCGCGGCGGTCCGAGTGCAGGATCCCTGGAGTCTGGTGGAAGGGGCCTCTTCTTACGCCGGCCAGTTGGCGGCATGGATCGCTCCGCTGCTACTGGTCCTGGTGATCGGCTCCACCGTGGGACATTGGTTGCAGCATGGACCGTTGTGGTTGCCCGCCAAACTGACGCCTGATCTCGCGCGCCTGGATCCCGCCCGCGGCTGGCTTCGACTGACGGGCAACCTCAGCCCCGTGCGCCTCCTGCTGACCGTCGTCAAGCTCGGGCTGTTCGTTGGCACGATCGCCTACTGGTGGCAGGCCAACGTGGGCCTGCTCGCGCGCCTGGGCCACGGTTCCTGGGAGCACACGTGTCAGTTGGCGAGTCATCTTGCCTTGCAGTTGGCGGCCTGTCTCGTGGTTACCCTGCTGCTCTCCGCGCTGCTCGACTTCGCCTATCGTTACCGCCGCTACGAACAGTCGCTGATGGTGAGTGCCGCGGAGATGAAGGAAGAGGTGCAGCAGGTGCGCAACGAGGGACGCTCGCGACGACGTTCCAGCGGTGCTCCGCGGGAATCGCTGGAAGCATCCGGGGCCGCGCGGCCTCAGGAAGAGTAGCCGAAGCGGGCCGCGTAACCAGCCCAGCGGCTCATGATCTCCGCGCGGATCGACTCATCCAACTGGTATTCGTTCGTGCGATAGGAACTGCTGGAGCGTGTGGCGGCGCGGAGGGCCGGTTCAACGGTCGAGAAGTCGCCCAAGTCCAGTTGCTCGTACGCGCCTCGCAGTACGCTCACGGGATCCTGCACGAGGTCTTCGTAGCGGATTTCAACCAGCTGGCCCGGGGCCAGGGTCTCGCGCTGGCGGTTGTACGCGGCATACATCCGCTCAAACGTGGACAACACGAACTCCTTGTAGTTCGTGTCGCGGGGCACCTGCAATCCGTTGGTCTCGATGAGGACTCGCCAAAGATTGACGGAGGACAGGAACACCGTCACCGGATGGCGGGCGATGTGCAGGAACTTGGCGCCCGGATACTCCCGCGCGAGGAAACCGATCCGGGAGGTATGCGTGGGGGACTTCAGGGCGATCCGTTTGCCGGTGGAAAGCGTCACGCATTTCAGGAAGTGACGCAGGCTCTCCTGCCATTGCTGGAGCTGCGGGGGCGAGAGCCGCTCGAGGTCCAGGAAGTCGAAATAGCTTCCTTCCTCGTTGGGGAACGCGATCTTCAGGTAAGGCGTCTGGATTCCCAGCGAACAGAGGGCGAATTCGTCCTCCTGCGGAGCCGACCAGGCGAAGCGGACGTTGTCCATCGGCCGGCGCGAGGGCAGGATGAACCAGAGCAGTTTGGGAGCCCACTTCTCGGAGGCCAGGAAGTGCGGGGCCGCGAAGCACTGGTAGGTCGTGGGCGTCGCGAAGCGTTCATCGCAGGCGATCAGTTCGTGCAGGTACGTCGTGCCGCTCCGCCAATGGCCTACCAGAAACAGCGGCGGCGCGACCAAGGACGTTTCAGCGACGCGGCGACCGTAGAGGGTCCGCTGGATCCCCGCGAGCACCGAATTGCTGACGGACTGCATGGTGATCGTCGCGGCCAGCCCCAAGCGACTCGGCGAAACGCGAAATCCGTTACGCGCCAGCAGCTTGGACCACTCGCCGAGACACATCCCATGCCAGATGCGGGGCGCGTACCAGGGGAAGGGATTGGACCCGTTGGTGGTGTTCATGAAGCCTGCCTGTGGGGAGCCTGGGAAGCCGGGTGCATTCATGGCGATTGTAGTGCAATCGCGATGTGCTGTGCTATCAACGAAGCAAAACGCCCTAGACACCCTTCGATACTTCGATTACTTTCCCGCCGCGCCTCAAGGGAACTTCCTTAACTTTCCTGACTTGTTGTCGATCTTCCGCCGCAGCGCGGTGGAGCGAACGCGGGCTCTTCCTTCATGACTGCACGCCATCGATTCTTGGAACTGCTGCTGCCGGCGGGTATCCTGTTTTGCCTGCTGGTGGTGGTGATGCCGTTGCCATCGGCCCTCATGGACCTGTTCCTGCTGGGCAACATCGCTTTGTCCGTGATCATCCTGCTGACCACGATCCACATTGCGATGCCGCTGGAATTCAGCGTTTTCCCGACCGTGTTGCTGGCGACCACGCTCGCACGCCTGGTGCTGAATGTCGCCACCACGCGGCTGATCCTGACGCGCGCGGGCGAGGAAGGACTGGACGCGGCGGGCACGGTGGTCCGGAGTTTTGGCGAGTTCGTGGCGGGCGACCAGGTGCTGGTGGGCGTGGTCCTGTTCGGAATCATCGCCGTCATTCAGTTCGTGGTGATTACCAAGGGTGCGACACGCATCAGCGAAGTGTCCGCCCGCTTCGCGCTGGACGGACTGCCTGGCAAGCAGATGGCCGTGGACGCGGAACTCAACTCGGGTGCCATCGACGACGCCGAGGCGCGTCGTCGTCGGTCGGAGATTTCGCGCCAGGCCGATTTCTACGCGGCCATGGATGGAGCGAGCAAGTTCGTGCGCGGCGACGCGGTGGCCAGCGTCTTCATCACCGTAATCAATATTGTTGGCGGTCTGATCCTGGGAGTGGGACAGTACGGCATGAGCCCCTCGGAAGCGGTGAATGTCTTCACCAAGCTGACGATTGGCGATGGACTGGTGAGCCAGTTGCCGGCGGTGCTCATTTCGCTCGCCGCGGCCCTGCTGGTGACGCGCGGAACCCAGGCGGCGAACCTGCCGATGGACTTCCTGCGCCAGATGCTGCTGAAGCCGCAGGTGTTGGGGGTGGCGGGCGGTTTCCTCGGGCTGCTGATGCTGACCCACCTGCCACGCCTGCCGCTCCTGATGCTCGGCAGCGCCTGCGTGGGAGCGGCGGTGTTCCTGAGCCGTCAACCGGAACCGGTGGCCGCCAAGCCGACGCCGGGCACGCGCCGCAACACGGCGACTCCGCCCGCCGAGCCACGCATCGAAGAATACCTGTCCGTCGATCCGGTGGAAGTTGAATTGGGGCTGGCGCTGGTTCGGTTGGCCGATGCGTCGCGCGGGGGCAACCTGCTGGCACGCATCACGCAGTTGAGGCAGGCGATCGCCACCGAACTCGGACTGGTGCTGCCCAAAGTCCGGATTCGCGACAACCTGCGACTGACGGAGAACCAGTACCGCATCAAGGTGCTGGGCAATCCGATTGCCTCGGCGACGCTGCCCACCGACGGCGTGCTCGCCGTGCCTCCGAGCGCTACCGCTCCTCGCTGGGAGCATCCCGTGACGCGCCATCCGGCTTTCGTCGCCAACCTCGTGACGATTCCGCACGCCCAGGTCGCGGAAGCGGAGCGGGCAGGTTACACGCTGCTGGATCCCGCCGCCGTGCTCCTGCAGCACCTGCGACAGGTCGTTTCGCGACAAGCGGCCGAACTGCTGACACGCGACGCCACGAAACACCTGGTGGAGGAGACCCGTCGCACGGCACCCGCGGTGGTGGACGAACTGATTCCACAAGTCATGAAACTGGCCGATGTCCAGCGCATCCTGCAGCGACTGCTGGCCGAGGGCGTATCGATCCGGGCACTCAGCACGATCCTGGAGGCGTTGGGCGACGAAGCAGGACGCGCGGCGGGGGATCTGCAGCTGACCGAGCGAATCCGACTGCGACTTGCTCGATCCATCTGCGCCCAATACCGGGATGAACGCGAGCGACTGCATGTCGTGACATTGGAGCCGGCGCTGGAGGAGCGAATTCTCGCGCAGACGCAACTGGTCGGCGGCGATTCGGTCGTGCGGATGTCGTCGCAGGAGATCGAGAATCTCTGTCGGACGATTGACGCTTCCATGACACCGCTTCGGCAGATGAGCCGACCGGAAGTGCTGCTGGTGAAACCGGAGATTCGAGCGGCACTGCGGCGCCTGGTGGCGCCCTGGCTGCCTCTGCTGGTCGTATTGAGTTATCCCGAGATCACGCCGGAAACGAAGGTGGTCTCGTTGGGCATCGTGGGTGACACGAAGACAGGTTGAGGATCGCCATGCAGGTTCGCACATTTCGAGCACGATCGCTGGAGGAAGCGTTGGGGCAGGTCCAGCAAGAGCTGGGCCCGGACGCCCATGTGTTGCAGGCTCGCGAACTGGAAACCAGTTGGTGGGAACGATTCTCGCGGGGACGCCACTACGAGATTCGCACTCGCGACCAGTCCGCCAATCCGCTTCCCCTCCGCAAGTCCGGCAGCTTCGAAGGGGAGGCGCTGGACGAGTATGGTTCCAGGGAGGAACGCCATGCGTCGGAAGTCGCTGGTTCCTCGACGTTCGCGAGTCCGGTTGCTCCAGCAGGCACGGCGTTTTTCGACCGCCAGGATGCGGGGCCTTGCGAAGCAGAACGCCCAGGGCACGGACTCCGGCGAACGGCCGACGCGCTGCCGGAGCGATTGAACCTGGAGGCGGACCTCGACGCTTGCCGGCGACGGTTTGAAGACTTTGCACGACCCGACGCAAGGGGACGCGAGGGCATCGCGGCCACCGATCCGTTTGAGCTGGGGGGCGGCCTGGACCAGGACGCGTCGGCACGCGCGGCCCTGCCCGCTGCATCTTTTCGTCGTCCGCAAGCGGCTTACTCGTCGCGTGTCTTGGAAGTCATTTCGCGCCTGATCGAGGCGGACATCACACCGCACGCGGCCCGCGACCTCGTAGATGCCGTGCAGGAAGCGGGCGCCGTCACCTCGGGCTGGACCCTGGTGGATTGGCAGCACGCTCTCGTCGGCCACCTGCACGCGGAACTGCCGCGCGGCGGAGAGCTGCGAGTTGGACGAGGCCGTCGCAAGGTTGTGGCCTTGGTCGGACCCACCGGCACGGGCAAGACCACCACGGTCGCCAAGCTGGCCGCGCGGTGGCGGTTGGAGGAACACCTCAAGGTGGCCCTGGTCAGCGCGGACTCGTATCGTGTCGCCGCCGTCGAGCAGATGAGGACGTATGCGGACATCATGGGCCTGCCCTTGGAGGTTGCCACGACCCCCCGGGAGATGCAGGCGGCCCTCGCCCGTTTCGCCGACCAGGACGTCGTTCTGGTCGATACCGCGGGTCGCAGTCCCCACGACAACCTCCAACTCCAGGAACTTCGTTCGTTGCTGGCCGAGGCGCAGGCAGAGGACGTGCTGCTGGTATTGAATGGTCCCGCTTCCGCATCCCATCATCGGCTGGCCGTGCATCGCTTCCTCGAGGTCGGCGCGACCGGGATGGTGGTGACCAAACTGGATGAAGCGACTTCGCTGGGCAGCCTGCTGCCGGTCCTTCGCGAGACACGACTGCCCGTGCACTACCTGACCTGCGGACAGAGCGTGCCGGAGGATCTGGCGGCAGCGGATCCCGCCCGACTGATTTCCGCACTCCTTGGATTCGAGCCCGTTGACCATGTTGCCTGATCAAGAGTTCCATCGCATGCTCGACCAAGCTGGTACCCTGCGCCAAAAGGTGCTGCAAGCCACCTCCCTCGCGCCGATCCCCGACCACCGGGGCGGACTGCTGGTGGTGGTTGGCGCCCAACCAGGAGTAGGGGCCTCCACGGTCGCCGCGCAACTCGCGTGGCAACTGTACCGAAGGGACTGCCCCGTTGGATTCGTCCAACTGGTGAACGCGTCTGGACGCGGCGAGGGTTCGCTTGGTGAACCGCGACGCAGGTCATCACGCCAACCTTGCTGGGAGGAGGTAGCGTGGGGACAGCGGACGCTTCGCGAAGCCTGGCGACACCAGCCGGCGGGCCTGCCCCGACTCGTGCCGTTCGCTCAGGAGTCGGAGCACGAAGGCTGGCTAGACCAGACGCATCGGCCTCAACCAAGGAATTCCAGGGAGGCCCATACCGCTTCGACTGCCTCCGACACGCGATCGGCCCTTGGACCTTGGGGAATTCAGCAGTTGCTGCTGGCCGCCGCCGATCGAACTGTCGTGGTGGATGCCGGCTTGGGTCCCCATCTCCTCCAACTTCTCCCTGTCGCGACACACTTCTGTCTGGTCATGGATGTCCAAGAGAATCGCGCGGCGGACCAGTACGCGTGCTTAAAGCATCTGTCGGGCCACTTGGGAGGAGCCCGCTGCTGGCTGGTGATGAACCGCGTGACGGCAGCGACCGAAGCGGCCTCCATCCAGCAGCGCATGGTGGCCACGGCCGATCGGTTCCTCAATCTGGCCCTGGGGCTCGCAGGTTGCCTGCCGGAAAACTCAGGGACGCACGGGGGCGAGACCGCGATGGCCGAGGAAGGCACGGACTGCCTCCAGGAGAACTGGGGAGTGCCAGCATGGCGGGAGGCTCTAACGCGGATGGCTGGCCACTTGGAAGATGCGTTGGTGTCGAGGGCCGCTGCTCCAGAGTTCACGAGGATGGCGGGGGCTGCCTAGCGCCGAGCGGAAGGATCCGTGTGGGACCTCCGAGACGGCCAGGCCGTTTTCCATCGGTGCGCTTCCGGGACAAGCCCTCACGGATCCAAGCGAAAACCTTGCGATTGTCGTATTGAGTCAAATGAAAAAACTTGCGAACATCTCCGCCTCGTGAGTGGGGCGAAGAAGGATCAGCAAAGAAAAAACTGACACTTGTTGATCGAGTGGTAACCGACAGGCCGATACCTAGATCTCAGGCCCACCGCGCCGACTGCTGGAAAGATGGGTGGTCTGAGTTGAGTTTAAGCACGTTTCCCTGGAGGCTCAGGTCACCACGAAGCTTACGCCTGTGACCTGCTTGACGACGCCGACTCAGCTTCCCATTTTCCCAACCACTTGCCCACGACCAGATCTCGACAGCTCGATTTTGACAACACGGTTCGCGACGCAGGAAGCGGCGTGGTCCCGATTTAAAACAACGCGATTGCCGGTCAGACGTTCATGGAGGAATGCATGGCAGTTACGACAGCCCCCACGGTTGTTCAATCCAAGCGCCCTCAAGACGAGGATATGGATGCGGTATGGCGCGCTTACAAGGCGGACATGGGCAACAAGGAGTTGCGCAACCGTCTCATTGAGCGTTACCTGCCGTTGGTGAAGTACAACGGGGAACGCATCTGGTCCCGTCTTCCGGACGGAGTCGACTTGGACGACCTGATCTCGGCCGGCGTCTTCGGCCTCATGGACGCCATCGACGCGTTCGACATGAGTCGGGGCGTGAAGTTCGAGACCTACTGCGTGCCGCGTATCCGAGGTGCGATGCTCGATGAGTTGCGCACCATGGACTGGGTTCCTCGCTTGGTTCGCTCCAAGGCCAGCAAGCTGTCGGAAGCCACCAAGACGTTGGAAGCCCGCCTTGGCCGTCCGCCCAGCGAGGTCGAACTGGCATCGCACATGGAGATCAACGTCGCCGAACTGGAGAAGATGATCCTGGAGGCGAACGCCGTCAACCTGATCAGCCTGAACAAGAAGTGGTACGAGACGGACAGCTACAAGGATGTGCGCGAGATCGACATCCTGGAAGACAAGAAGGGCGAGGATCCGACCCGACGCATCCAGAAGAACGACCTGATGCGTCTGGTCACCCGGGGTCTGAACCGCAACGAACGGCTGATCATCATCCTCTACTATTATGAAGAGTTGACGATGAAGGAGATCGGCGCGACGCTGGACCTGAGCGAGAGCCGGGTCAGCCAGATGCACAGCAGCATCGTGCAGCGGTTGCAGTCGCAGTTGGGCCGTCGTCGTCCGGAGTTCGGCAACGTCTGACGAGCGTCGGGGCGGGCCGGCGGGAACTTCGCCTCGCAGGACCCCGCCGAAGCCGTCTTCGGGCTCGGCATGGCGACGAGCGCGACCGAGTTGCGCGTCGCCTGGCCGAACGGGACGCAGACCACGCTCGCGAACGTGCGCTGCATCGCCGATGCATCGCGCACCGACGACATGTCCGGCACGATCGAGGTCGCCGGTTCCTGGCGGCGGGCCGACGGCGATGGCACCGTCACCGAGATCAACAACGACACGTGGGGGGCGGCCGAGGG
>CAZUJM010000196.1:0-11283 GCA_964620405.1 uncultured Pirellulaceae bacterium | reverse complement strand
CGTCCGAAGACCGCATCAGTTCAAGCGTGGATGCGTAAGTGCTGCAGCAGCCGAGGGGCTTCCATGAGGTAGCTGGTGTAGAACGGCCCGAACTCGGCGTACCGCGCGCTCGCTTCGTCGAATCGCATCTGGTAGACGATGTGCGTCAGGAAGTTCGGGTTGGCGGCCCACAGCGTCACGCCCCACTCCCAGTCTTCGAGGCCGACGCCGACGGTAATCAACTGCGTCACGCGTCCCGCGTACGCCATGCCGCTCTTGGCATGTTCACTCAGCATGCGGCGTCGTTCCGCGAAGGGAAGCGTGAACCAGTTCTCGCCGACCTTGCGCTTCTTGTTCATCGGATAGAAACACATCACCGGCCAGGCAGGGAAGTCCGGGGTGAGCCGCTGCTTCCGCATCATGGGCTCACGTCGCTTGTAGGCGTTCACTTTGGCAAGGTAGGCTTCGCTGCCTTCCACTTCCCCCTCTTCCACCAGTTTGGCCGCGTACTGATCGACCGACGGAACGTACTCGGAGATCTCGCTGAGCGACACGAACGAGTAGGTTGACTCCAGCGCGGGTCCGAGGTCGCTGCTGAGCAGTCGCTGGTGGACCGAATCGATGCGGAGCGGATCGGGGTCCATCATCATGAGTCCGAAGTCGGCTTTGTGGCCGCTCACGGCGGACGCCTGCAGTCGTTGTGGAGCCTCCGCGTGCTGGGGATCGAGGATCTCCACGACCTGCCGGCAGCCCTCTTGACGCTGGACGTGGGACATCTGCGCCAGCACGGCCCTATTCAGCCGATAGTAGATGTGCGTGCAGTGCCAGCCTTCCAGGGGAGTCAACGAGGGCTCAATCGGCGCAGCGTGTGGAGGTCCGTGGTTCATGCGCGAGGCACTCCCAAAAAAACGGTCAGAGACGGGATCCTGGGCGAGGCATGGTCGGCAGCGGGCGAATCGGTTTTGTTGGACCGACGACGACGAAACGACCTGGCCCAGCAGATCGCCGGAATCGGGCCGGCCTCCTGGGCCACGCCCGCGTGCTTGTCGACTACCGCGGCAACCATCCAATCCAGGGCCGTGAGTCTAAGCCCTGGGACGCATCGCTTCAATGGGACGGCTCATGGCTCCAAGCGGGGCGTTGCCAGTTCCTCGCTGTCACTCCGCCTGCTTCCGCTGCTTCGTCGTCGTCGTGATGCGGCGACGACCCGCGAGGATCGCAATGCAGGCAGCCGACGCGACAAGGCTGAAGCCGGTCGGCTCTGGGACCGGTGGAACCGCATGCCGATGGCCATCGCCTTCGTAAGCGCCGCGAGCCCAAGCGGTGATCAGGTCGTTGCTGTCGAAGACGAGGTCTCCATTCCAGTCACCTTCGGCCCAACCGGCGAAGGCACCGGTCTCGTAGCGGTTGGCGATCCAGGCAACGGTCAAGTCGGTGGAGTCGAAACGGCCGTCCATGTTGGTGTCCCCGGCACCGACACGCATCACCTCCGCCAGCCACTTCCTGCGGTCCGCATCCGTCACATGCCCGTCCCGGTCGAGGTCGTAGCGCGTCACGGGACTACCCGCGTGTACGGCGCGCGTCAGAAGGTTGAGGTCGTCCGGCCCGAGCAGTCCGCTGGCATCCAGGTCGGGTGCGAACGCCGCGTCCCAGAACAGGTCGGCCAGCACCTGCTGTCCCGACAGGTTGGGGTGCACGCCATCGTCCAACAGGTGCCGCGCGGGATCCAGGGCCGCATGGAAATCGACAACCCGTACCCGCGGCCGAGCGGCCGCCGCCTCGCGGATCGCCGCGTTCATGGTGGGGATCCAGTTCTCATTGCGATGGGCAAGCCAACCATCGGGCCAGGCCGTCGCCAACCGGCGTTCCCCGAAGCGGGGAATGGTCGCGGCGTAGATGGGACGGTCTCCCAGGACATCCAGAAGCGCAGAATACTTGTCCCGAAAACGCTGGTAGTCGGGCACGTCGTTATGGTTGTTCGTACCGGCCAGCAGCAGCACGATGTCCGGGCTGGCCTCCGCAAGCTGCTTCTCGGCCGCCGCCGTGATCGCTTCCACCGTGTATCCACTGTGGCCGGCATGGTCGTTGTCATACGACGGCGAATAGCATTGGTTGGGTCGGTTGCCCACGAAGTCGTAGGCCGTTCCCGCCTCGCGCAGTTTGTCCTGCAGCAGCAGTCGATAGGAGGCCTTGTCGAGCTCGGTGACGTCTTGGCAGCCGGTGGTCATCGAATCCCCCAGGGGAAGGATCGTGACCGCGTAAAGCAGAGGGACAAGCAGCAGCGTGAGGCTCATCGGCCACGGACTCCCCAAGGCGTATCGCAAAAAGTTAACTGTGTACAAATGTCTTTAGTTAACCTTAGAGTCCGCACGATCCACGGCAAGTGCCTTGGTGTGTCAGGCAGGGGTGGGGCCTGGGGAGTTGGAGGGAACGGTTGATTGCGTAGGCATGTGGCGGCAGAAGTCGGTCGCGCTGTGCGGATTCGCCAACGGCTGTGCGGTTCGCGTCGAGCGGCCTGCGGGGAGTTTCCAGGCGGGCGTTTTCGCCTGGGGATTTGGCCAAAGGCCGACAGTCCAGCAGCTCCGCCAAATCCAGCCGGTGTGCCAGAGTGGCACGCATCGTGCGAAGGGGCGCGAGGGCGCGGGGTGAGAGTGTGTCGACGCCGCCCTCGATGCGCAGTCGAGCAGACGCCCCGGAAGGCCGCAGGACACTTGGGCAGCGCAAAGATTCCGCATTCCAGGGGGCGCGGGCCGGCCAAGGGCAGTGGCTGCACCACCGGCGCGTGGAGAGTCGCCGCGCGTGACCGACGGGCGAACTGCAGAAGCGGAGTGGAGGCGGCCTAGGCGGCCGGGCCGCGCAGCAGGCGGTCGACCGAATCCATCAACCGATCCATGGCGAACGGTTTGCGGAGGTAGTCGTCCACGCCCAGCATCTCCGCATAGGCCTTGTGCCGACTGCCTTCGTTGGCCGTGATCATGATCACCTTGATCGGCACGGGACGCGTGCGACGCAGGCGTTCCAGCACCAAGAAGCCGCTACGCTTGGGCATCATCATGTCGAGGATCACCAAGTCCGGATCCTCACGCTCGGCCATGGCCAAGCCCTGGTTGCCGTCGCGGGCGATCAGCACTTCGTAGCCCTTGGCACCCAGCGCATACCGCAGAGACTCGATGATCTCAATGTCGTCGTCGACGACCAGCACGCGAGGCTTGGCTTCGGTAGCGGGCTTGGAGTCGGGCGGGAGCGCAGGGGGGGGATTGTCGGCAGCCATGGCCAGGGGATCTCCTCATGAGTAGCGGACCTACAGTTTCCCCGCATCGTACGGCCAAAACAAGGGGGAGACCCTTGGAGCGACCCGGAGGCCTCCGTGGACGCATCGGTCGCTGCCTGCGGCGCGGGTACGCCCGCCGTCGACCCGGGCACTCCCGGCCCTCGCACGCCCGGCTCCGCTAAGGCTTCGCGCGTCGGAAGAGGTCGAAGAACTGCAGGGGAGGCTTTTCCGTGGCCGCCTGCTGGATCTCCAGCGTGGCCTTCGCCTCAATTCGTGATTCCCGCATCGTCAGCCGCGCGTCGAGGCCTCGGAACCAAGCCGTGGAGGGGGATGCGAAGGCCTTCGTCTCGCCCTGCTTTTCGCGGATTTCCGGCCAGTTCGTGGAAACCCAGTAGGGTCGTGCCGCGTTGGCGTCGCGCAGTTCGTACTGGCCGCCGAGCGCGCAGACCAGGCGCACGCCCAGAATCGACTCGGCCACTTGGAGTGCTTCGGCGGGCGGCACGCCCAACTGCTGGGTCAGGCCGTTCAGCAATCGCGTGTTGCCGATCGAGGTGTCGTAGGCGCGCTGGAAGTCCAGCGCCGCGAACCAACTCTGGATGCGCGACTGCGAGATGTCCATGACATGCACGCGGAGCTGCGCGTCATCGGACGGGTCGCTGGACGGGTCCTGCGGCGCGTCTTCGACCGCCAGTTGGGATCCGGCGTCGGTGAGGACGTCCGGGTTTACGCCAATCAGGGCAAACCCCTGCTCAGTCTGCAGTCGCCAGAGTCCAAACGGCAGTTCGGAAAGTCCGCGCGCGTCGACCGCCGGCGGTTCGCCCAGCGGGAGCAGGTCGAGCAGGCCCATGCGCGGCCACGCGCCGAGATAGGCGGGCGCGGTGCGCAGCACCTGCAGGATGCGAAACATGGATTGCCGCGAGAACACGACCGGCACTTCTCGATTCTGGATCCCAAAGAACACATGGTGCGCGCCGGCCGTGGGTGCGAAGCGGCCGGCGCCCTGCAGCACGGCCTGCGCCGTGATGGCGTCGTCGGGCGACTGGCGGATCCTGCGTCGCGTGGGAGGCCCAACGAGACCGGCCATCACGCCATACTTCTTGCGATCGAACGGGTCCACCTCCGCCGTCACCTCCAGCCGTTCGCGGCCCGTCGCGTCGACCTGCGAGCGGGTGACCTGCACCAACACGGGATCCATCTGGTTCCACTTGCGTTCGTGGAAGGCCGCGATGGCGGCGTAATCGGCCTCCTCCTCGACCGTGACCTGTTCCAGCGGCACGTCGGGGATCGGCAGGAAAGTGCCGCGGGCACCGCGCAGCGAATCGATCGGCTCGCTCAACGGCTTGCCATCCCGCTGTTCCAGCATCCGGCTGCCGTCCGGCCGCTGTTCAAAATCGAGCGGCAGCATCTGGGAGCGGACAAGATCCTGGATGGTGGCATGCGGCAGGCCTTCCTGCCGCGCCGCCCAACGCGCCATCTGCACCAGTTCCAGGTCGGTGACGGCCCGCAGTCGCCGGCGCAGTTCGATCTGGTACTGGGGCGAAACGAGTCCGCGGAAGAACGCGGGCGACAGGTAGGCAAAGACGGTGGCGTTCGTGGACACCGGATGGCGGCCGCGCGCGGCACGGAAGTCGGGGGACTGCGCCAGCGTCCCCTGTCCCGACGACGATTCCAAGAATCGCTCCACGATGGCCAAACTGTTGGAGACCAGATGGTAGTTGCCGTCGGCCACATAGAGCGACCGGAGGCGGTTGTCGGGCGTGGACGCAACCGAGACTTCATGGCCCTCCAGCTGAATCGTCGTCATGGACGCTCCTCCACTGGAGAACCGCGCGACGGCTTCACGCCGCTGCTTCATCAAGTCGCCGGCCAGCAGGTTGTTGCGGGCTTCGAAAAGAATGCCGATCGCCGCTCCCTCGCGCAGGTAAGTGTCCCGCCCGATCATCGCGACATCCGAAATGATCTTGCCGCCCAGCACCTCCGCCAGCCGCGACTCTTTCAAGCCCAGCTGGTCCTGCGCGCGGGTGCTGGTCTGCGCATCATGGCCGCGGAGTGCCACCATGCGGCCGACGCTGCCGCCGTTGTTCTCCAGCAGCTTGCGCAGCCAGAGATAGTTTTCGAAGCTGCCGAAGCGTATGTAAAAGCACTCCTCGGGCACATGGGCAGCCATCGGTTCCAGGGTTGGTTCCGCTCCGGACTTCCCGGGGGCGCTCGCTGCTGGCATGTCCAGTGCGGCCCGCGGCTTCCAGGGGATGTCGGCCGGCATCGGACGCACGGCTCGATCGTCGCGTGCCGTGCCTGCCAGGGTGCGTTCCATGATGCGTATCCGCGCCGGCTCCGTGTTCATCACCAGCTTCAGCGTATCCTCCGGCTGGTACTCTTCGCGCACCTGGGGACGATTGAATCGAGGCGCGGCCAACCCGAAACGCTGTCCTAGCATGCGTGGCAGATAGGTTTCCAGCAGCGGTGGATAGTCGCCCTGGACCTCTTGCAACCGGCCGCGCGCGTTGTAGTTCTGCCACCAGGCCTGCAGCAGCCGCGCGTGCACGCGCGGCGCACGCTGCGGAACCACTTCGAACGTCTGCGGCTGCGGATTCCAGAAGGTGACGCGCAGCGGTTCATCGCCGCGAAACAGGAAGTAGACGTTGACCGTCGATGGCGTATCCTGCGACTCCACGCCCAGCAGGCCGCGGATCAGCCCCAACACGCGTCGATGCACGACGGCCGGATAGAAGAGCCGTCCCTGCTCGTCACGAATGCGATAGCCGTTTGTGTCCAGCACGAGGCCCTCTTCCGGGCCCGTCATGGGCAGCGCAATGCGCCCGACGCCAAACGGCCGTCCGATGGCCGCCACGACCTCCACCGCGCCGGCTTGCTCCGCCACCGCGTGCCAGCCCAGGCCGATCATCAGGAACAGAGCCAAGGCCAGACGCATGGCAGCCTCCTTCTTCTCCCGTGGCTCCGCCCCCTCCCGAAACCCGTGTGCTGCGGCGGAGAACTGACGCGGGACGCGCACGACGCCGCGGCAGTCTGGGGATGAATCCTGACCGAGCGTTGCGGGATCGTCAAGGGTCCGCGCGTCCGGACTGGGGCGGCGCCGCGTTGCGGGTCGCAGACGCAGCGGGCTCGGCAACTCCCGCGAACGCCTGGAACGACGGGTCGTTCGCCAGCAGTTCGGCCAGTTGCCGGTAGCCGTCGCCCAGCGGATGGCTGGCGTCGGCGTAGAGGTCGCTGGCAAGAGTCGGCGCGGTGAGCGTGCGAAGGCCGGGTTGCTCCCGCAGCCAGTCGACGACGACTCGGAGGCGTTCGTCGTGCGTCTGGCGGGCCGCGGGCGACAGCAGGTGGGTGTTGAAGGGGCCAACGACCACGAATGTGTCGACCTGCTGGTCGCGCAGCCAGCCGACGAGTTCGCGGAAGGCGCGCCACTGCAGCGACGAATCGAGGTCGACCCAGGGGAAGTCCTGGGCGCGGATCCCGCGCTGGGTCCACGGCAGCGGCTTCTGCCGCGTCTTCTCGAAGGACAACTGTGTGTCACTCGGCGCCTGCGGCCACTCGTAAGGATGCTCCAGGCTCCAGCGCTGCAGGTCCTGTCCGTCCAGACGCTGCAGGCGGAAGTGGCGCACCCACTGCCGCCATGGCCATGCGCGTTCCACGACCACCGACAGCCGATCGGCCAGGCCCGCTCCATACGCGGGGATTTGCGGCAGGAACTGCGGCACGAGGTCGGCATGGTTGAAGGACACTGCCTGCGAC
This sequence comes from uncultured Pirellulaceae bacterium, assembly GCA_964620405.1. Taxonomy (GTDB): domain Bacteria; phylum Planctomycetota; class Planctomycetia; order Pirellulales; family Pirellulaceae; genus CAZUJM01. The sequence continues at coordinate 4,283 of CAZUJM010000196.1, read as the reverse complement.
GATTGCAGGTCGCGCTCGGCCGATGTCAGCCACAGCGGGTTGAAGTGCAGCACGACGCGGCGCGGCAGCGGGCGACCCAGGTAGCTGTGGCACAGCCCCTGCATGGCCAGCGGATGCAGGCCGTTGAGGCCTCCGTTGCGAAAGACGGGCTTTCCGCCGGCAACGCGCGTCAGGTGGTCGGAAAGCGCCTGGCCGGCATCGACATATTCGCCCCACACGACCGAGTCGCCGACGACGAGGATCTGCTCAGCGTCCGCGGCCTGCCGCGCGAAGCGTCGATACTGCCAGTAGTCCTGGCTGAAATTCGCGGGCGTCCGGTAGTGCGCCGGGAAGTCGGCCGCCTCGAAACGCTCGGCGATCCGCGGCAACGTCCACCACACGAGGAGGAGCGTCGCGAGCACGGCAAGCATCCCGCGGAACGCCACGCGCGGCGCCGTCATCACCAGTCCCTGCGACGTGCGCGTCGTGGGGCGGACATCGGATGCGTTCATGCGCGGATCTCCGGAGAGGCGGGGCACTCGTGCTTAGAACTGGAAATAGATGAAGGGCTGGTCGCCGCGGCCGGGCACGAAACTGATGTACAGGAGGATGGCGACCAGCAGCAGGCCATGGAGCGAGCGGGTGGCGCGCGACGGCAACTGGACGTTTTCAAACAGCCACTGGTAGGCGATGACCAGGGCCAGCAGGCTGGCGGCGAGCAGCGGGAAACGCGGATCGGTCCACGCTCCGGTGGCAATCCGCGTCAGGATCAGCCATGCGTCCTCCACCGAGGCGGCGCGGAAGAAAATCCACGTCAGGCATACGAAGGAGAAGATGCCGACCTGCTTCACCATCGCGGGCACGTGCTCGCGATACCAGCGGGCATTCTCCAGCGGCCGCATCAGGACGTACGCCGCTCCATGCAGCGCGCCCCAGATCAGGAACGTCCACGCCGCGCCGTGCCAGAACCCCGAGATGACCATCGTCAGGAACAGGTTGCGACTGGTCATCCAGGCACCGCCCCGGTTGCCTCCCAGCGGGATGTAGACGTAGTCGCGGAACCACGACGACAGGCTGATGTGCCAGCGCGACCAGAAATCCCGCAGGCTGGTGGCGAGGTAGGGGTGGTAGAAATTGAGCATTAGGTCGAAGCCCATTACCTGGGCAACGCCGCGGGCCATGTCGGTGTAGCCGCTGAAGTCGAAATAGATCTGCCAGGCGAACGCGATGGTGGCCAGCACCAGCGCCGCGGGGGAATATCCGGCCGGATTCGCGTAGATCGGATCGGCGTACGCCGACAGGAAGTTGGCATAGACGACTTTTTTGGCGAGCCCGGTGACGAACAGCGAAAAGCCGTCGGCCAAGTGCTGTCGCGTGATCGTCGGCGCGGACCGCAACTGCGGCAGCAACGCGCTGGAACGCTCGATCGGTCCCGCCACCAGTTGCGGAAAGAAGGACACGAACGTGGCATAGCGCACCAGGCTCGGCTCGTAGTCCACGTCGTTGCGATAGTAGTCGATCGTGTAACTCATCGACTGGAACGTGAAGAATGAGATGCCGACGGGCAGCACGATCGCGGGCCACTGCAGCGAGTAACCGGCGCCGGACCAGGCCAGCAGGCTGTTGAGGTTCTCGGCGAAGAACGGGCTGTATTTGAAGAAGGCGAGCACGCCGAGGTTATTGACCAGGCTGGTGGCCAGCCAGAAACCGCGTCGCCCTCCGTGATGCATTCGTCGCACGCAGCAGTAGTCGACCACGGTTGAGTAGCCGATCAGCAGCAGGTACCACGGGTTCCACTGGCCGTAAAAGACATAGGACGCGACCAGCAGCCAGTGCAGCCAATATCGCGTCGGGCGCAGCAGCAGGTAGCCCGCGTAGACGATGACGAAGAAGACCGCGAAGATCCAGGTGTGGAACAGCATGCGCTACTTCTGCACATCCGCGCGACGGACGCAGCGGAAACCGTGGGTGTCGCGGGCAAAGCAAGCGTCGCTGATCCCGGAGTCGTCGGCTTGGCGGGCCGTGAGCCTGCAGGCCGCCGGTTCGGCGTTCCACGCTCCCCCGCGCATCACGCGCTGGTCGCCCGACTCTGGACCCCGCGGATCACGCGCCGGCGACGCCCCGTAGTAGTCCGCCTGGTAGGCGTCATGGCACCACTCGGCGACATTGCCTCGCAAGTCGTGCAGGCCCCAGGCGTTGGGACGACGCTTGCCGACGACATCGGTCTGCTGCCCTGAATTGGCCGCGTAGCAGGCCTGCTGGTCCAGTCGCGGCAAGGCGACATCGAGCGGCTCGTCCTCCGTCGACCCCGCCCGCGCCGCATACTCCCACTCGGCTTCCGTCGGCAGCCGATAGCCCGAGGCGTCGAAGTTGCATGCGAAGGTGGCCTCGTCATAGCATGGCTCCAACCCCTCGGCCCGAGACCGTGCGTTGCAGATCAGCGCCGCGTCCGTCCAGCGAATCTGCTCCGCAGGCCTTCGCTCGCCCTTGAAGTGCGACGGGTTCGGGAACTCCAGCTTGGCCAGCAGGTCCTGCGTCACCTCATACTTGTCCATCAGGAACGAACTCAGCTCCACTTCATGCACCGGTTGCTCGTCCGCCGCTCCGCGCGCGTTGCCCATGGAGAACCGGCCCGCGGGAATGGTCACGAGCGTGCTGCCCAGCGGCGTGGTGACTTCCGGCAACGCGGCGGCAGGGGATTCGGCCGTGACGCCGCTCGCCGCGTCGGAGGAAACAGCTCCCGATTCGCCCTGTGGCGAGGATCCGCCGCCGGCGGGTTCGTTTTTCACGAGGCAGCCGCTGGTCCACAGCAGCAAGCCGACGGCGGCCACGCAACGCAGCAGCGACACCGCGGCCCTGCCGCGCAGCGACACCGCGGCCCTGCCGCGCAGCCACACCGCGGCCCTGCCGGGTTGCGGGATCACGATCCATTGGCCGCCACGACGGTTGCCAGAGTCCAAGGGCGTGTGCTGCGTCGGCATGAAGGCCTATAGCTCCTGAAGGATGTTCGCTCGGGAAACACCTGCCATGCGTCGGGTAACTGGCCGGCCGCGGTCCGGGAGGTTTTCAGCCACCCGGGAGGGTGGCAACCCGAGGGGAACTCATCGCGTCGTTTCGAGTCTGCCTCGTTACCGAGTCCACTCCGACTCCTTGTTCGACAACTCAGGGGCGTCGGTCAGGGGCGTGGGAGGATGGGGGGAGTCGAGTTCCTTGATCCAGATGTCCCAGGGGCCGCAAACGCCGATCATCTCGGCCACCTCGGTCTGCTGACCGGGGCCCTTCGCCGCCACGCGGCCGCCCGGGCCGACGCTAAAGGTAACGTAGCCGCCGTCCGGCGCAAAGTCGGGATGATAGAGGTGCATCTTTTCATCGTGGTGCACCACGCGTGGATTGACAACTCGCGGTCCGTCGTCGGTCATCTCCAGGTTGCCGGCGTGAATCGTGTGGTCGTCGCTGCTCCAAGTCAGCAGCTTGCCATCTTCGCTGCTGGCCGGGCGGCATCCGGGGATCTTCAGGTCCACCACTCGGTTGCCATTCACTTCAATCGCCACAATGGCATGCCCGTATCCCATGCCGCCGTGAACGGTCGAAACGATCCAGTTGCCATCCGCGAGCCAAGTCAACACATACAGGTGCTCGATCGCCTTGTTCGGATGTTCCGTGATGGTGCCGTCATCGACGCTGTAGAAGTAGAGACCCTTGCTCACGAAGTCCTTCACCTGGAAGCGGCTGAACTCCTGCTTCGGAAACGCCAGTCGCTTCCCGTCAGGACTCCACGTGGCCTCACGCGCCGCGTTGCTGACCAAGCGGCGATCGGAGCCATCGGCGTTCATCACCCACAGGCTGCGGTGCGTCTCGCCGTTCTTCTGTTCGTCGACGAGGAACGCGATGCGCTGACCGTCGGGGGAGGCCTGCGGGTAAAGTTCGTGGATGTCGGGCGTGGCTGTGATGTTGGTCCGCTCGGTGCCGTCGGGCCGCATGCTCCACAGGTCCCAGTTTTGGTTGTCATACGATTCAAAGAGGATCCGCACGGGCCGGCGGTTGGCCGCCGCATCCTGGGCCGTCGCCGCCTGCGTGAACGCCGCGCTCGCCAAGGCCAGCAGCACAAGCGGACCAAGGATGCCCTTCACGATTCGCTCCAGACGCCACGCGCCACGACCGCCGGACCGGTGGGCTGGGACCGCGGGCGGGAGGGCTTGCGCGGTGCGGGGGTGACGAAGTGTCCCGCGACCCCGGGGGCCGCAGGGAGCGAAGGGGGATCCGATCATGAAATTAGAACGATTAGGTCAGGATAAGATCCGGAT
>CAZUJM010000195.1:0-11344 GCA_964620405.1 uncultured Pirellulaceae bacterium | reverse complement strand
GCAGCCTTGGGTCGCGAGCGAACGTAGGTTGGTGCGAGTCTTTGGTGCGGCCGGGCCGGCCGCGCTCCGAAAGTCCCAAGACGCAGCGTAGCAATACGCTGCGTTTTTTTTTGCGGTGCAGCCTTGGGTCGCGAGCGAACGTAGGTTGGTGCGAGTCTTTGGTGCGGCCGGGCCGGCCGCGCTCCGAAAGTCCCAAGACGCAGCGTAGCAATACGCTGCGTTTTTTTTTGCGGTGCAGCCTTGGGTCGCGAGCGAACGTAGGTTGGTGCGAGTCTTTGGTGCGGCCGGGGGCGGCCGCGCTCCGACCTTGCTACGTGAGCGCTTCGAACTGCTGCCAGAAGAAGCGGTCGGTCATGCCGGCGAGGTAGTCGGCGATGGCCCGTTCGGCGCCGACGGCCTGGGCTCGCTGCTGGAATTTCGCGGGCAGGCGGTCGAGCTGTTCCTGGTAGTGATGGAAGAGCCGCTTGAGGTTCTCCTGCGCCTGGCGTCGTCCGGCGACGAGCTTCGGGTTGCGATAGACGCGCTGGAACAGGAACCGCTCCAGCTCGCCCTTGCGTTCGGCCAGTTCGGGGCTGGTGCCGATGGTGATCGGCGCCTCATGGGCTTCGCGGGCCGAGGCGAAGGCCCGCTGCTGCAGTTCCGCGCTGCTGTGCCGTAGCACGTCGCTCACCTGCAGGTCGATCAGCTCATGCACGACGGTGCGCCGGAGCATTTTTCCGTCGAGCGAACCGAAGCGCCGGGTGACACGGCGGTGGCACTCGCGGACGAGTTCGACTTCGAGCAGTTCATCGAGTTCAAGGAGACCGAGCTTGACGGCGTCATCGACGTCGTGGGCGTCGTAGGTGATGCTGTCGGCGACATCGACCACCTGGGCTTCGAGCAGTGCCCGGTACTCGCGGGCCTTCTTGTCGACGCGGCTCTGCTGGCTCTGCAGGACTTCCCGCGTGAGGTTGAGGCCTTCGTAGTGCGGGTAGGGGCGTTCGAGTTCACGGACGAGGGTGAGCGCGAACTGGTTGTGGGAGAAGCCGCCGTGGTCGGCGAGGCATTCGGCGAGGGCGTCTTCGCCGGAGTGGCCGAAGGGCGGGTGTCCGATATCGTGGAGGAGCGCGAGGGCTTCGACCAGGTCTTCGTTCAGCTCCAGGGCGCGGCCCATGGTGCGGGCGATCGAGGCGACCTCCATGGTGTGGGTCAGTCGAGTGCGATGGTAGTCGCCCATGGCGCCGGTGAAGACCTGCGTCTTGCCGCTCAGACGCCGAAAGGCGGCCGAGTGGAGGACGCGGTCGCGGTCGCGCTGGAAGGCGCCACGATAAGGGTGCTCGGATTCCGGATGCTCGCGCCCGGCGGAGTCGGCGTCACGCATGGCGTAGGGGGCGAGCGGACGGCTGCGGGGAGGGGTGGAGTCGGCCTGTGAGGACTCGGTGTGTGAGGACACAATATCTCCCGTCATGGACGTCTCTCGTCGTGGGCGATCCCGACATGGGGTCTGCCGCCAACGAGTGAGGGCGATTCGGAGGCTCGGGCGGAAACCCGGAACTAGGCGTGCTTGTGGCGGGGCTGCCGGCGATTTCGCCCGCGGAACGCCCTGCATTATATCGACCGCCGGTCGGAGGCGGGGACGTTCGGGTCGGCGAGCCGCAGGGAAGCCGGCTGGGAGCCGTGTTCAGGCGGCTGCACATCGGCCGCGATCGCGGGCGGGCTCGGGTGGCTCTCGCGGTCTCCGCCGCTCTTGCCGGCGCGGCGAGTAGTGTAGAATCAGGGATGCGCGCCGCCTCGATGGTGTCGACCGGGGAGCGATCGTCGTGGAACCGGCGACGGTCTTGGTCATGGAGTTCCGGGGGGCGAGCGGGCAAGTGACACCTGGGTGGCACTTCGCGGACTAGTTCTCGTCCTTACCGATATCGCTGGAGCCGGCATGAATCCACCCACGACGCAGGCGGAGAAGTCCACGGCGGATCCATCCCTGGCGGGAGGAGCGACGCCGGAGTTGCTGCGGGTGCGCGGCGCGCGGGTGCACAACCTCAAAAACCTTGATGTGGACCTGCCGCGCGACCAGTTCGTGGTGATCACGGGACCCAGTGGTTCGGGCAAGAGTTCGCTGGCCTTCGACACGCTCTATGCCGAAGGGCAGCGGCAGTATGTCGAGAGCCTGTCGGTGTACGCGCGGCAGTTCTTCGACCAGATGCAGCGGCCCGACGTGGACCTGATCGAGGGCCTGCAGCCCACGCTGTGCATCGACCAGCATTCCGGTCAACTGAACCGCCGCAGCACGGTGGCGACGGTCACCGAGATCTACGACTACCTGCGCCTGATGATGGCGCGCCTGGGGTACGCGCACTGCTACCGCTGCGGGCAGGAGATCCGGCAGCAGTCGGTGGAGCAGATCCAGGACCGGCTGATGGCGTTCCCGGAAGGCACGAAGGTGATGCTGATGGCGCCGTTGATCCGCGGGCGCAAGGGAAGCCACAAGGAGGTGTTCGCGCGGATTCGCAAGGCCGGGCTTGTGCGGGTCCGCGTCGACGACGCCATCTATGACCTCGACCAGGTCCCCGAACTCAATTCGCGCCAGACGCACCACGTCGACGCCGTCGTGGATCGCGTCATCATCCGGCCCGGCGTGCGATCGCGGCTGGGCGAGTCGGTGCAGATGGCGGTGCAGCAGAGCCAGGGGCTGGTGCTGGTCTGCCATCTGACGCCCGACAAGGAGCCCGTGGGGGGCGGTCAGGTCGAATGGACCGAGGAGCTATTCAGCACCGAGTACTCCTGTCCCAACTGCCAGATCAGTTACGAGGAGCTGGAGCCGCGTACGTTCAGCTTTAACAGTCCCTACGGCGCGTGTCCGGTCTGCGAGGGTTTGGGGACGGTCGTGGAATTCGATCCGGACCTGGTGCTACCTCATCCCGATCTGTCGCTGTCGACCGATGCGGTCGATCCCTGGAAACCGTTGGGCGCGGCGTTGAAGCGGAAGCTGCTGGAGGAGGTCGCGCCGCTGCTGCAGGCGCATGGCGGCGACCTCGACACGCCGATCAAGGACTTAACGCCGGAGGCGCGGCAGGCGCTGCTGCTGGGCGATGACAGGAAGTCGTCCGGGTTGCTGATCCTGCTGGAGAAGGAGTTCTCGACGTCGCAACAACCGAAACGCGTGTCGGCCTTGGAAGCGTACCGCGGCACGGTCCGGTGCCAGGCCTGCCAGGGCTCGCGGCTGCGTCCCGAGGCGATGAACGTGCGGCTGCATGGCAAGGCGATCCACGAGATCACGGCATTGTCGGTAGGAGCCGCGCAGGGGTTCTTCGAGGAGTTGGAGTTTCCCGGACCGCAGCAGGACATCGCGAGGCCGTTGGTGCAGGAGATCCGCAAGCGGCTGGCGTTCCTCGACAAGGTCGGCGTCGGCTACCTCACGCTGGATCGCGCGGCCGATACACTCAGCGGCGGCGAGATGCAGCGCGTGCGGCTCGCCACCAGCATCGGCTCGGGACTCGTCGGCGTCTGCTACATCCTGGACGAGCCGTCGATTGGACTGCATCCGCGCGACAACCAGCGGCTGATCGAATCGCTGCGGGAGCTGCAGTCGCTGGGGAACACGGTGCTGGTGGTGGAGCATGACGAGGCGATGATGCGCCAGGCGGACCAGTTGATCGACATGGGACCGACGGCCGGCGAAGGTGGCGGCCGCATCGTCGCGCAGGGCACTCCACAGGAGGTCAGCCTGCACGCCGATTCCGAGACGGGCGCGTACCTGTCGGGCCGCAAGGCGATCACCTGGCCCGCGCAGCGCCGCCGCGCCGCCAAGACGCGCTCCATCTCGCTCGAAGGCGTCGCCGCCAACAACCTGCGGCACATTGACGTGCGTTTTCCGCTGGGAGTGCTCGTCTGCGTGACGGGCGTGAGCGGATCGGGCAAGAGTTCGCTGATCAACGAGACGCTGGCGCCGGCCGTCACGCGGCGGCTGGGCGGGCTGGCGCCCAAGCCCGGCCCGCATTCGCATCTTCGCGGCGTCTCGCAGATCGACAAGGTCATCCAAATCGACCAGTCGCCGATCGGCCGCACGCCGCGCAGCAATCCGGCCACGTACATCGGCGTGTTCGATGAGATTCGCAAGGTGTTCGCCGAGACGCGCGAAGCCAAGCAGCTGGGTTTCACCTCCGGTCGATTCAGCTTCAATGTCGCCGGCGGTCGGTGCGAAGCGTGCCAGGGCCAGGGCGTGCAGAAGATTGAAATGCACTTCCTGCCGGACCTGTATGTGACCTGCCACGAATGCCACGGCGCAAGGTTCAATCGCCAGACGCTGCGCGTTCGCTATCGCGGTCTGTCGATCGCCGATGTGCTGAACATGAGCATCTCGGAGTCGGTGAAGTTCTTTGAGAACTTCGTGGGCATCGCGCGGCTGCTGCAGGCCCTGGATGACGTGGGGCTGGGCTACCTGCCGCTCGGCCAACCCTCCACGACCTTGTCCGGCGGCGAGGCGCAGCGGATCAAGCTGGCCGCGGAGCTGGGACGTGTCGACACCGGCAAGACGCTCTACCTGCTCGATGAACCCACGACCGGCCTGCACTTCGTTGACGTGCAGCGGCTGCTGGGCGTGCTGCACCAGCTGGTCGAGAAGGGCAACACGGTGATCGTCATCGAGCACAACCTCGACGTGATGAAGGCCGCCGACTGGCTGGTCGACCTGGGGCCGGAGGGTGGCCAGGCGGGGGGCCGCGTGGTGGCCGAGGGAACGCCGGAGCAGGTGGCTGCCGTCGCCGAAAGCTTCACCGGCCAGGCGCTCCGGGACGGCGGCATCGTCCCCGCCGCCCATTCCCGGCCCGATGCGGACGCCTGATGCGGCGAAAAATCGCCCGTTGGGGATTACGGTGGCGAATCTCTTGAGCCGATAGTGGACTGTTGTATACTGTGCGCCTGTGCAGTGAGCAGGTCGGCGGTGAGGCAGGGAGCTTCACGGCGCCGGCCTGATGCCTATCGGAGGGGCCTCGCATGGATGTGGCCGCTTTTCTGGATGCCATCCGGCACCATCGGCTCTACGACGGCCAGATCGCCCATTGTCGGGAGTTGCCGGAACGCGAGGGGCAGTTCGCGGAGCCGGAGCGCCCCTTGCCGCCGATGCTGCGCGATCTGCTGCGGGCGCGGGGGATCGAACGTCTGTATCGGCACCAGGTGATGGCGTTGGACACCGCCCGCGGAGGACTCGATCTGGTCGTGGTCACCGGCACGGCCAGCGGAAAGACGCTCTGCTACAACCTGCCGATCTTGGAAACCTGTCTGGCCGATCCAGACGCTCGGGCGCTCTATCTGTTTCCCACGAAGGCGTTGGCGCAGGATCAGTTCAAGGGGTTGCTGGAGTGGTGTGCGGGGGAGCCGACGGTGGCAGAGGGAATCCGTCCCGGTGTGTATGACGGCGACACGCCCACGGCCCAGCGGCGGCGGATCAAGGCCGAGGCGAACCTGGTGCTTTCCAACCCGGACATGCTGCACGCGTCGATCCTGCCCTACCATCCGAAGTGGCATCGTTTCCTGAGCCAGCTGCGGTATGTAGTGCTGGACGAGGTGCATACCTATCGGGGCATCTTTGGAGCGCATGTAGCGTGCGTGCTCAAACGCCTGCTGCGCGTCTGCCGGCACTACGGCAGCGACCCGGTGTTCCTGGCGGCCAGCGCGACGATCGCCAATCCGGGGGAGCTGACCGGGCGGTTGATCGGGCGTGCGGTGCAGGTGATCGATTGCGATGGCGCGCCGCGCGGCAAGAAGTATTTCGTGCTGTGGAATCCGTCTCCGGCTGGCAAGGACCGCCTGGCACGTCGCAGCGCCGCCGATGACGCCGTGTGGCTGATGGCGGAGACGATGGATGCCGAGGGGCAGGCGCTGGCGTTCACGCGCACGCGGCAGGCTGCCGAACTGGTGCATCGTTACACCCAGGATGCGCTTCGCGAACGTCGTTCGCCGTGGGTTGATGCCGTGCGGGCGTATCGCGGTGGATACCTGCCGAACGAACGGCGGCAGATTGAGCAGGATCTTTTCGCCGGCCGGCTGCGAGGCGTGGCGGCCACGAACGCGCTGGAGCTGGGCGTCGATATCGGCTCGCTGGATGTGACGCTGCTGGTGAACTATCCGGGCACGATCGCCAGCACATGGCAGCAGGCCGGCCGCAGCGGTCGACGCCACGCCGAAAGCCTCGCCGTGCTCATGGCCGGCAACGATCCGGTCGACCAGTACCTGCTGCGCCATCCGGACTACTTCTTCGCGCAGACGCCCGAGCAGGCCGTGGTCGATCCCGAGAACACCTATGTGCTGGCGCGACACCTGCAGGCCGCCGCGTTCGAGCTGCCGCTGGCGCCGGAAGACTGCGCTGTCTTCGGGCAGCGGGCGGAACCAGTGGCGCGCGTGCTGTGCGAGTCGGGGGAGCTGTCGGAGGTGGCGGGCAAGGCGTACTACGTCGGCGCCGAAAACCCGGCGCATCGCATCAGCCTGCGCCACATGAGCGACGAGACGTTCAGCATTGTGCTGTGCCGGCCGAAGCAGGAGCCGCCGCTGGCGCCGGTTGAGTTCCCTGCCGGACGCACGCGGCGCGGCGACGGGCCCGCCGACCTGGGAACACGCCGGCAGGCGATGGCGAGCGAACATGAGGTGATCGCCAACGTCGATGCCATCAGTGCTCCGGAACTGATCTATCCCCAGGCCGTCTACCTGCACAACGGCGAGACGTATTTTATCCGTCGGCTGGACCTCGATCATCGCGTGGCGTACGCGGAGCGGCACGAGATGAACTACTATACGCAGGCCGTGCTCGACAGCCACGTGCAGATCCTGCGGCAGCGCGCTGACAGCCAGTTGCTGTCCACCACGCAGTTGGGGTTCGGTGATGTCGACGTGCGCTGGCAGACGGTCGCGTTCAAGAAGATCAAGTTCGGCACGCGCGAGAACATCGGTTACGGCCAGGTGGACATTCCCGCGCAGAACCTGGAGACCACCGCGCTGTGGCTTTTTCCCGGCGAGGACCTGCGGGCGACGCTCAAGGCCGAAGGGCTGCGCGTTAGCGAGGGACTGTGCGGCATTCGCAACCTGGCGGTGGAAGCGCTGCCGATGATCGCCATGTGCGACAGCCGGGACATCAGCGGCGTGGTCGACAGCAAGAACCTCGGCCGCAGCACGATGATCCTCTACGATCGCTATCCGGGTGGCCTGGGATACTGCGAGCAGGGATTCCATCGAATCCTGGAACTGCTCCACCTGTGCGAGCAGATCGTGGGCGAATGCGAGTGCGACGACGGCTGCCCCAGTTGCGTGGGATTGCCGAACCTGCGCCCCGCCATCCACAGCGATCCGGACCTGACACGTGGTTATCCGATCCCCAGCAAGGCGGCCGCAAAGCGATTGCTGCACGGACTGCTGGGGCGGCAGGCAGTCGGGGCGCATGGTGTCCAGGTGGAACATGCGACCTGATCCCATTTCCTCCGGCTTGGCCGCTCGCCTGGGACAGTTGCAGCGCGAACTGATCGGCTTGGATGGACTGCCCTTGGCATCTCGGGTTGCGCCCACGCCAATGCCGGCAAGCACGCCCGTGAAAGCACCGGTCAACGCACCGACGCGTCAGGATTCCAGCGAGCTGCCGGGTGAGGAGTGCGAGACGGAGTGGGGACCGCATTGGGTGGTACGGCAGCGACTGGAGCAGGTATGGCCGGCCTGTGTTCGTTACCTGAACGAAGCGGGTGAGCCGCGCAGCGACGGATGCTGGGGCGAAGTGCCGTTGTCGGCGCGGGCGGAGGTCTCGGCCGCATGGCTGCGGCAACGGTTTCCCCACGGCACGCTGTTCCTCGATCTGGAGACCTGCGGTCTGGCCGGCTCCTGCATCTTCCTCGCGGGACTCATTCATTGGCACGAGGGTCGGCTGACGCTCACGCAGTTGTGGGCCCGTCATTACGGCGAGGAGAAACCGCTGCTGCTGTCGCTGCTGCATCACCTGGCCGGCCATGCGGTGGTTGTGACGTACAACGGCCGGAGCTTCGATTGGCCGCAGGTGCAGGATCGGTGCATCCTGCATCGGCTGGAGCCGCCCGGCGATGACGGACTGCTGCGATGGCGTCAGACGCGGGCCCGCGAACGACGAGGGAGGGAGCAGCGAGGAGCGAGTCGTGAAGGAGCGTCTCGGCAAGGGCCAGCGAACGCAGCGCCTCTGGCGGCGCGCCATGCGGCGTCGTGGACCCCCGAGCCGGACGACTGGCTGCATCTCGACCTGCTGCATGTCGCGCGGCGATGGTGGCGAGGGCAGGTGCCGAACTTCCGGCTGCAGACACTGGAGCGACTGGTGTGCGGGCGTCGCCGCGTGGATGATGTGGCCGGCGCGGAGATCCCGCGCGCGTATCACGACTACGTTCGCAACGGGACGCTGGATCCGGTGCGAGCGATCTTGCACCACAACGCGCTGGACCTGGTCACCTGCCTGCAGTTGCTGCTGGTGCTTTTCAAGCCGCGGGAGCAGGCGCGAGCGTCGTGAATCGCCAGGCCCACAAGGCGACCAGGACCCGCGTGGCGATTCAGGCCCGCGAAGCTAATCAGGCCCGCGAAGCTAATCAGGCCCGCGAAGCTAATCAGGATAGACGGCCGCTTCGGTGACGATCTTGTGCATGGGCACGTCGTACGGTCCGACCGGCAGTTGCTCGAAGAGTTGGCATTCGTAGCAGATCGCGACCAGGGAGCAACCGGGGCGGACCTGCTGCAGCAGGCGGTCGTAGTAGCCTTGGCCGTTGCCCATGCGAGCCCCATGGCGGTCGAAGCCGACTCCGGGCACCATCACCAGGTCCAATTCGCGGGGTTCGACGACCTTGGCCGGATCGTACCAGCGATCCTGCGGCGGCTCGAGGATCTTCCACTTGCCGATCACCAGTTCGTCCATGCTTTCGAGCAGCCATAGCCCGAGCTTGTTTTGGCCCTGTTCGTCGGTGGTGCAGAAGGGCACGACGATGCGTTTGCCGGAGGCGATGGCGGCGGGAAGATGGTGGCGGGTGCGCAGTTCCGAGCGGCAGTCGATGTACCACATTACGGTCTGGGCGGCCTGGTATTCGGGCAGTGCGAGAAACCGCTCCAGGGCCAGCCGGCTGACTTCGTCCTTGTCGGGCTGGGCGTTGCGGGCGTCGTAGGCTTGGCGACGCCAGAGGTTTTTCTGTTCGGCCAGATCTCGCGCGCTGGATGTTCCTGCCATGACGAACTGCTCCCTCCCGGAAGGTGCCTGTCCACGCCCCCCGTGGACCCCTGCCACCTCTCTGGAAGCATTAGACACAATCGCTCGCATCCGGCAAGGAGTGTCGGCGTCAGGCGGCTTGGCGGCTGGGCAGCAGCTTGAGGATGCGGTCGCATGCCAGGGCGACGGCGGGGACGTCGATGGCCTGCATGGCGAGGTTGTCGGCTGATCGCCGTTCGCGGCAGGAGCCTTCCTGGTGGAAGGCCTGGACGCACTGATGGCCGCGGCCATACGGGCCGCAGACCTGGGGCAGGGTGGTGCCGTAGAGTCCGACGCAGGGGATGCCGACGGCGGCGGCCAGGTGAAGCGGACCGGTGTCCCCGGCGAGGCAGAAGTCCGCGCCGCGCATCAGGGTGGCCAGTTCGGGCAGCGAAGTGGACGGCGCGAGGTAAGCGTGGCCGTTGGAGGCGGCGACGATCTCGTCCGCCCACTCCCGTTCCCGGTCGCCCGCCCAGACGACCACCGAGGGCAGGCGGTGCTGCTCGCCGAGGTAGTTTGCCACGGCGCCGAACCGGTCGGGAGGCCAGAGCTTCGAGTCCCAGCCGGCGCCGGGATTGATCACCGCGTAGCGGCCACCGAAGCGGCAGCCCTCGAGGAATGACTGGATGTTGTCATGACGCCAGAGTGGCAGTTCGAACCGCACCTCCATGGGGGTTTCGCCCACCAGCGGCGCCAGGACTTGCAGGTAGCGATCCACCACATGGTCGGCTCGCGGCTCGACGAGCTCCGTATTCAGCCAGGTGCTTAGTTCGCGGCCCTGGGGTGGCGCGAACCCGATTCGCTGTGACGCGCCGCTCAGCCAGCCCAGCACCGAACTTTTCGTGAGGCCTTGGGGGTCGATGCTGACGTCGAACTTCAGCGAACGCAGTCGGCGTCGCGTGTCCTGGATGGACGACGGGGACTTCCACCAGTCGCGGCGGACGACGATCACCTGGTCCAGGCCGGGGTAGCCTTCGAGCAGCGAGGCGGGACCGCCTTGCGTGACCCAGGCGATGAACGCGTCGGGGAATCGCCGACGCAGCGCGCCCACCAGCGGCATCGTGTGGATGCAGTCGCCGATCGCACTCAAACGCGTGATGAGGATTCGAATCATGGAACGCGTTCCGGGGGGCAGGGGTGGTGGTGAATGCTGCCAGCGAGTCTCCGCGGCACGGTGCGCGGTTCTCCGGAGCCAGGTTTTACGGTCCGCGGTCCTCCGGGCGAGCACGCCGCAGTCGCGGACGGGCACGCCGAACCCAATCGGTGCGTCAGCCGGCGCGGCGGCGCGTCGACTGCTGCAGGTACGGATTCAACTGCGGGTCGTTGTACATCTTCATCTGCCGATAGGTCCGGTGGCGCTTCTCGCCGCAGCGGATGTCGGCCAGCAGTTCCGACAGGCACTGGCCCAGGTCGTCCTGCTGCAGGCGGGCGATGGCCAGTTTGTGTGTGATCGACTCCAACAGCCCGGCGTCGATGCCGGGCCGTTCGGCCTGTTCCTGCAGGTGGTAGATTCGCAGCGCGAGAATGGAGAGCCGGTCGACGATGCTGCCGGGTGTCTCGGAGTTGAGGCGTGCGCCGGTGCGGGCGGCGACGCGGAGTTCCAGGAGTTCCGCGCTGAGCCAGTCGTCGACTTTTTCGATCCAGTCGTTGCGCTGCTGGTTGTAACGGTCGATGGCACGCTTCACTTCCGCGATCTTCTGGTCGGGCACGTCGCGGCTGCGGGCGATGTCTTCCTCGTGCCAGAGCAGGAAGTTGAAGCTGTGCTGCTGACAGATGATGGCCCAGACGCCCTCATAAGGATTGTCGACGGGCTGGTGGTGCCAGCGAGCGACGGTGTCCTGCTGGAGTTGTCGAACACGCGAGACATCGATCATGGTGCCTGCCTCCTTGCTAGCAACCGGGATGGGGAGCGGGGCGGATTGTAGGAAGCGTTTTCGCGCGGGGAAATAGCAACTTGGGCGTTTTTGCCGGAAGCCGCGCGGGGCCGTCGAGGGGCCGTTGTTCGCGGGCAGGGCGGTCGCGGCGGGGTCGGGGACAGGTAGTTCCTGCCGAGGGACGGCTGGAACTGGCCGGGTATCGGGCAGGCGTTACCGTAGCGCGAGGGCCCTGGAGCGTTCGCGCGGCGGGGAATCGTCG
>CAZUJM010000194.1:10160-11405 GCA_964620405.1 uncultured Pirellulaceae bacterium | reverse complement strand
ATTGGGCAAGCGGAAGTCGCTGGTCGTGGCCGGCTACGGCACGGCGGCGATCGCGCGGACTTTTCTCGCGATCCTGACCGCTCCCTGGCAACTCATGGCTGCGCGAGCCGTGGATCGCATTGGCAAAGGCATTCGCACTTCGCCCCGTGATGCACTCATCGCCGATTCGACGCCCCCGGAACTACGTGGTCGCGCCTTCGGCTACCATCGTTCGATGGATCATCTGGGAGCGGCCTTGGGCCCGCTGCTGGCGACGTTGTTCCTGGCGTGGCGGCCGGGCGAAGTGCGATCGCTGTTTCGCCTTGCGATCCTGCCGGGGCTGCTGGTCCTCGTGCTGCTCTGCCTGGGACTGCGCGAACCGCGCACGGATGTCGCCACGAAACAGCCGCCGCTGCGCCTGACCTTGCGGCCTTTCGGTCGTCCCTTTCGCATCTATCTGCTGTCGCTGCTGGTGTTCGCCTTGGGCAATGCCAGCGATGCGTTCCTGCTGGTCCGCGCCAAGGAACTGGGCGTGCAGGAGATGTGGCTGCCGATCCTGTGGCTGGTGTTCCACCTGGCGAAGAGTTCCGGCAACCAGTTGGGAGGACGCATTGTCGATCGTTGGGGGCCGAAGACCCCCATCCTCGTCGGCTGGTCCACCTATGCGGCCGTCTACCTGGGCTTTGCCTGCGCGACGCAAGCCTGGCATGCCTGGGCCTTGTTTCTTGGCTACGCTCTCTACTATGCGTTGAGTGAGCCCGCCGAGAAGACATTGGTCACGCAGTTGGCGGGCGCGGAGCAGAAAGGCTTGGCGTTCGGCTGGTACAACCTCGCCGTGGGACTTTCCGCGTTGCCCGCGAGTCTGGTCTTTGGGGCTCTCTACCACCACTATGGTCCGCTCGCGGCGTTCCTCTGGGGGTCTGTGCTTGCTTTTTCCGCCATGGTGCTTTTCTTGTTCGCTCGTCGGCCTCTGTCGGCATGAGACGCTGCGGTGCGACTTTCTGTCGCTCCACGCATTGGGCTGCGGATAACGCGACGATTGCGTGGAAATGTTCTCTAGGTTGAACGCGCGGCGCGGCATTAGAATGCGGCCATGCGGTGAGTCGCAGATGGTCGGCGCGAACAGGCCTGGCCGGAAGACGACACGTTTCGCGGTGGGATTCGCGATGCGATATCGCCGTCGTTTCCTGGCGAGCCCTTCTTTCCTGGGCGAACCAGCTTCCCGGTGAGAACGGAATCGAACATGCTGACTTTGGCTTCTTCCTG
>CAZUJM010000194.1:0-10150 GCA_964620405.1 uncultured Pirellulaceae bacterium | reverse complement strand
TGGCGTTCCAGCCATCTCTGGTATCTGCCCCATGCGAGTCTGCTGTTGCTGCTGGCCTTTGGCGGCGCATCGCGGTTGACCGCCGAACCGACGCCCGCGAGCGACACGCAAGCGGCCGTCGCCGGATCTCCCCAGGATGCCGCCCAGGCGGTGAAGGCGCAGCAGAAACTGGCCGCGGGAGACCTCTACCTGAGCGGCAGCCGCGCCTACATCCATGTGGGCAAGGTCGGCCTGGGCCATGAACACGCGGTGGTTGGACAGTTGCTGTCCGGTACGATTCTCCTTGATGCGCCCGAAGACGCGGGCGAACTGGTGTTTGACATGCGGTCCTTCGTTGCGGATACCGACGACGCGCGTCGTTACATCGGACTGGAAGGCACGACGGACGAGAGCACGCAGCAGCAAGTGAATGCCAACATGCTGGGGCGACATGTGCTGGACGTGGAGCGATTTCCGCTGGCGCGTTTCGAAATCAAGAAAGTCGTGCCGCTGAAGCCGGAGGCGAGCGGTGAGGCTCGCTATGAGATGTCCGGCAATTTCACGCTTCATGGGACGACGCGTCCCATCAAGTTCATTGCGGTCGCCGACACGAAGGCACGCGCCGGTTGGACCCACCTGCGGGGCAACTTCTCGATCCTGCAGTCGGAGTTTGGCATGAAGCCGTTTACGAAGGCGTTTGGTGCGATTGGCGTGACGGATGAGTTGCAGATCCACGGCGACCTGTGGATCGCACAGCAGGCCGTGGCGTTGAAGCCGCCGGCGGGCGTGAGCCGCTAGGATCCGCGGCGACGGTAATTTTCCGGGATCGGCCGCGCGGTGGCGCGAGTGTTCCCGTCTTTGATGCTCTCGATGGAAAGTGCTTCCCTGATGATCGACTGCCCTACGGTGACGAAGACCGTGATTCGCGGCCACTATGACCTGTCGACTCTTTTCTACCGACTGCTGTGGGGTCCCCACATCCACCATGGACTTTGGACCAGCGACGAGTCGCCGCGTGTGGCGCAGTTGCAGCTGACCGAGCGTCTGGCGGATTTTGCCCGGGTGCGTTCGGGGACCGAGATGGTGGACATCGGTTGCGGCATGGGCGCGTCGTCGATCCACCTTGCGAAGACGCGCGGCAGCCGATCGCTGGGAGTGACGATCAGCCCGCTGCAGCGACGCTGGGCGCAAGCGGCGGCCCTGCTGCAGGGCGCGGGCGGCGCGACCAGCTTCCAGTGCATGGACGCCGAGTCGCTGCAGTTAGCCGCGAACAGCGTGGATGTGGTATGGAGTGTCGAATGCACGGAGCATCTGTTTGACAAGGCGAGCTTCTTCCAGCGGACGGCCCAGTGGCTGCGTCCGGGCGGAAGGATTGCCATCTGCGCCTGGCTGGCCGGCGATCGCGCGAATACGGAGCAGGGACGGCAGTTGGTGTACGACGTGTGCGAAGGGTTCTTCTGCCCGTCGCTGGGAGCCAGTGAAGACTATGTCCGCTGGTTCGAGCAGGCGGGTCTTGTGATGGAACGGAACGAGGACTGGACGTCGCGTGTGTTGAAGACGTGGGAGATCTGCCGGCAGCGTGTCGACCGAACCGGCGTTCGCTGGCTGGCTCGGCTGATCGACCGCGACACGGTGATGTTCCTGGATCGCTTCCAGACGATCCTGGACGCCTATCGTACCGGCGCGATGGCCTATGGCTGCTTCGTGGCGCGGAAACCGGGCTAAGGTCCGGGGGACGGGAGCGGCAGGATGAGCACCGCAGCCAACGTATCCCCGGAGATCGGCGCGGCGAGCGCGGCTTGGATGTTGCGCCGCGTCGCGGGGTGGCTCTTCGGAATCGCCACGCATGGGCTGTTCGCGTTCACGGTCTGGCACCTGTTCTTCTTCCTGCGCGACGGTCGCATGGACGATGCGGGAGGCCCGGGCCTCGCCTGCGACCTTGCGCTCGCCTTGGGCTTCGCCCTGCCCCACAGCCTGCTGCTGTGGCCTCCTTGCGCGAAGCGAGTCAAGCGCTGGATCTCGCCGTACTTCTATGGATGCTTCTACTGCGTCGTGACGTGCGCGACTTTGCTGGTGCTGTTTCGCTTCTGGCGCGGGCACTCGTGGGTGATCTGGGAGGCACGCGGCGCGGTGCGCGGTTGGGTGCAGGCGGCGTTCCTCGGTTCGTGGCTGTCGCTCTTCTACAGCCTGCACCTCACCGGGCTCGGTTACCAGACGGGCCTTACTCCGTGGTGGCATTGGGTGCGCGGCCGGACCCTGCCGCGCCGCGAGTTCGTGCCGCGCGGCGTCTACCATTACCTGCGGCATCCCGTCTATTTGAGCTTCCTGGGCCTCATCTGGTTCACGCCGCGCATGACGCTGGACCATGCCGTGTTGACGAGCGTCTGGACGGTCTATATTTTCGTGGGCAGCCACCTGAAGGACGAACGCCTGGCGTACTTCCTGGGCGAGTCCTATCGCGAGTACCAGGCGCGCGTGCCAGGGTATGGGGTGCGGCTGTGGAGGAACGGCCCTGCGTCTCGTTCTGGTCCAGCTGAAAATCAGGTCGCGCCTCGTTAGCCCTGCCCGTTCGCCGGCAGCAGCAGGGTCGCTTCCATCGTCAAGCCGGGCCCAAAGGCCATCAGGACGCACGGGCCGCTGATCGCCGACTGGCGGATGCGCTGCAGGATGAAAAGAACCGTGGGTGACGACATGTTGCCACAGGTCTCGAGGATCTCGCGCGAGGGCGCCATCTGGTCTTCGCGGAGTTCCAATGCTTGCTCGACGGCCGTGAGGATGCGCGGACCGCCCGGATGGATGGCCCAGTGACGGATGTCCTCCAGCCGCAGGTTCGATTCGGCCAGCCACGATTCGACCCAGCCGCGCAGGTCGCGCAGCAGCAGCGCCGGGACCTGCGGTGAGAGTGTCATTTCAAACCCGGCGTCACCAATCCGCCAGCTCATCAGGTCCCTTGTGTCGGGCAGTACCAGCGATGCCTGCGAGGCCAGCCGCCAGCCGATATTGGGTGTCTTGGCGTGCTGCAGCACCAGCGCGGCCGCTCCGTCGCTGAACAGGGAGTTGGCGACCAGTTGCTGGGGTTCGTCGGTATACTGCTGGTGCAGGCTGCAGAGTTCGACGGCGCAGAGCAGCACACGCGCCCCGGGGGAGGCGGCGAGCATGCCGTGGGCAACGCGTAGGCCGTTCAGCGCGCCGTGGCATCCCATGAAACCGACGTGGACGCGCTGCACGCTGCGTGGCAAAGGCAGCGTCTCGATCAGGTGCAGGTCCACGCCGGGCGCGGCGAAGCCGGTGCAGGAGACGGTGACCAGATGCGTCACGGCAGGCAGTTCGACCTCCGCCGCGGACAACGCCTGGCGACTGGCTTCGCAGGCCAGCTTGGTGGCCTCCTCGTGGAAACGCTGCATTCGTTCGGCCGTGGAGGGGCCGCGTTGCTCCGCGCTGGTCGCGATCGGATAGAAATGCTGGCGAGGCGGCGAGCCGCTGGAGGAGCTGTCGAGGACCACGCTATGGCGCTGTTTGACGCCGGAACGGCGGTAGAGCGACGGGAGTGACCGCGCGTGGCGACGCGTCGTCGCCAGCTCCACGGCCATGGTCGCCGCGTCTTCCTGGGTGATCCAGTGCTCCGGCGTCGCGGTGCCGAGGCCCGCCATATAAAACGTCATGGCAGGTTTCCTTGAAGCGTCCAGCGCTGCGAACCACTTGTCTGTCGGAGCAGTCGTTGTCGGATGGCGGGAAGGGCATCGCAAAGTCGCAGGGCGGAGCGAGCCCAACGCGGTCGCCGCAGCAGTCGGCTCAGCGCGCGGCACAGCCACTGGTGTCGCCCGACGGCGGAACGCAGATCGCGTTGCCAGGCCGCGGGAATTGTATCTTCCCAACGGTCGATGGCCTGCAGCGCGCGCGGTAGCATGGCGGAGGCGGAGGCCAGGGCCCAGGACATACCCTCGCCCGTGAACGGCTCGACGTATCCAACGGCGTCACCGGCGAGCAGCAGTCGGTGTCCGGCGACCGCGCCGCTGTGACGCGTCAACGGACCGGTGCCGAGCCACGTCGCCTCGCGCAGCCCACGCGGACCTTCGGTACCGGCCTCCCGCAGGATCGCCGCCACCAGCTCCGCCGGCCGCACGCCACCGCTCAGCCGCCGCGGATCGACGGCCGCCGCCAGATGCAGGGCGCCCGGCGCCACGGGGGCCATGCCCACATAGCCATCGCGGCCCACCACCATCGCCAGTCGCGGCACAGCGGTCGGGACGCTCGTGTCCTCCAGCGTGGCCTGCACGCCGACTCGCGAATCGGCGCGGATGCAACTGCGGAATTCCGGCAGCTCCACCAGGCTCGGATGGTTCAACCCATCGGCGCAGACGACGAGCTTCGCGTGAGCTGCCAACAGGTTGTCATCCGCGTCGGGCAGCCCCGGACCGGCCGCGCGCGTCGGACGCGGCCGCAGTAGCACGGCGCGTCGAGCGTCGCCCGGCGCGGCGTTCACCACGCGCGCGACGGTGGAGGGCAGGAAGTCGGCTCCGGCCGCCACGGCGGCTTCCACCAGCTCCTCGTCCAAGACGCTCCGACGCACCGAAAGCAGCGGGCGTTCCAGGGTCCATGTCGACGCGCGGCCCAGGCAGGTCAGATGGAGGTGCGGCAGCGGAATCGGCGCCGCGCGCTGCAGCACGTCGCCCAGGCCGTGCTGCAGCAGCAGTTGCTGCGCACGATCGTTCAGGCAGCCGCCGCAGACTTTGTCGCGTGGGAACGCCTTGGCTTCCACCAGCAGCACGCGGCGTCCGGCCAGCGCCAGTCCGCGGGCGACCAACGTGCCGGCGAGCCCTGCGCCGATGATCACGGCATCCCACGAACGTTCCAACGCCTCGTCGCGCGTCACGGTGCCACTGCGCGCCATGCTCATGATCGCCACCAGCTCAACAGGAACCGTTGCGGCCAATGACGCTCCAGCCGCGCATCCTGCCAGCCTGCTCGCGCGGCGAGCGCCAACGCTTCGGATTCGCGAAACGCGGCCCGGACCGACATCGGGCCATCCACATGGACGATCCGCGAACGCGACAGGAGTTGGCAGCCGACTTGGGCGAGCCAGTAGCCCGCAGCCGATCGGCACAGGTCATCCACCATCAGCAGTTGGCTGCCGAGCGTCGCCATGCGCCGCAGCAGTCGCTCGCCGTCACTCTCCGACAGGTGGTGCAGGAACAGGCTGGAGTAGACCACATCAAACGAGCGACCCGCGCCTGGATCCATACCTCGCGCGGCCTCCAGGGTTTCGGAAGAAGACGGCTCGAGCACATCGCACGTCTCGAACGCCAAGTCGCCGAAGCCGGCTTCACTCGCACTCTGCCGCGCGTGGTCGATGGCCGTCTCGCTCTTGTCGTGTCCGTGGATGCGCACGGACAGTCCCGCCTGGGCGGCCCGACGCCGCAGCGCGAGGGCCACGTCGCCTCCACCGCAGGCGAGGTCGAGGATCGAGAGCGACCTGAGGCGGCGTTCGCGAGCCAGTCGCTCCATCTGCCGCCACAGCACCGAGGCCGTGCCGCTCCACCAGTTCACGCGACGCAGACCGGCCAACGCCTGGCGATGGAGGTGCGGACTCAAGTCGGGCTGGTCCATCAACTCCGCTTCGACCACGCGCTGCTCGAACATCGGCGATCCTGCTCCATGACGACCGGCGGCTCCGCTTCAAGCGGTTACGGGTTGAGAGGCCCGTCTACAAACGGGCGTCCCGCGGGAGCACTCGGTCCAATGGCTCTAATCTAACCGATTCGCCTTGTGGAGATATGGGGATTGAACCACGGAGGCCCCGGAGATTCACTGCGGAGATGGCAATCTTCGTGCTCTCCGTGGTTAAAAAAAAGCCCGCTACGAAGGCGAACCGCAGGGGCTCACGCAGCGACTGCGGCCAGGCTCGAAGGAAGCCGCGGGCAGCCGAGTCGACCCGCCCCCTCGCTCAGCGGCTGATCGGTTCGGTGGCCGACTCGGTGGCGATCTTGGGACGCTCCTGCGGGCCGATGGAGACGCCGAGCCAGCCGTCGCGCGCTTCGAACTGAGTGACGCCCAGGTTGGCCAGCCGCGCATCCTGCTCGAAACGGCCCTTGAGCAGGTTCAGGCGATGGTTGCGCGTCATGACCTTCGTGAAGATGCCCCGCAGCGCAACCTGGTCGCGGAGCCCCAGTTTCTCGCTGATCAGCTCGATGCCGCCTTCACGCTCCAGGTCAACATACGAATGGCACATGCACGGCTTGTAGCGTGCACGCACTTCGAAGTTGCGCCAGGTACGACGGGACGTCTTGAGTTCGGCGAGCCGCAGGGTGAGGAGGATGCGGTCGTCCTCGAATTCGACTTCGATCGGCCGCTCCTGACCCATGCGAACGACGACGCCTTCCGGAAGCTCCTCGTGGATATCCTGGCGGTTGATCTTCAGGTGCTGGGAGAGCCGCTCGATGAGTTCTTCCAGTTCGATCCGCTGGTCCTCGAGTTGCAGTTGCTGCAGCAGGTTGTTCGGCGCCGATTCGTGCAACTGGAAGCTGAGGAGGCTGTTGGAGAGGGCGCGGGGGCGCGGCGTGTAGGCGGCCAGTTGCGTCGTGCCGGCAAGCCGACCGCGGACCACCAGTTCGTGGTCGGTGGTCCGCATCTCGACCGCCTTGGGATCGAGATGAAGCTGCCGCAGCGGCGCGAGGACCTTGTCGTTGAACTTCTGTTCGGCCTCCAACAGCCGCGTGGACACCGTCTCGTCCAGCTGAGTGCGGGCGCGCGTATTGATTCGCGAGCCGACCTCCAGCCGCACCTGGTCGCGACTCCGCTCATGTTCGTCCGCCGCGATCTGGCGGACCATCCAGCCGAGTACCGGAATGTTGTCGAACTGCGTGCGGATATCGAGCACCTGCGAGTTACCGGACGACTCGGAGACGGCCGGAGTCACTTGGATGCCGCGAGCGGATACGAGCAGGTCCTTGCCCGCACGGAAGTTCGAGGCGTCGCGGCTGAATAGTCGCACGGGACCCTTGGACGATACGGTGCGCGAACGCGTGCGTCCGTCCGCTTCCAGTCGCAGGTGGATCTGCGCGGGATCCTCGATCAAGTCGACGTGCAGGTCGGTCCAGGTGCTGTTTTGGCCGCGCACCTCGGCGCCCAGGATGTTGTCCCGCACCTCCTGCTGGGTCGGCTCCAGGGCAGGCAGCAGATCGTTGAGCAGGCGTTCGGTCACGACCAGCCGCAGGTTGGCGTTGCGGTAGTGCGTTTCGAGGGCCGACTGCAGGGAGCTGGCTGATGCGTGGGGCGAGTAGCGCAGGGAGTCGGCCGTCGCCTGCACGCGACCGGCCACGGTGGAGGTCTGTTTGGTCTCGAAGTGCTCCAGCGCCGCCACGAGCGCGGGAACGTCCGTGGGCTGTGCCGACCATGCCGTCAGGCGATCGCGCAGCGGTGCGATGGCGGGCTGTGCGAGGAACTGCTGCTGCGAGGCCGTCAGCGTGGAGGCGTCCATGCGTTTGAGGACTTCGCGGGCCACGGAACGCCGCACGTCCGGGTTGGTGACCCACGGTTCGGAATCCACGCGACGCAGCGAGTCCAGCATCAGGTAGTCGCGCCACGAGGCACCGTCGGAACGGCGGGCCAGCCAGGCGTGCAGTGATTCCAGCGTGGGCAGGTCGGCGGCGAGGTCCACGGCGAAGGGAGATTGCAGCTGTTCCCCATGCAACCGCGCAGCCGGCGTCCAGAGGGCTACGCGGCGCTCGAGGCCGTAACGGATGCGCCGCAGCAGGATCTTCTCGGCGCCCGTGGCGTACGTCTCCAGTCGCTCCGTGACCTGCGCCAGTTGCGACAACTGGGCCATCCGCTGTTCGACGCGGTCGAGATCCTCCATCGGCGTCTGCAGCAATGCGTCGAGCGTAGACTGCACGTCGTGGCGCCAGGCAGCCAGTTGGGCCGACTTCGGATCCAGTTGTTGCATAAGCTGCTGCAGCGTCGGGCTGGTGGGCCAGTCGGACGCGATCGGCGCCAGAGCGGGACTTGACGATGCCGGACTCGCCGGCGTGGGCTCGTTTTCAACGCTGGGCGGGTCGGCCGATCGCGGTGCGGGAGCGGCAGGGCTCGCCGCCGTCGAGGAGGACTGCGGCTGGGCCGACGGCGACTCACGCTCAGCCAAGTCCTGGGGTACGGGCGGCAGCGCAGTCGGCTGACGCGTCGCCACCAGGCTGGAAGGTTCGGAGGCGACTTCCGACGGACCGTCGACCTCCATCGGTTGGTCGCTGCTGGATGCGAGCGAGGCGCTGGTCTCCAAGGACGTGGAGTTGCGCAGCGATTCCGTGCGCTCCGGACTGCCGGTCGTCGGAAGGTCGACGGGCAGAGTCGGCGAGGGCGGATCCACGATGGCCGCTCGTGGGAACGAGGCGGTGCGATCCAGCATGTCCGGCGAGGTGAAGCCGGGTTCCGCATCGACGGCCACGCGACGCGTCGGTGGTGCGGGCGCAATGCCGACCACGGCCGACGGCGAGGACCGTTCGTCACGCGCATCGGTCGCGGCATCAGGTCGAGTCGCGATCGGTTCCTGGGTCGTTCCGGCTGCTGGCGACTGGGCTTCTCGCGAGCGCGACTGGGCTTCCCGCGAGCGATTGCCGGGCAGAACGGCAAGAGCAACGGGCGGCGCTGCCGAAGCGACGCGGGCGGCGGTCCTCGTCGGAACTCCGCGACTGGTGTCCGCATGCGAACGTCCGCCGAGTCGCGTGCTGGTCGTTGCTTCGCGAGACGATGCGGTCGGTGAAGAAGCGGAACGCGTCGTCGTGGACTCCGCCAGTTCGTCAGCGGATCGCCGGCCGTTGGGGGATCCCGGGCGTCGAGAGGCGGCGAATCGTGTTAGCGAATCGCGGATCGAGGAACGCGGAGAGACGGCCGTAGCCCAGCGCGTGGGGGCGAGTGTCAGACGACCTTCGTTGAATGCCTGTGGGGGAACTGTCACGGCAACGCCGAACAAGGCCAGCACGACAGTCAGGTAGGGCCAGGTCCTGCTCGGTGGATATGCTTGCATGCGAAATGTCCGATAGCCGTCCATTGCCCGGTCGCCGATCATCCTTGCTCTGCGTTTCGCCTGGCCCTTTCTAGATCGGACTCGTCCGTCGAATGCGTGGATTCTGATTTCGTGGCTAGCCACCATTCGGGACCGTCACGCCGGTGTTTGGTCGCTGTGTGCAGGTCAGTGAAAGTCTGTGGGCGCCAAGGACCTGGCCGGTCGAACGCGGCGGTAATCCGCCCGGGTGGGTGTGAAAACACGCGGGTGCGCGGGCGCAAGCAACGCTAGCAAAAGAAAAGCCCGCAGGCTGCTCGTCACAACCTGCGGGCTTCCCCGGCACCAACCAACGCTTTCGATCTATTCGAGGGTGTAGGCCACGCGCCTACAGGGCGTCAGATCCTTTCTCGCCGGTTCGTACACGGATCGCATCGGAGATCTCCGAGATGAAGATCTTGCCATCGCCGAGTTGGCCGCTGCGGGCCACGCTGGTGATCGCGTCGATCGCGTCGTCCACCTTGGCGTCGTCGACCACGATCTCGATCTTGGTCTTCGGCAGGAAGTCGACGGTGTACTCTGCTCCGCGGTAGGTCTCCTTGTGTCCCTTTTGACGGCCGAACCCGCGGACTTCGGTCACGGTCATGCCCGCGAAGCCGCGTCGCGAGAGTTCGGTCTTGATATCTTCTAGCTTGAAGTGCCTTACGATTGCTTCGATCTTTTTCATGATAGGTATTCCGAGGCGAAGGTCCGCCAGGCGGGGCGTGTTCGTTGCCTTGCCGCACCTTTCCGCGAGGCGACCTTCGCGATTGGTGATTGTTGATGAGTCCACTGTCTCCAATGGGCCCCGACTCGCGGTGGCCCACTGGAATGGGTCGAGCCTTCGAGGACGCTTACAGGCCTTCGACGAACTGGAAGCCGTGGTAAGCCTCGTTGCCGTGCTCACCGATGTCCAGGCCTTCACGCTCTTCCTCGGCGGTCACTCGCAGGCCGATCGTGTACTTGATGGCCATGAAGAGGATGAAGCCAGTCACCAGGCCCCAGGCCATCACCGCGATCACGCCGATGAACTGGGCGATCAGCTGGGTCATGCCGCCACCGTAGAACAGACCGGGCATCGGAGAGGCCGTGCCGGTTCCCGTCGAGAAGAGGCCCACTGCCAGCGTGCCCCATACGCCG
>CAZUJM010000193.1:9486-11529 GCA_964620405.1 uncultured Pirellulaceae bacterium | reverse complement strand
AGGACACGGTGGTTTTGAAGGTTAAGCTGCCTCGGTGGAAGAACGGCCAGCCGGGGGGAGTTGCCGGAGATTGCCACGGTCAGTGGCGTCTGGTCGACGGCCGACTGGCATGAACGCGAGGTCTACGATCTTTCGGGCGTGAATTTCGTGGGGCATCCGAACCTGCGTCGCATTTTGTGCCCCGAGGATTGGGAGGGCTATCCGCTGCGGAAGGACTATGTTTCGCCGCTCGAGTACCACGGTATTCGCGGTCGGTAGGTTTTGGTGCGTGCTGGGTTCGTGTCTGGTGGATTGTTGGTTGCGTGGGGTCTTGGATTCAATCGAGGGAGCGCGGTCTTGGCTGCGTTGCCACACGGAGTAGGTCATGGCCACTCAAGTGGACGGTGAGAGGATCATCGAGTTCGACGTGCGGACCGATGAGATGCTGGTGAACATGGGGCCGCAGCATCCGAGTACCCACGGGGTGCTTCGGTTGGTGTTGCGGACCGATGGCGAGATCGTTTCGGAAGTGACGCCTCACATCGGCTATCTTCATCGCTGCGCCGAGAAGATCGGGGAAAATCTGACGCCGCGCCAGTGGATTCCGTACACCGACCGCATGGACTACCTCGCGGCGATGAACATGAATCTCGGCTGGGCGCTGTGCGTCGAGAAGTTGTTGCGGCACTCGATCTCCGAGAAGGCTCGTCACCTGCGCGTGATTATCGCCGAGATGGGGCGTATCGCGAGTCACCTGGTGGGCATGGGCGCCTACGGCCTCGATCTGGGTACCTTCAGTCCGTTTCTTTACGCCTTCCGCGAGCGCGAGAAGATCCTGGATCTGTTCGAGGAGGCGTGCGGTGCTCGCTTGACTTACAGCTACCTGACGCCTGGTGGTGCGACGGCCGACCTTCCCGTCGGGTGGTTGCAGAAGTGCGAGAAGTTCCTGGTGGAGTTCGAGCCGATCATCCGGGACTATCATACGCTGTTGACGAACAACGCGATCTTCATCAAGCGGACCTGCGCGATCGGCGTGCTGACCGCGGAGATGGCGATCGACTACGGTTGCACCGGTCCCGTGCTTCGCGGGAGCGGCGTGGACTATGATCTTCGCCGGGACGGCGAGGAGATCTACACGAGCATGTACAGCGGCTATGCGTTCGAGGTGATCGCGCAGCGAAGCGGGCACTATCCGAAGGATCACGACTATCCGCCGGTGCCGGCCGACGCGGTGCTGGGCGATTGCTGGCATCGCTTCTACGTGCGCATGCTGGAGGTGATGCAGGCCATCGACCTCGTGCGTCAGGCCATGGATCGCTACAGCACCGCCAGTGGCGACTGGGGCGAGCCGATTAAGTTGGCGACGAAGTTGCCGGTGGGCGAGGCGTATCTGGAGACGGAGGCTCCTCGCGGGCAGATGGGCTTCTATCTGGTCAGCGATGGGTCGTCGATCCCTTGGCGGGTGCGGGCGCGCAGCAGTTCGTTCTGCAATCTTTCAGTAACGCACGAAATCTGTCGCGGCGTGCCGATCGCGGATGTGCCTGCGATTGTAGGCTCGCTCGATATCGTGATGGGTGAAATTGATCGCTAGGACGCGCTTTTCGGACACGGTGGGGGCTTGTGGCTTGATGTCCCCCTGTGCCATATTTCACAAACTTATTTTTGAGTTGGCCCTGGGCGCCTGGAAGCGGGTTTCCGGTGTCCTCAGCCAGGGAAGCTGGTGGACGAGCAACGGTGGCTGATAACATCAATCGTCATGTGTTGAGCTGGCTTCTTGGCGGGCTCGGCTTTGATTTTCCCGCCAATCACTGGCTGGGAATCCTAATCGCGGCGCTGATTCATTGCGTCCTCGTCTTGCACGTGGTCGCCGTGGGTGCGTTGGTGTTCATCTGGATGGAACGCAAGATTGCGGGCCGCATCCAGGATCGCCTCGGACCAACTCGCGTCGGTGGCAAGTTTGGCTGGCTGCAAACGCTGGCGGACGGCCTCAAGCTGATCACCAAGGAAGACCTGATGCCGGGAGCGGCCGACTACGTCGCGCGCTGGTCGCGCCGAGCGGCAGCC
>CAZUJM010000193.1:7256-9476 GCA_964620405.1 uncultured Pirellulaceae bacterium | reverse complement strand
GGAAGATTTGATGCCGGGAGCGGCCGACCCGCTGCTCTTCAAGCTGGCTCCCTATATCAGTCTGTCCGCCAGTTATACGGCTTACCTTGCCCTGCCGTTCGCCTCGGGCTGGGTTGGTCGCGAGGTGAATACGGCGGCCTTCTTCGTGCTGGCCGTGCTTGGGCTGGAGGTCTTCGGGGTGATTCTCGCGGGCTATGCCTCGGGGTCGAAGTGGTCGCTTTTCGGTGGCATGCGTGAGGCCGCCCAGGTCGTGAGCTACGAGGTGCCCCTGGGGCTCTGCGTGATTGTTCCCGTGATGATCTGCGGCACGATGAACCTCGTGACGATCGCCGACATGCAGAAAGGGTTTGCCAACAACTGGCTCATCTTCAACGATCCATTCACCTTCATTCTGTTTTGGGTCTACTTCACCTGTGCGATGGCCAGTGTGAACCGGGCTCCGTTCGATCTCGCGGAAGCGGAGAGCGAACTGGTCGCAGGGTTCCATACGGAGTATTCGGGCCTGCGGTGGAGTCTGTTCTTCATGGCCGAGTACGGCTCCATGTTCGTGGTTAGCGGGCTGGCCGCGATTCTCTTCTTTGGCGGATGGAACGGTCCGATTCCGCTGTTCCAGTCGTTGGCTTACGAGATGGGGGAGGTTGACTGGCGGTGGGGCGGTTATCTCGCCAATCTGGCTGGTTGCCTGAACTTCATTCTCAAGACGGTGATTGGTGTTACGGTCATGATCTGGGTGCGATGGACGCTGCCGCGCCTCCGTATCGACCAGGTCATCACCATGTGCTGGAAGTATTGCGTGCCGATCGCAGCGTTCTGCTTCATCGGTGCCTTGGCTTGGCAGACGTTGGGCTTGCCGACACCAGCCCGGGTGAATCGCACGGAAGTTCGCGAGAGCTGGTCGGTCGTGCGAGAGTTGCAAAAGCCGGTGGCTCCGCAAGAGAAGGCCGAGTCGGGGCGCACGGCGCAGGAGCGTGATCGAGATGAGTCGCCGGAAGCGGGCCGTCAGGCTTCGCTGTCGGTCGGGAGTGAGGCGGCTGGCGCTCGGTCGGCCCGGACCTTGGGAGGCCGTGGGTAATGCTCGACGCGATCAACTGGCATTCGTTTTTCTTTCTGCTGTTCGGGGCGCTGACCTGTGCGTTTGCACTGGGCGTGCTGCTGTCCTCGAATGTGGTGCGGATGGCGTTCTATCTGGTGATCTCGCTGGCGTCGACGGCGGCCCTGTTCATTCTGGCCGGGGCGACCTTTGTCGGGGCCATGCAGATCATGATCTATGTCGGTGGCACGCTGGTGCTGCTGATCTTCGGCGTCATGCTCACGGCCCAAGCGGCCTTCGTGTCCATGAAGACCAAGAGCAGCGATTGGGTGTTGGCCGCCATTGGCGGTGGAATGCTGCTGGCCCTGCTGGTCGTGACCGCCCTGTCGGTTCCCGAATGGCGGTCGCCGACGCGGGATGCCGCCCAGGTCGCGGCTGTCGCCGGAGACTCCGCAACGCAGTTGGGGTGGTCGCTGGTCGGCGTTCGAGTCGACAAGTCGAACCAGCCGAACGCGTTGCTGCGGGACGGCATGTCGGGCTACTTGCTGCCGTTTGAGATTATCTCGATGCACCTGCTGGTGGTGCTCGTGGGAGCTGCCTACCTGGCTCGTACTCGCAAGAAGGTGGGTGTGCGTGTGGCCGGCGTGGTGGATGAAGCGGATTCGATTCCATCGAGTTCGATGGAGGTGGTTCGATGAACTTGTTGACGCAACCCGTGGGAGTCTCGCATTTCCTGGTCATCGGCGCCGTGATGTTCGTCACGGGGGCCCTCTGCATGGCCACGAAGCGAAACGCCTTGGGTGTCCTGATGGGGATTGAATTGGTGCTGAACGGCGCGAACATCAACTTCGTGGCGTTTGGCAGCCCTTACCTGCGTGAGGAGTCGCTGGGACTGGACGGTCAGTTGATCGCCCTGTTCGTGATCGTGCTGGCCGCGGCCGAGGCTGCGGTGGCTCTGGCGATTGCTCTGAACTTCTACAACAATCACACGACGATCGACGTGGATCAAGCTGACGAGTTGAAGGGCTGATGGATACCGGTCTGCTGCTAACCTGTTTGCTCGGTGCCGCGGTCCTAGTGCCGTTGGCTTCGTTCGTGGTCATTTTCTGCTTCGGTCCGCTCATGGGAAAAGGCGGCCGACAGGCTGGCCTGTGCGCGACCCTTGCCATCTTGACCTCCTGCGCACTCTC
>CAZUJM010000193.1:0-7246 GCA_964620405.1 uncultured Pirellulaceae bacterium | reverse complement strand
CTACATCGCGCTGGGTGTCTGGTTGACGCATCACGCGCCATCAGCGGCCGCCCATGGCGGGCATCATGAGGAGGCCTCCCACGAGGGCGGTCATGCTTCCTTGACGCCAGCGGATGCTCCCACCGAAGCGACGCTGCCGGTCACGGCTCGTCTGGCCGACCCTGCGGCCCATGCGGACGCAGGGCACGGTGACGCGGGGCACGGTGAGCATGCCGGACACGCAGCGGTCGAGGGGCCGCACTACTTTCGCGAGATTTACACGTTGGCCCAGTTTGGCCGCGGGGGCAAGCTCAGCATCAGCACGTATGTGGATGCCTTGACCGTGGCCATGTTCGCGATGGTCACACTCATCGCCTCCTGCATCCATTTCTATGCCATGGGCTACATGCACGACGAGCTGGTTGACGATTTCGTCGACCACGAAGTGCACATGGCCGATGGTTCGCACCTGCATCGTCCCGGTCGCTTTCATCGCTTCTTTCAGGCCTTGTCGCTGTTCTGTTTCAGCATGCTGGGCCTGGTGCTCTCCGGCAACATCGCGATGACGTTCGTGTTCTGGGAGCTGGTGGGTATCTGTTCGTACTTCCTCATTGGTTTCTATGTCGAGCGGAAGAGTGCATCGACGGCCGCGAACAAGGCGTTCATCGTCAATCGCGTCGGCGACTTCGGCATGATCATCGGCCTGATGGCCCTGTGGAGCAGCCTGGGGACGTTCTCCTTCGGCGGCGAAGACGGCATCTTTCGACAAGTTCGTCCGGTCGCCCAGGGGTATGCCCTGCAGGTGCCGGATGGCATGGTGCGGGCCGCTTCGGGCAAGCAGGTGGCGGCCGTGGTTCGCGAGTTCGACACGCGGCAGGCGACGCCGGAGTCGATCGAGGCCGCGATCGAAGCCAAGGTACCGGCTTGGCGCGACTCGCTGGGCAAGGGTGAACCGGGCCGTGCTGCCCGTTGGCTGCTGATCATCGCGGGCGTGGGGATCTTCTGCGGCTGCGTTGGCAAGAGTGCCCAGTTCCCGCTGCACGTCTGGTTGCCGGATGCGATGGAGGGTCCGACCCCGGTGTCCGCGCTGGTGCACTCCGCGACGATGGT
This sequence comes from uncultured Pirellulaceae bacterium, assembly GCA_964620405.1. Taxonomy (GTDB): domain Bacteria; phylum Planctomycetota; class Planctomycetia; order Pirellulales; family Pirellulaceae; genus CAZUJM01. The sequence continues at coordinate 6,157 of CAZUJM010000193.1, read as the reverse complement.
CGCGGCCGGTGTGTTCCTCGTCGCCCGCTTCTACCCCGTGTTCTGCCCGGAGGTGCTGCTGGTGATCGCCATCGTGGGCACGATCACGCTGTTCCTTGCCGCGACGATTGCCATCGTCTCGACGGACATTAAACGCGTGCTCGCGTACTCGACGGTCAGCCAGCTTGGCTACATGATGCTGGCCTTGGGCGTTGGCGGTTGGCTTGCTGGTGTGCTGCACCTGTTCACGCACGCCTTCTTCAAGAGCCTCCTGTTCATGTGCAGCGGATCGGTGATCCATGCCGTGCACACGAACGAGATGCCGGAGATGGGCGGCCTTCGCAAGAAGATGCCTTGGACGGCTTACACCATGCTGGTCGGCTGCCTGGCGATCGCGGGAGCTGGCTTGCCGTTTGCTTTGTCGGTCGGCGGCCACTCGCTGAGCCTCGGCTTCAGCGGCTACTACAGCAAGGACGCGATCCTCGAGCAGGCTCTCTCGTTCCGTAACGCGAATCCGGGCTGGGGAACGTTCTTCTTCCTGGCGGCGGCTGGCGGTGCCGCCATCACGGCCTTCTACATGTTCCGCCTGTGGTACATGACCTTCGCGGGTACTCCTCGCAACTTGGATCGCTACGAGCACGCCCACGAGTCGCCGCCGATCATGTATCGGCCGCTCATCCTGTTGGGAACGCTGGCGGTGGCCGCAGCCTGGGGCCCTGCCGAGGCAATGATCGGCAGCCTGATCGCCGCCGTGATCTTCATGGTCCTCAAGGCTCGCGGCGGCGAGTCGGCGACCGAACAGGCCGGACACGGCCATGGTGCTCATGCGGCTCACGGCCACGATTCCCACAGCCATGGCCACGATTCCCACGGCCACGGGCACGACGATCATGGCCACGGGCACGACGATCATGGGCATGGCGGCCACGGCCACGGCAGCGCGGGCTGGCAGCCGCTGAATGTGGCTTTGGGCATCGCCGCTCTGGTGTTCGTGCTGAGTCTGGTCTGGTCTCGCTATCCGAACGTCACGTTGGCGAACCTGCTGGAGCAGGCGCGTCCGGTGGGCACGCTGGCGACGCAGCAGGCCGTGCTGACGCCGATGACGTGGCCGGATGAGCATCTCAGCCATGCACCGGAGATCAAGGTGCCGGCAACGTGGATTGCGTTCTCGACGGCCTTTGCGGGCTTCTTCCTGGCAACGATGTTCTACGGACTGCGGAAGCTGGATGCGGCGGAGGCCAAGCGGGCGTTCGCTCCGATCCATCGTCTGCTGCAGAACAAGTGGTGGTTTGACGAGCTGTACGACGTGTTGTTCGTTCGCCCCACGCACGTGGTTTCGGAGTGGATCTCGCAGTTCGACCGCAAGGTGATCGACGGCCTGATCGACGGCCTGGCCTGGGTTGTCCGAGCGTTCTCGTCGTTCTGGGAGCGGCTGGCCGATCGGACCGTGGTCGATGGATTTGTGAACTCCCTGGCGTCGCTGACCTACAAGACGGGACTCGGCCTGCGTCGAGCCCAGACGGGCAGCCTTCGCCAGTACGTGATGTTTATTGTGATCGGCACGGTGGCGGTGTTCATGCTGGCCAGCTTCTGGCGGTATGCGTTCGCCCAGTAGCCTCGCTGCTCGCCTCGGATAACGGTTGTCCTTGGCGATGATGGCTGGTACGCGGTCCCGCCTCGAAAAAGACGTCAGCGAATTTTAAAGTCCGGATACTTTGGAAGCGTAAACGATGAATCCTCCCCTGACCCTGAGCCTGATCATCTTCCTGCCCACGATCGTGGCGATCCTGTTGGCACTGGTGCCGAAGGGAAGCGACGAGTTGGTGAAGCTGATCTCGCTGATCACGACCCTCGTGACCCTTGCGTTGACGGCGCTCTGGATCCTCATTCCGTTCAATACGGATCTGCCGCTGGTCCAGAATACGGTGTCGCTGGCCTGGATTCCGTCGTTCAAGATCGACTACTTCCTGGGGCTGGACGGCATTAGCCTGCCGCTGGTCGTGCTGACGGCTTTCGTGAGCGTGATGGCGATGATCGCCAGTTGGTCGATCACGAAGAACGTCAAGGGCTTCTGCATGCTGTTTTTGGTGCTGGAGACGGGCATGCTGGGCGTCTTCATGGCCTTGGACTTCTTCCTGTTCTACGTCTTCTGGGAAGTCATGCTGCTGCCGATGTATTTCCTGATCGGCATCTGGGGCGGACCTCGCAAGGAGTACGCGGCGATCAAGTTCTTCCTCTACACGTTGCTGGGCAGCGTGTTGATGCTGGTGGCCATCCTGATGCTGTACTTCAACAGCGACGTGACGGAACTGGTGCGTCGCGGCGTCAGCCTGGAGGGGCTCCACCTGCACCCGAGCGTGGTGGAACTGGCGACGCAGAACGCGACGCAGGAGAGCACCAGCGCGGTGCACACGTTCAACATCCTGGCCTTGTCCGCGATGGGGCAAAAGACAGACCTGTTCTCGAGCGGCGACATCCTGTTCGACGGCTGGACGGTGCAGCACTGGGCCTTCCTGCTGCTGTTCATCGGCTTCATTATCAAGGTGCCGTCGGTGCCGCTGCACACCTGGCTGCCGGACGCGCACGTCGAGGCTCCCACGCCGATCTCCATGATTCTGGCGGGCGTGCTGCTGAAGATGGGCGGCTACGGCATCATTCGCATCTGCTATCCGATCTGTCCCCACGCCGGTTACGACTTCGCCTGGTTCGTCTGCGCCCTGGGCGTGGTGAGCATGGTGTACGGAGCCTTCGCGGCGATGGCCCAGACCGACTTCAAGCGGCTGGTGGCGTACAGCTCGGTCAGCCACATGGGTTACGTCGTGCTGGGGTTGGGTGTCTGGTCGGCGACGGCTGCCAGCGGATTTGACTCGCAGTCTTGGAACATGGGCATCAAGGGCGCCATGTTCCAGATGATCGGCCACGGCATCAGCTCGGCCGGCATGTTCTTCATGGTGGGCGTCGTCTATGACCGCGTCCATCACCGCAACCTGAACCAGTTCGGCGGCCTCTATGGACGCATGCCGACCTATACGGCCCTGGCCATGATCATCTTCTTTGCTGGTCTCGGCCTGCCGGGTCTGTGCGGGTTCATCGGCGAAGTGCTGGTGGTGCTGTCGGTCTGGAGCTTCAGCCACTGGCTGGCGATCATCTCGGCGAGCGTGGTGGTGCTGACGGCCGGTTACATCCTGTGGGCGATCCAGCGAGTTTACTTGGGACCGGAGTACAAGGGTCCGCACGGCGAGGCGTTGACGCCGATCACTCCGCGGGAGCTGACCGTCGCGGTGACGTTGGCGGTGCTGGCGGTGATCTTTGGTGTCTTCCCGCATACGGTCGCGTTCCGGTACATGGACGCCACGATCGACCACCAGGTCGAGCAGATGGTGCAGTGGACGCGGGATGTGAAGGAACCGCAGTTGCGTGAGCGAGCCTTGCGTGCGGAGTCGGGAGTCGCGGAGAAGGCGGAGGCCGCCGCGGAGCATCCGGCGGCAGGGGAATCGCTGCGTCCGGTTTCCCAGTTGAAGTTGGAACAGGCCGCCGCGGTCCGGTAAGCCGGCAGTTGTCCGACGGGGTGGAGTTCGCCGGAGGATTGAAGTCCGGAGCCGCCCGCGAATCGTTCAGATCCATGCGTTGAGTTCAACGGAAGAAAGCGGAAGTAACGTGCTACATCAACTTGCCACGCACTTCATCAAGGATACGCAGGCTTCGCTGGGCCCTTTCACGCCGGAGCTGATCCTGTGCATCACCATCATGGCGATGTTGCTGGTGCGCGCCTGCCGTATCGGACAGTACGTTCCCGGGTTCCTGATGGCGATGGTGGGTTGCGGAGCGGCCCTGTTCTTTGCGGCTCCCTGGCTCTACTTGAGCGGACAGCAGGCGATCGTTCGCCAGGAACTCTTCACCGGCATGCTGGTGTTTGACGGGCTGACGGTTTTCGTGCGTGCCTTCCTGCTGGTGTTCGCACTGCTGTTCGCCGTGCTGACTCGCTTGACTCGCATGCCCGAGCGTGATGACGCCGTGGACTTCTACTGCCTCGTGCTCGGCGCGACGCTCGGCATGTGCCTGATGGCTTCGGCGAACCACCTGCTGATGGTGTTCATGGCAGTGGAGATGGCGAGCGTGCCGTCGTATGCGTTGGCCGGGCAGTTGAAGAGTCGCCGTCGCAGCAGCGAAGCGGCCCTCAAGTATTCGATCTACGGTGCCGGTGCCGCCGGCATCATGCTCTACGGGATCAGCCTGTTGTGTGGAGTGCTCAACTCGGCCCACCTGCCGACCATGGTGCTGCAGTTGGCGGAAAAGCTGCCGGCGATGTCTCCCGAGCAGAAGACGGTGCTGGCCCTGGGGGCCCTGATGCTGATGGTCGGACTGGCCTTCAAGCTGTCGGCGGTGCCCTTCCACTTCTGGTGCCCGGACGTGTTCGAAGGCGCGACGGCCGAAGTGGACGCCTTCTTGTCGGTCGCTTCCAAGGCCGCGGCGCTTGCCCTACTGGTTCGGGTGGCCGTCGGGTTCGGCCACATGCCGGCGCCGGCCGGTGCAGGTGATCCGGCAACTGCGACTCCGGCGGCAGCGACCTCGTCGGTTTCCCCCGGCGACGCCCCCCATGCCACGGTGCTGGTGGCAGAGACCGGAGATGCCAGCGAAGCCGCTCACGAGGACCCTGCAGCGCACGGCGACGGGATCGTGGCGGGAGGGAGCAGCCAACCGGCCGACGGTTGGACGGCCGGTTACGGGTCGGGTCCACTAGCGCCCGTCCGACGGTTCATCAGCGTGCTGGTGGGCGTGATCGGCGTGGTGACCTGCACCTTCGGTAACTTGGCCGCTTACGGACAGACCAATATCAAGCGTCTGATGGGCTATTCGACGATTGCTCACGCCGGTTACATGATGCTGGCCGTTCCCGCAGCGGTGGCGACGGTGGACAGCCACCCGGCAGTGGCCCAGGGGGCCGTGTCGGCTCTGCTGCTCTACGGCGTCACCTACCTGCTGATGAACCTGGCGGCGTTCGCGATCATCGCTTTCTTGCGGAACTCGCTGGGCAGCGAAGAGATTGCCGACTATTCCGGACTGGTTCGACGAGCGCCCTTGCTGGTACTGATGTTCGTGGCGATCCTGTTCAGCCTGGTGGGGTTGCCGCCGCTGGCGGGTTTCGTGGGCAAGTTCGCGATCTTCGCGTCGCTGGCCGATGCGTGGCAGACCGCGAAGAATCCGTTGATGCTGGTGCTGCTTGTACTGGGCGGCCTGAACACGGTGCTGAGTTTGTTCTACTACCTGCGCGTGGCGAAGGTGATGACGATTGATGCAGAGAAGGACGATGCGGCCGGAGCGGGATCCGCGTACGTGCCGTGGCTGGGCGCAGCCTTCGTGGCTGCCCTTGTCGTCCCCATCCTGACCTTGATTGTGTATGCCGACTCCATCGCCAAGTGGACCAACGAGGCGACCAAGTCGCTGTTCTAGGCGAGGGCGTGCTGGCCGCGGGACTGATCCCGCGGCGGGGCAAAGCAGTCGCTTGATGCAGCGGTGGGACGAAGACAGGCAACGGTTCAGAACAGTAGGAACATTCGTGGACGGCCGTGCGGCGATCGTGGCGCGGCGCTTTCACGACGAGTGTGTTTGATTCGGGGGAAGTGCTGGTGGCCAATCGGAAGACGGTAGACATCCTGAACCGACTGCTGGGGCGTCACATGCATTCGCTGGCGGTCTACTTGTCCTCCGCGCCGCCGTGGGCGTCGCCCAGCGATGCGCAGGCGCTGACGGTGCTGCGGCAGATCGCGGACGACCAGAAACTGATGGGCGACCGCATTGCCACAGCCGTGCTGGACGAAGGCGGTCGTTTGCAGGGTGGCGAGTTTCCCATGACGTTCACCGACCTGCACGACCTGGGTATTCGCTATCTGATCCCGCAGGTGGTGTCCTGCCAGCGCGACGACGTCGCCGCCATTCGTTCCGCCGTCGACCAGCTTCGTGACGCGCCGCTCGCTCGCGCCGTGGCCGAGGAGGCTTTGGGAGCGGCGCAGGGGCATCTGGACAGCCTACTGGAACTGCCGCAGGCCGCTGGCTGCTGAAGATGCGTTTGCTGAAGTCGGGCCCGCTGAGGATGGGCGGTCGATGCTGGGCACGCCGATGCTGTCTTGGCCCGTCAACTTCCGCATCTCCGCTGCCCGTGTTCTCGCGTCGGCCCATG
>CAZUJM010000192.1:0-11561 GCA_964620405.1 uncultured Pirellulaceae bacterium | reverse complement strand
ATGTCGCTTCGGCACCGAGCTGCCGAGCCATCTCCAGCGCTTGCGGGTTGAGGTCCAGGGCGACGACGCGGGCGCCGAGTGTGCGAGCGATCATGATGGCAGCCAGCCCGACACCGCCGCAGCCGTGGACGGCCAGCCACTGGCCAGGCTGGAGCTGCGCTTGGTGGACCAGCGCGCGATACGAAGTGACGAAGCGGCAGCCCAGGCTGGCCGCTTCGGCGAATCCCAGCGCATCGGGCAGTTTCACCAGATTCAGATCCGCGTGCGGGATCGCGACGCGTTCGGCGAAAGCACCCCAGGCGGTGAACCCGGGCTGGAAGTAGTGATCGCAGACCTGCGTCTGTCCTTCGCGGCACGGTACGCATGTACCGCAGCCGACGCAAAACGGCACGGTCACGCGGTCGCCTGCGCGGAACTTTGTCACCGCCGCTCCCGTCTCCACGACCACACCCGCGAACTCATGGCCGGGCACGTGCGGCAGGTGCACGTCCGTGTCATGGCCCGACCATCCATGCCAGTCGCTGCGGCACAGTCCGCAGGCGCGCACCTCCACCACGACCCCATCCTCGGTCGGTCGCGGGTCGGGCAACTCGCGAATGCTGAGCGGCCCCTGGTACTGTTCAAAGTAGATCGCGCGCATGGTGGTTTCTTCGTCGAATTCAGCCGGAATCCTGCGAGCTGGAAGACGCGGCGTCCACGGTCAGGGGACTGCCTTCCGGCGTCACCAGGACAAGGCCGGGGGTTCGCGCCGAGCAGCGGACGTAAGCCAGCACGAGGCCCTTGCCACGGGAGGGCGAAAACGCCGACGACGTCACCTGCCCCACCGTCTGTCCATCCAGCAGCAGCGGCGTGCCCGGAGCGGGCGTCAGGGTATCGCTCGACTCCAGACGGGTCAACAGGCGATTCACATGGCCCAACGCGTCGATGCGCGCCACGGTCTCCTGTCCCAGGTAGCAGCCCTTGCGAAAGCTGATCGCCAACGCGTCGCGATCGACCTCCTGGGGCAGGTTGCGATCGGTGATATCCCAGCCGAACCACGGCCAGCATGCCTCCAACCGTGCCATCTGGAACAGTTCGACCGGCGCCGCCTCGGCGCCGGCTGCGACCATCCGTTCGCGCCAGAACTTCCGGTCGCCCGCGGACCCTGCCAGCAGATACGCCTGCGCTGCCAGCATCGGCGTGAAACGCACCTGCGCATCGCTCGATTCGCCATGCACGGTCCGGTGGTCGAGCGGACGCATCCCCTGCGCGGCCAACCCGTCGGCCTGCGTGGCGCGCTGCACGACCATCGCGGCGTCCGGGCCCAGCACCAGCCAGTGACAGAGTTCAGGCGAACGATCGACCAGCTGCACGTCCTCCGTGATCAGGTAGCGATCCCAATGCGGCATCAGGACACTGGCCTGTCCCGCGGAGGACACGTACGCCAGCCGATCGCTCTCGCAGAAGACCAGCCCGTGCCCGATCGTCTTGCCCTGGACATTGGTGACGAACGCCTCGCAGCCGCGTCCCGGCTCCAGCCGCAGCACATCGTTGGTGCAGAGGTTGTGCAGGAAGCGTCCGCGATCGGCGCCCGTAAAATGAATCTCCGTCATGCCCGGCAGCTCCACGACGGCCGCGCCGCGCAGGGCACGTGTGTAGGCTTCGACCAGTGCGAGTTCCGGATCGTGGATCCACGCCAGCGGATCGCTCGAGGACGGCTCCACGTCACTCATTCGTCCGCCTCCGTCGCGAGGCGTGGCGCGGCCTGGTGCGCGTTCTGCAGCAGGAGGCAGTCCTGCTTGTGGCGCGACGCGAGCCGCACCACTTCGTCAGGCGAGGCGACGTAGCCCAATCCCAAGGACTGCACCACGTCTTCCTCGAGGCCGCTGAGCATGAAGACCTGGGCGTGTTGCAGCGTGCGCACGAACTGGGCCGCGGTCAATGCATCCGGCGAGCTATCCTGCTGGATGGCGCGGCGGGCCTCTTCGAGCGACGGACTGCGAGCCAGTTTGCGGAGCGATGGGCCGGGTTTGGAGCGTACATCGCAGCAGATGGCGATGGTGCCGTTGTCCTCGACGACCCGCGACGCGGCCCGCAACAGTCGCGCGACGTTGGCCCACGTCTGCTGCTGGCGATCGCCGGGCATCGTGGCGACAACCAGCCGCGCCCGCTGCGCGACATCAAAGTGCCACACGGCCTCGAACAGCTCCCGCGCCCGCTTCTCCACCGAATGCACTTCTCCGGCCAAGACATGCAGCAGCGTTTCGCCGGGCCCCGGCACCACCTGCACGACCAGACTCGCCCCCAGCAGCCAGCCTGCCTCCCGCACCTCCGCCCTTCGCAGTTTGCGTTGCGACGGCTTCATGCTGGTCTTCGGCGAGCAGAATCGCTGCTGCGTCGCTTCGTCGGCGTAGGTGGGGAATAACGCGCCGTAAATACCCCAGTAGCCGGACGAACGCCGGGCCTTGGCGACGCTCAAGGGAATCACGACGTCCGCCTCGACCATTTCGCGCGACAGATAGATGCCCTCATCGCTGGCCGAGACATTGAGCAGCGCGAGATGCTGTCGATCGGCCGGATCGTGGACGATCACGCGCACCCGATCGCGCAGTTCCGGAGGCAGGTCGCGCGTCGGCAGGGCTCGGGAAAGTTCCGCGTCCGCCTTGGTGCGCAGCACGGTGATCTGCTCCGGATCCAGTCCGGCCGCCACCAGTTCCAGCACCGCGCCCGCCACCACCGCGGCGGGCTGCACGAATCCCTCTTCCAACGCCAGCACGACATGGTCGTCCGCCACGACAACCTGCTGCAACGACGGATAGTCGAGCGGCTCGCGCAGCGCCGCCCGCGTCGCCTCACGAGGATCTTCCAGCGGCGACCCCACGGACGAAGCGTCGCCCGCCATTGCCACGTCGTCCGGCATCGCCATGCGTGAATCCACGCCAAATTCAATCTGAGGCATCGTTGCTTTCCGTGAAGTCAGGGGCCCCGTGAAGTCAGGGGCCCCGTGAAGTCACGGAGCCCGTAAGGTCAGGGAGCCCGTAAGGTCAGGGTGCCCGTAAGGTCAGGGTGCCCGTAAGGTCAGGGTGCCCGTAAGGTTCTGGCCGATGGATCCCGAGCTTTACGTCGCTGGCTCGATTACGAATAATCAAGTCCTTCTCGGGAAATCATGGGAGCTCTGGCACGGCCCGCCAAGCAGGCGATTCTGGGCAGGAGACGCCCGGGCACCGGATGGATGCGCACCGGTTGCCGACCGTTTCTCCCCCGCGTTTCCATCCTATCACAGAACGGAATCTTCTTCATGTCCGATTGTCGTCCTCCGCGGGGAAGCGTTCTTGCGCCGAACGGGACACTTTTGCCCATTCACTCGGTGCGTGAACGGCACCCCCTGCGCGAACGCCGGCCTCGCCCATGGAGGAACTGGCTGGGAACCGTCCTCCTGCTGGCGCTCGCCAGCGGCTGCGGGAAGGACGCGTCCGAACGCCCCAGCCCCACCTCGCCTGGCGACTCGTCGGCCACCGGCTCCAGACCTCATGTTCCTGCAATCAGCAACACGGAAACAGCGCAAGCACCCGCGCTCCCTTCCTCCTCGCTCATGACACTTCTGGATCGCTATCGCGCGGCAAACTCCTACGAAGACCGCTGCACGCTGCACCTCCAGTACATGACCGCCGAGGGCCCGCGCCACGACCAGACTCAACTCGCGATCGCCCACCGACGTCCCGATCGCCTGCGCATCGACATCACCCGCGGGGACAGCAGGCTCCACATCCTTGGCGACGGCAAGCAGGCCCGAGCCTGGGTCGACGATCCGGCCACGACCGACATGGGGCACGAAGTCGTGCAGCGGCCCGCTCCGGCCACCTGGAGCATCCCGGAACTCTACTCGCTCACCGAGACGCTCGACCCGCGACAGCCGCAGCAGATGATCAGCCTGCTGCTCGGCCTGCCCCTGCACCTGCAAGCCACGCATCTCGGCCTGCTGCTGAACGACCCGTACTGGCAGGCGCTGCTGGCCGATCCGCGGCGTTTCGAGCCACTCGACGAGGCCCCGCTGCCGGGCTCCGATGACACTCTCGTGTCACCGCCGCAGTCACCGGCTCACGCGCATCCCCGTTGCCAGCGTCTGCGCATCGCCACGCCCGACGGCCCGTGGACGTTCTGGTGGGACGCGACGACCCAATCGCTGCGCCGCTTGGACCTGCCCACGGGCAACCTGTTCGCGGACACACCCGCCGACCAGCGGCCCACCGAAGTGCAACTTTATATCGAATGGCAGGAGTCGCGATGGGACGAGCGAGCCGCGTCGAACGACGGGTTCGCGTTCACCGCGCGGCCCGGTGACCTGGAGGTGCGTTACTTCGTGCTCCCGCCGATCCGCGGCGTTGCGCCCGAGTCGCCATCGTCCCCGGACCCTCCTGCCACGAGCGACACCGAGGGCGATGCCCGCACGCTGAAACTGGCGGCCACCGCCGACTCGCAAGCGGCTGGCCAGTATGTCGGACCCGGCGACTGGCGCGAACCGCTGGTGGTCCTGGCTTGGGTGCAGGACCAGGAGGCGTCGCATGAGGTGTTGCCGAGCCTGCAGCGAGCGGCGGAGCAGGCGCGCGCGGCGGGGCTGGACGTGCGCTGGGAACTCGTCTGTGCCGACGACTGGAATGCGGTCTCCGCGTCGCAGTGGGCGGCCCTGCTGCGGCGAATGGGCGTAGAACTGTCCACGCTCCGCGATCCCCTGGCATCCGGTCGCGATGTCCTGGCGATCGAGGAGGCCCCGACGGTGGTGGTGCTCGATCCGGAACGGCGGGTAAAGAGCCGTCTGGTCGGCGCGGATCCCCAATTGGCGGATCGCTTGGCCGACACGCTGCAAACGCTGGCCGATGCGATCGCTGGCAGTAAGAGCAAAGCGAATACAGCGGCAGGCACCGACGCGCAACAGGCGTTCGAACACCACCTGCAGATCGCGCGCGGCGTGGATCGCGAAGCGCCGCGAGCCACGGCTCTGCCGCCCGCACGCGCCTTCCAGCGACTGCGGGCTTCGACCGCGTGGAAATCTTCCCAGCCGTCCGCTCCCGGCAATCTGCTCGTCTGGTCCCAGGCAGGAACCGACGGCGGTGATCGTCAAGAAGTCGTCGGCATCCTGCAGGAGCAGCGCGAGGTCTGGACAATGGACGAGCGAGGCGAGGTCCTCGCGCGGCATCCGCTGGAGCTGGCCGACTCGCAACCTCCGACGCATTGGGAGCGCTGGACCGATCGTGAGGGCACAGCGTGGTACGCCTTGCATGCGAAGTTCGGCGGGCAGGTGAGCGTATTCGACGAGAAGTTCCGGCCGGTCTTCAGCTATCCGCCGCAACCGCTCGGTTCAGCCACGGTGCTGGACGCGGAACTCGCGGACCTCGACGACAACGGATCGCCCGAACTGTACATCGGCTTCTCGGAACCTGCGGGCGTGCACGCCGTTGATGCGACCGGACGCATCCTCTGGCAGCAAACGGCGCTTCGCAGTGCCGCGGCGATGGTCGCGCCGCTGTCGACACGAAACAACTCACCCCTGGGCGATCATCTCCTGACCGCATCGCTCCTGGCGGTGCAAGGCGACTCGGGCGTTCTGCTCCCCTTGGGCCGTGGAGGGGAAATGGCCGCGGCGCAGTCTATCGGCTCGCCGCCCCGCGCCCTGCATGGACTCGCCGCAGCGCGCGCGGTGGTTCCTAAGGCCGCATCCTGGCTGGGACTTTCCTACACGCTGGAAGGCCGCCCCATCGCCGTGGGTATGGATACGCTCGCGAAGGAGACCTGGGCGTACGGCCTGCCAGCCGGCGTGTTTCGCTTCCAAGTCCACCCGCCTCAATGGGTCGAATGGCCGGACGAATCGGCAAGCCCTTCCCGCCGAGGTGCCTGGTGGGTCGCCGGGCCGGATGGTTCGCTGCACATGATTCAGGACGATGGCCGGCTATACGATCATCTCCAGACAAGGCAGGACATCGCCGGGTTTGCGGTCGCTCCGCGGCCCCGTGGTGTGCGTCTCTATGTCGCACACGAATCCGAAGTCCTCGCGCTGGACATCCAGCCCCCGTCCCAACCGTTGCCAGCCCGTTCCTCGAAGTAGCCCGCAGACCTTACCCCAGGCGGCTCGACCGACGGTCTCTTTTTCGGAATGCGTTGCGGCGCGGCAGACGTTGCGCGCGACGCATGCAGGGTGGCGTCGGGGCACTTCTCGGCTCGGCTCCCCGTTGCGGCCCTTTTCCCCGGGAAATCGCCGGTCCGAATGAATTCGCTCGCCTCTGCCAACCGCATGGCACGCACTTTGCAATTGCACCTCGCGACGAGATGCTCCGCTGCCCTTTCCCGAGGCAGCGGACTGGCCGTCAACCGGTCGCGGTTGGGGAGAAGGATGTTGTCGCGATTCTTCTTCCTCCGTGAGCGTCCCGTGGGTTCCGTCGACCCCGTATGCGAGGACTCAGCATGAATGCACGGACTCGATCGTCGCTTGGGCATCCTTACATGCACGAGCGTTCGCCGCCTGGTTTCTAGCACACTCCCCGCAACAGAAAGACCTGGACAGGAAATGCGCCCAGGATCGGGTTGGCCCTCGATCCTGGGCGTTTCCTTTTCCAGCTTATTCCGGTTTCGCTTCCGCGCCGGCCTCTTCATCGCCGCCCTGCGGGCTCTTCTGCTCAGTCGGCACTTCTCCCGGCAATTCCTGGAACGCCGCGCAGTTCCGCGTGAGATCCTCGACCATCGCCTCGGCAATCAAGCGGTTGCCCTCCGGCGTCACGTGGACCGGGTCGGTGTAGATCTGCTGCGTCTGGTCGGCGAACACATTCGACAGATCGCGGAAGTCCTCGGCGGGCATCTCCGTTACGGCCGCGTGAAGGAGGCTTGCGAAGCGACGGAATGTACGATTCCACGGCGAGTTGGGCGTCCTCTCCGTGATGATCGCCTCCTCACCATCGGTCAGCGGCTTCTTGCCGTATGCCGAATGCGGCTGCCAGTAGAAACGCGTTTCAAACTGGTAGCGTCGCCCCAGCGCCCGCACCGTCTCCTGGTTCGTGCGATAGACCTGCGCGACCTGCTGGGCCAGTTGCCGCAGATGTTCTTCCGAGCCTCCCACGGGAGCGCGCGCATACTGCTGGCCACGATCGAGGCGAAAGAAGGTATTCGGCATCAAACCGCGGGCCAACGATCCAGGTCGCGGGAACCAGACCATGCGACTACCGCGCCCTCGACCATTCGAATTGAAAACGGACGCCACGCGCACATACTCGCTGTGCTCGAATGGTGAGTCATTGGCGAATCCCATCAGCAGGTCGTTGGCTCCTTCATAGAACACTACCACGTCGGGACGCTCGCCGTGCTGCAGAGCCTGCTGGAGGGCGATGAGCGACTGCGTGGAGACCCAGGCGCTTTCGCCGAAATTCACGGCATGCAGAGGCCGCGTTGACCGGCTTTGGAACTGTTCGACCACCTGGTTGGGGATCGTGGCCCAGTCCGGGGAACTGGTGCCCCACATGGCGGAACCACCGAAGAAGAAAACCTGCAGCGCGTCGGGATCCTGCGACGTCGCGGGGACCACGCGTCGCCGCGAGGCATCCACGTTCACGGTGGAACTCTGGTAAGGCGGACGCCTCCAGACCGTGAAGGGCTCATACCGGACCATCGCGGATGCGATCGCCTCCTCGTCCTCGAGGAACTGCCGAGCCCACGGCTTGTCGGCGTAGTAGGGAATATCCAACAGATCGCCCGAGTAGGACTTGCCCATGAAGAAGGGACTGGCCACGTCGAAAATCACCGCCAAGCAGGCGATCGCGACGACCACCATGCTGAACAGCGCGTAGCACGCCGTCAAAACCTTCCACCGGTTGGATAGACGCACCATGGAAACCACCGATCTTCTGGAGTAAACCCGTTCGAGGAATACGGGCCGCAGGAACTGAACGCGACCGCCATCGCGAGTCCCTTCTGTGTCCCGGCATCGGCTTGAGTATACTAGAGCCCACGGCCGCTTCGCGAGTTGCGATGCGTCGTGCCCCAGGGCCTCTGGCAGAGAGCGACCTTCGTCCATCGCTGCCGACGGACAGCGAAGCCACCCGATGAATCACTCCAGCCCCTTGGGGAGCACCGAACGCCCCTTCGCGGATGGCCTGAACGGCTCACCCCGCCTTGGTGACGCGGCGGCGTCCGTGTTCGCCTTCGGCTGGGCCCTGGGGACGCTCTTCGACAAAGGCTGGTACGGGCATTGGCAGTACACGCCTTCCAACTACCTGCTACTCGCCACCACCGTCAGTCTGCTCGCGCTCCCCGGCCGCTCGCTGCCACTGCTGGCCTACGTCCTCGCGCAACTCCTCGACTACTTCGCCGATCCCTCCGTGATGGGCAACCACCTATTGCTGCACACGTTCGGCAACGCGGCGATCCTGGGAGCCTTTGCCGTGCATGGCGTGCGGCATCGGGCCCTGCCGCGGGAAAGCACACCGATCCTCGCGCTGGCCTCCCCCGCGATCTGCTGGCTGCTGATCTGGACCTACACCCTGGCGACGCTGCATAAACTCAACTACGACTTCCTGGCCCCCGACCTGAGTTGTGCGTGCTACCTGTCGTTCTCGGAACGCAACCAGCCGCTGCCACTGTGGTTTGTGCCGCAATCGACGTGGGCGAACTACATGAGCATCTACGCCACGCTGATCATCGAAGGATTGATCCCGATCCTGCTGGCCGTGCCTCGCTATCGAGGCGCCGGGATCCTCAGTTCGCTGTACTTCCACTCGTTCCTCTCGTCCGGGCCGCGAAACGGTTTCTACGCGTTCGGAGTGATCATCTTTCCGATGCTGGCGCTGTTCAGTTCCGAGCAGTCCATGGCGCGACTCCAGAACTGGTTTCTGGCCTGCAGGAATGCCCTTAGTCCCCGGCGTCCGGGAACGGCCCTGCCGATGCTCCTGGGACTCGCCGCCCTCGCCTACATGGCGATCCGCGAGCGACAGTTTGGTGTCAGTCGCACGTTTCCTTTCTGGATCACCTACGACCTGATCCTGTGCGCCTTCGGACTGACCGAATGGCGTCGCAGCGTGCGTTCGATCGGGAACGAATCTCCCGTGCTCTTTCGCCTGGGATCGCCGATCTTCCGCGTGCACGCCGCGTTGTTCATCCTCAACGGCCTCTGTCCCTACCTCGGCTTGAAGACCGAGACCTCGTTCGCGATGTACTCCAACCTGCGGACGGAGGGCAACGTGACGAACCACCTTTTCATCCCCGTCGCCACGCAGGTCTTTGATTTCCAGAGGGACCTGGTCGAGGTGACCGACAGCTCGGTCCCGGAACTGCGGAAGCTGGCCAAAGAACGCCTGCGAGTCCCGTACTTCGAACTGCGTCGACAGCTGAGCGTTCTTCCGGAGGCATCGGTGACGTTCCATCGCGGCGAGCAGGTTCATGAGATCGCGCGCGTGGCCGACCGGCGGGACGTGTTGCCGGAAGTCTCGCTGCTGCTCCAGCGGATCATGCCGTTCCGGCCAGTCGACATGGCCGAACGCCAGCAGTGCCGGCATTAGAATACTGGAGCGCGGCCGTCCCGACCGCATCAGAACAGTCACAGAACGCTGCGATCTAAATGCATCACGCAGTGTGAAGCGTGCCAATGCTGGAGCGCGGCCGTCTCGGCCGCATCAGAACTGCCAAAGAACACTGCGTTCTGAATGAACTACTCAGGGAGATGGCTGCATTGCTTTAGCTGCGCCGGTGCGGCCGGGACGGCCGCGCTCCCTAACCCGCGCTGCAGATTTCGACCAGATAGCCGTCCGGGTCGTAGATGTAGAGCTGCACCCAGCCGTCGGGACGCAGGCGCGGCCCGGTGACGATGATCACGCCCTCCTCCTCCAGTTGCTCCGCCGCCGCGTGCGCGTCTTCGACGACGAAGGCGAAGTGGAAACCGCGTGACGGCTGGTTGCCTTCGAACGGCGGCATCCCGGCCGGCCCGGCCTCGGGGCTGTCCACGTTCATGTGGATCTGCGTGCTGCCCGCTTGGAACCACAGGCCGGGAAACCCGAACGCGGGCCGCGGCACTTCCCGCATGCCCAACAGGTCGCGGTAGAACCAGCGGCTCTTCTCCAGGTCACTGACCACCAGCGTGATGTGGTCGATCGTTCGCACTCCCAACCCGACCGGGGCGTCCGTGGACATCGACAACTCCTCGTGTGAGACCTGTTCGTTCGGAGAACGGGGACGCATGGAACGGCCAGTCCCCGTGCGCGGCCTGCGACCCGCCTTAGTGTCCCTTGGCTTCGCTCGTATCCTTGGCCTTGTCCCAGAACGCGAGGAAGAACACGACCATGATGACCAGGGCCATGATGGCCGGGAACATCCAGAAATTCTTCCACTCGCCCATGGTCTTGCCGAGCAGGTTGGCGTCCAATCCCTCGGGCAGGCTGCGCGAGAACATCTTGGCGAAGGTCTCGAAGAAGCTGACCTGCGGCGCCTGGCCGCGCGCGGCGGTCAGGGCGTTCGAGTATTCCGTGACGCTCGTCACCTGCTTGCCATAGTCGCCAATCGTCCAGCCCAGGTCGATGCCTGCAAACTTGCCCGCTCCCATGATCTTATACCCAAAGAACATGCCCACGCCCTGCGTCAGGAACACGAGCAGCGCCTGCGCCTGGCCACGGATGGCTTCGGGAGCTTTCTGGTCGGTGTACATGAAACCGGTCACGAAGAAGAAGTCGTAGCAGATGCCGTGCAGGGCCACGGCCAGCAGCAGCATCCAGGTGGCCTGCGTCGGAGCGGCCATGGCGAACAGCACGTAGCGGATGACCCAGCAACCCATGCCGACCAGGATCATCATCTTCAGTCCGAGCTTGCGGAAGAAGAACGGGATCAGCAGCATGAAGAAGATTTCCGACATCTGCCCCAGCGTCATCGTCGCTCCCGGCTCCGCGAACCCCACCTGGCTGAGGAAGGTCGAGGTCTGGCCGTAGTAGTAGGCGAGCGGCACGCAGATCAGCGTCGAGCAGATGGCGAAGACGAGGAAGTTCCGGTCGCCCAGCAGTTTCCAGGCATCCACCATCAACAGGCTGCGCAGGTCCATCGGCTTGCCCTTGAGCGGCGGCGGCGTGTGGGGCAGGAAGAAGCAGAAGATGCCGAGCAGCACGGAACTGGCGGCCCCGAGCCAAAAGATGTTGAACTTGCTCGACCAGCCCAGCCCACCCAGCAGCAGGCCGGCGGCGATCCAGCCGATCGTTCCCCAGACGCGAATCTTCGGGAAGTCTTCCTGGCTCTTGATGTGCGTGAAGGCGATCGTGTTGCCCAACCCCAGGGTCGGCATGTAGCAGAACAGGTGGAGCGTGATGAGCGTGACCAGCGTCGAGGCGCTGGCCTCGCCCTTCGCGGCGACTCCCGGAATGGCGGCCATCAGCAAGCCGCCCAGGATCATCAGCGCGCCCATGACGCGTTCCGAAGCGAACAGCCGGTCGGCCACCAGGCCCAGGAAGAGCGGCGCGAAGATGGCGGCGATCGGAGCGGCCGCGTAGGCGTCCCCCACGCTCCCGCCGAGGTTGTTCGCCACCATCGTAGTGGTACGGCTGCCACCGCGATCTACCCAGGCGAAG
>CAZUJM010000191.1:2306-11692 GCA_964620405.1 uncultured Pirellulaceae bacterium | reverse complement strand
CGTCCCCGACTTCAAAACCTACTGCATCCTCTGGATGGCCCGCGAGCCGCTCGATGGTCGCCGCACCGTAGTCCTCGCCGCAGATCTCCAGGTTCGCCGGCTCATAGATCAGTCCGAAGTTCGGGCGGTCGATTGCCCGCAGCGTCCGCTCGATGCCCTCCACCGTCTCGAACAGGCTCAACGTATGGCACTGGTGGACGAGTGTCAGGCCGCGTTCAGCGGCAGCATCCGCCGCGCGCTGCGCCCAGCCGATGTCCTCCTGCTGCTTCAACGCGACTCGCACGAGGGGAGCTTTCAGGAGCTTGGCAAGGTCCAGGTACGGCTCGATCGCGCGCAGGCAGAGTGGCCCGCGCTCGTTGTTGTAGACCATGTCAAAATCGCCAGTCACCATTGTGACCGCCAGCCCGCTGCCGGTGACTCGCGCTGCCACCTCCCGTTGCCGCTCGACGGAACTGTGCACGCCCACCTGCGATCCTCGCATGCACAAAGCGTCGTAGCCGGTATCGCGGGCGAGCGCGATCAGCTCATCCAGCGAAAGTCGGGACTGCTCCTTCGAAAGAAACTCTTCGGCGATGCGGACGGAGAGCGAAAGCTGCATGGGCAGGAGTCCGTGGGATGGGGACAAGAGCAGGAGAGCGGCGCACGAGTGTGACAGTCGCCGCCGCAGAATGCAAGGCTGGTCGCGATGCGTTCTTCGCGGCAGAGTTCGACCGAATACGCCGCGAGGAGGTTCCACGAACGACGGGTTAGCTGCTCATTCAAGCCAGTCGCCAATCGTCCTCGTCCTCCAGCGCCGCGTCGCGATCCTGGGCGGAAAGCGTGTCGGCCGTCGCGAGAGCAGCAGCGACGGCGGCCGGAGCCACGTCGGGCGTAATCCGCCGCAGGGCCGTGAAAGGCGATGTCACATGATCGCGAGCCAGGATGACGTCGGTGGCCGTGACCAGCCGGTCGCGATTGAAATCGTGCGGGTTGTCGATGCCGGCCAGCGTCAGTGGTCCGCGGGGATTGTCACGCGCAGCGAGGATATCGCTGGCGTTGACCAGCGCGTTGCTCGGATTGTCCCCCGTCTCGCCGATCGCGTTGCCAAAATAGAAGACTTCGTCGCGCGGCAGGCCCGTGGTGGCGTTCGAGCGCAACGTCACCTCGAGCCACTGGTTCTTGATCGTGCCTTCCGGCCAGACCAGCGTCAGCCGATCCGCTCCATTCACGCCCGCGCCGCGGCGGATCGTCAAACTGGTCGGCGCCGGCGCGGAGGCCCAGTTCGCCACGCTGTTGGTGTTGCCGACGCGGAAGCGGAAGTCGGCCAGCGAGACGTCGCCCAGCAGGCCCTTGGCGTCAACCATGACTCCGTTGATGCCGCGGCTGTAGCTGGTGTAGTTCTCGAACTGTGCCGGTTGTCCCGGCAGCAACGCGCGCTTGTCGACCGCGATCGCCTGGTCGTCCAACTCGCTGGCCGCCGAGTTCTCGCCATCGTATTTCGAACCGTTGTAGAACACATGGCGTCCCGTTACCTCCGCCGTGCGGATCTGCAGGCTGCCGTTGCTGATGCGGATGGGGAGGCCGCCGAAGTCGGTGCTGAAGGGGCCATCCTGCAAGCCCGGCAGGATCTGGTCGAGTTTCAGGTCGAAGGTGCCGCCGAGCAGTCCGGAGGTGTCGATCGTCAGCGTCGCCAACAGTCCCTCGGCGGCGACCCACGATTGGGGTTCGGCGATCGCGAGCGTCGCGAAACCGACCTGCGGCAGCGTTAGCGAGACCGAGGGCCTGTCGGGAGCGGTGGCGAAAATGGTGCCCGTCCCGAGGTCGATGCCGGTGATCGCCGGTCCTCTTGTACCTGCAGGCAGCCCCAACTGCGTCAACTCCGGGCCGCCGTCGCCCGACTGCACGTACAGATTGACGCCACCGACACGCTGGCCGCCTCGCACGTAAAGCGGCACCTTCTGGTTCGGTTGGTTCGCCAGCAGGTCATGTGTGCCCACGACCAGTGTCGGTGCGTCGACTTCGATACGCACTTCGGCGACCTCCGAGGACAGCGTGCCATCAGACGCGCGGTAGCTGAAGCGATCCGCCAACTGGAAGGTCGAGCCGGGGGTGTAGGTGAACGAGCCATCCGGCCGCAACTCCAGCGAGCCGTGTTTCGGCAAGTCCACCAACTGCGCGACGAGCGTGCCCGGTTCAAGGTCCGAGTCGTTTGCGAGTACGCCGGAAGCGGCAGTCACGACAAGCGGCGTGCGGGGCGTGGCGAAGTAACGGTCGGCGGTGGCCAGCGGAGGCACGTTGGCCGGCTGCACCTCGATGCTGACCGTGGCCGTTGTCGACTCGCCGAACCCGTCGACCGCTCGGTAGTCAAACCGGTCCGTTCCCGTGAAGGCGCGTTCCGGGCGATACTCAAACGTGCCGTCGGGACGCAGCAGCAGTGAGCCGTGCGCGGGAGGCGTCACCAGCTCGGCCGTCAACGGACGTTTGTCCGGGTCGGTGTCGTTGACCAGCACGCCGGCTTTTTCCTTCGATCCTGCGCGAGTGGCAATGACGGCGCCGTCGAAGGAGATGTCGGAACTGTTGGCCGTCGCCTGGTGGATCTCGACGGCCAACACGTTGTCACCTTCGCGCAGCAGGCCGGCAGGGATGTTGTAGGTGCGGCGGGCGCGTCCGTCGTCCGTTGCCCCGGAAGTCGCCAGGGCCATGTAGCCCGCATTGGCCGGTAGCAGTTCCCTCGCGATCTCGACGCCGTTCAGGTAGACCGCGATGCCATCGTCGCGGAACGCTTGCATCTGCACATTCGAAAGTTCGGCGAGGCCGCCGACCTCGAAGGAGGTGCGGAAGTACGTGGTGATGTGGCGATTGTTGGGGTCCGGGCCGTAACCCACGACGGTCGCCTCGTCGCCGTCGCCATATCCGAACTCGCCGTTGCCCGATTTCCACCAGGAGTCGTCATACTGCGCGGCACGCCAGGCCGTGCCCTGGTTCGAGCCGTCGTCCAAGTACTTCCAAGTGGACTTCAGCGGCAGCAGCGTCACCGCCACCGGATCGACTGAAACCGGCACGGTGGACGTGGCGGCAAGCAACTGCGCCTGCGGGGTGACATAAAAGTCGGCCTGGGGCAGGGAAGCATCGGGCATCGCGTTGACCACGATGCGTACCTGCACCGCATCGGTCGTATTTTGGCCGTCCCAGACGTGATAGGTGAAGAGATCTTCGCCGAAGAAGTTCAACTTCGGTGTGTAGGTGAACGAACCATCGGCCAACATCTTCAGCGTCCCATTCGTCGGCGGACTGCCAATCAAGGCGATCAGCGGATCGCCTTCGATGTCCGAGTCGTTGGTAAGCAGACCGCGGTCCACGGGCACCGTCAATGTCGTGTCTTCGTCGGTCGAGTAGCTGTCTGGAGTCGCGACGGGACGATCGTTGACGGGGCGGACCACGATCGACACCGGCGTCGGGGCGGAACGCCAGTCGCCAACGGCGATCCGGTACTGGAACTGGTCGCTGCCCGAATACTCGGGCCCCGGCTGGTAGGTGAACTGCCCATCCGCACGCAGATTCAGCTGCCCATGGCTGACGCCCGACACGAGTTCGACGACCAGGCGCGGATCGTCGACGTCGCGATCGTTGTCCAGGACTCCGCGCGGCGGTACGCCGGACAGGACACTGGACTGCACCAGCACGAGCGTCGAGTCGGATCGAAAGGCGATTCCATCCGTGCCGAAACGCACAAGGTCGCTGGCCGATCCGCCCGCGTTGGGGATCTCGATGCGACCTGTCTCCTGCAGCGTGTCGAGGTTGTAGATGTACAGCGTGGCGGTCCCCTGCAGCGTGGACTCCAACCCGAAGAACCGGTTGGCACTTGCCTCGACCAGCATGTTCGCGGCGCCACGGAAGGTACCCAGCTGCTTGCGGGTCACGAGGTCCATGATGGAGCCGGTGTCGGAGAACAAACGTCCGTTGGCGACATCGATGCGTCCGACGTTGTAGCCGCTGAGCATCGAACCCCAGGGAGCCGTATCGGTGACGGTCAAGCCTTGTTCGTCGACCGACATGTACCAGAAGTCGAAACTGGAGATCGAATTCTGGTACCCGTAGGCCAACTTGCCTGTCTCGTCGATCGCCAGGATGTCGGCGCCGCCCGTGCCGGCGCCCTGGCCGAAGTGCTTGGGCAGGACCTCGCCGTCCTTCGTGTAGATCCACGATCCGCCTGCCGGGGGACTGATCGACCGGTAGTAGCGGGCAAGCATCACGCGATCGGGGCTGCCAGGGATCGCGTGCAGTTCGCGAATCCGCTCCGCGCCATCGCCGCTGCCGGGCATCAGGACGCGAGCGCCGAGCTGTTTGGTCTGCAGGTCGTAGACGCGCAGTGCGCGGTCGTCCTCAATCGTCGCATAGACGTAGCGACCATCCTCGGAGATGACCAACTGGCGAGGATCGCGGCCGAGCGAATACGAAGCACGACGGCCGCCGGTGTACGGATTGAGTTCGATGAGCAAGTCGGGCACCGTGGCAAAAAGTCGCTGCCCCGTCGGATCCACGGCCAGGTCGACGGCCGGCAAGTTGACGCGCTGAACCGACAGCGAGTGCGATCCATCGAGTCGCAGCACGCCATCCTCGTTGACGGCGTACTGGTCGGGGACCGCCTGGGGAAGTTCGTCGAGACGCGCGACCTGGATGCGCACGGTGGCGGGCTGCGAGGGCAATCCGCCGTCACTCGCGAGATAGGTGAACGAATCCTCGCCGGCGAAATCCGGGTTGGGCGTGTAGGTAAAGGAGCCGTCCGACTGCAGCACGACCTTGCCGTGCGATGCCTTGGAGGGGGCCGATGTGTACAGCCGATCGCCCTCGACATCGCGATCATTCCGCAGCACGCCCTCGGCGGCCGTTACCCGCAGCACGCCATCCTCGGGCATGGAATAGGCATCATCCACGGCGACCGGCGCATCGTTGACCGGTCGCACCTCGAGCGTCACACGGGCCACGTTGGAGACGTTGGCTCCATCGCTGACACGGTAGGTGAACGAGTCGGTGCCGAAGAAGCCGGGGGTGGGTTTGTAGCTGAACGTGCCGTCGCCGACCCAGGTGAGCACTCCGTGCGCGACATTCGTGACGATGCTGGGCGTGAGCGGCTGTTTCTCGGGGTCGGCATCGTTGGTCAGCACGCCGAGACGTTGCACGCCCGAGATGCGGTCGCTGCGCACGATCAGCATCCGCCCGCGATTGGTGGCCAGAGCCAGTCCATCGGATCCGAAACGAGTCCAGCTGATCATCTCCTCGCCCGATTCGAATTCCGGCACCTCCAGCGTGCCGATCTGCTTGCGCGTGGCCGGGTCGAACCAGCTGATCGTTGCGTCCCGTCCGCTGCCATGCAGGACGAAGACGCGGCGGAGGTCCGGATCGGGCAGGAGTGCGCCGAGTTGCGGAAGCACGCCCTGGTTTCGCAGCGGGTCGACCTGCACGACCACTCCGGCACCGGCGTACATGTAGCCGCTGCCTCCCGTGATCCCGGAGCTGCCGCTGAGGATGCCGCCCGTCGAGCTGACGACATGGACGCCCTGCGCGTCGACGCGCATGATCGTCACTTCGTAGCTGCTCAGCGAATTCGTGTAGCCGACCAGTGTGGTGGGGCCGGTGAAGACCACGTCGTCGCCGCCGCCGCTGGAACCCAGTCCGCCGGCCGTCGTGGCCGGCAACTGCACGCCATTGTCGACGATCACGATGCCGCCCTGCCGCGGGCTGCAGCAGGGATAGTACATGGAGAGGGCCACGGCCGTCGGTCGGCCCGGCACGGGTTCGATATCGCCGATCGCGATGCCAAATTCGCCAAAGCTGCCGACCTGCGTCTCCTGGTCGACGCGGTCCTGTTGCGTATTGAAGCGACGCAGCGATCGCCTATCGTTGGTGATCGCGTGGATGTAGAGCCCGTCATCCGAAATGGCGATCCCCGACACGCCGCCGCCGATCGTGCGCGGCGTGCCCGCCTGCCGCGTGATCGGGTCGATCGGCACCACCGACTCGCCGACCAATGCCCACAGACGCTGGCCGGTTCGATCGTACACCACCTGGTTGGTCGCAATGCTCACCGCATCGACCGACCGCAGCGGCGTCTTGTCGGCCACCAGCGTCTCGTCCTCCGCGCCCGTGAAATGATCGTCCACCGCCACCGGGATGTTCGGCTGCTGTGTGAGTTGCAGCGTCACGACCACCGCGTCCGACTGCTTGCCGTCGGCGATCGCGCGGTAGCTGAACTGGTCGATGCCGCCATAGTTGCCGAACGTCGTGTAGGTAAACCCACCGATGGCCGCGAGCACCAGTTCGCCGTGACGCGGTGGTGTCACCAGCTGGGCCTGCAGCGCGCACTGGTCGTTCACGAGCAAGCCGGAGGCCGCGGACACGACGAGCGGCTGTTGCGCGGTGCCGGCGTACTGGTCGCGTACGGCGATCGGTGTGACCGCCATCATCTGCCGCGATTCCAGCGATTCCACGGTTCGAGCGACCGGGTTACGCCACCGGCGGGAATGGCGGAGCGATCGGGGACGCAAGCGACGGAGTGAATTACTGAAAACGCTCATGGGGAGAGAGTCCTTCGTCCGTGGGAGGAGCGTTGATCGGAGTCTGCTTGGCTACCAGTTCTGCCACCCACTCGTCGACTCAAGCGACGGACGCGGCGAACTGCCTGCCCCAGCAACAGGCCCAGCAATACGGCGGGCTGGGTCGGTTCGGGGACGTTGGCGGGGCCCGTCGAGCGACCGGACACGGAAGCGGACTGGGCGGCGGAGCGGGCCGAGTGCTGACCGAGTTCGTAACCGCCATCCTGGAAGGCCAGCACGAGGTCGGACGAGGAGAACTCGCCGTCTCCCGACCAGTCGCCGCTGCTCCAAAGGCTGTTTCCGGCGATCCCATCCTCGTACTGGCCCGCCGCGAACACCGTCACGAGGTCGGCCGAACTGAACTGGCCATCCCAGTTTGAATCCCCGAAGTAACGTCGCGCGTAATGGCTCACCCAGTAACGCTGATCCGCTTCATCGACCCGCTGGTCACGGTTCACATCGTAGCGTGGGTCCTTGGATGCCTGGCGAATTGCCAACGCAAGCGCATCGACGTCGGCCGGATCAAACTGCTGGTTGCCGTTGTAGTCGCCGGCCTCGATCGGAATCGTGATCGAACCGTTGCTGATCAAAGCGGCGGGACCGGCGAAGTTGGTGTGGTGGGGGCCACCGAAGGTCGCGTAGGGCAGCACATCGCGCAGACGCAAGTCCCATTCGCCGCCATAGAAGCCCGTGGTGTCGAGCCGCAAACGCACCAGCGTCCCCTGCGCGCCCACCGTAGGCTTCGATCCAATGAGGGCGATCGAGTAGAACGCGGTCTGCGGTAGTTGTGGCGAGCTGAGGTTGACGGGCAGGTCAGAAACGCCTTGGAAGATCGTGCCCTGCACGAGTTCCGCGCCGCTGATCCGCGGGCCCGCCTTGCCAGCCGGCAGACCAAACTGCGTCAGTTCCGGGCCGCCATTGCCCACCTGGGCGTAAAGATCGAGGCCCGATACGGCATCGCCGCCGCTGACCTGCACGCTGATCCATTGATCGGCTTGGTTCGCGCGAAGCGAATGCTGGCCAACCGTGATCTGCGCAGCGGGCAGACCTTGCGAGGTCAGTAACAAGAGCGTAAGCAACCAAGCGATGCTGCCGAACGCTTGCGGGGGAGTTAAACTCATGGGGTACCTCAAGGGCCGCCTGCGGGGGCGATGGGAACCCGCATTTTAGTTGACGTCTTCGTCCTTCGTCCATGACATTTGCCGCAGTTTCGACGCAGGGCCAGGGGCCTTGGGGCGTGGAGCGGATGGCCAATTCGGATGCCTGCAGCCCACGCCATGTCAGGCCTCCGCGGAATGGTCGCGACTCCTATCCGTTCGTGTACACAGACACCCGCTGGAATGCTTCTTTTTTCGAGCGAACTACAGACCATGTTTCGATCTCTTGTTGCTCTGGCTCTGGTTGCTCTGCCACGTCTACGTCACTCGGGCATCTTGTTGCTGCTGACGCTCGGGGGGCTCGGGGGGCTCGGGGGGCTCGGGGGGCTGGCCTCGGACTGGTTCCATGCGGAGACGAACGAAGAGTATTGCCAGACGATCGAGGCTTGGCGTCGAGAGAATGAACGCAAGCTCCGCGCGCCCGAAGGCTGGCTGGCATTGATAACCCATGTCTGGCTGGAGCCAGGTCGCCAGACAATCGGCGTGCTGCCGAGCGATGCCGTGCGCCTGCCGGCAGAACTGGGCGCGCTGGCGAAGGCGGAGGTGCTGGTGGAAGACGGCCGTGTAACTCTGGCGTGTGACGAACTGTCGGAGTTCCGCGTCAACGGCCAGTGGCTGCCGCGGGTGGAGTTGCGGCTGGAGTCCGAGAAGGCGGAGGCGGATGGCGTGGACCAGGTGACGCGCGGCGATCGCCTGCGACTGCAGTTGGTGCGCCGCAGCGGCAAGCTCGCCCTGCGCGTGCGCGACGCGCAGAGCGACGCTCTTGCTCGATTCGGCGGCAAGCGTTGGTATCCAGTGGACAGCAGCTACCGACTCCCGGCGGTCTACCATGCGTATGCGGAACCGAAGCCGCTGCGCATCGTCAACGTGCGCGGTGAGGAGACCACGATGGAGATCGTGGGGCAGGCCGAGTTCGAGGTGGATGGAAAGCGTCACCGGTTGGACGCGATGCTGGAGTCGCCTACGGAACTGTTCTTTGTGTTTCGGGACACGACAAGCGGACACGGGACGTACGCAGCGGGGCGTTTCCTGAACACGGAGGTCCCGGCCGACGGCGCAATGTTCAGGCTGGATTTCAACAAGGCCTACAATCCGCCCTGCGCGGTCAGCCCCCATACGCTCTGTCCGCTGCCTCCCGCGCAAAACCATCTGCCCGTACCCATCGAGGCCGGCGAGTTGCAATAACCGGAGCGCGGCCGTCCCCGGCCGAATCCTCCGTGCCCTCCGATCGCGCACGCTCTACCTGCGCCCGGTCCAACCCCGCCGCTCCCTCCGTCCTCTCTCTGCACGCTCCATCGGCGCCCAGTCCATCCACGGCCGCAACCTGCAATACCAGCAACTGCCAGTTCGCTGCTAGAATGCCGCAGCCGCGTCGGGCCTTCCCTGCGTGTTGCCCCCAACTCATTTTGTCCCACGGAAGTTCGACTCTTGAATACCGAACCTGCGACCGCCAAGGATCTATTCCGACCGTTGCGTGCCTGGATCCCGATGCTGCTGCTGCCCGGGATGATTGTTGCTCGTTTCATCCCCGGCATGATGCCGAACGGGCCGTCGATGATCTGGATGGCCAGTGCCTTCGGGCCGTTGCTGATCGGGCTTTTGATCATGGTCTGGTGGCTGCTGGCGAGTCGGGCGCGGTGGTATGAGCGACTGGCCG
>CAZUJM010000191.1:0-2296 GCA_964620405.1 uncultured Pirellulaceae bacterium | reverse complement strand
CTGGCCGGCGTGGTCGGCGTGGCATTGGCGGTGGCAGCCGAGCAGCTGGTAGCCCATCCCTCGATGCGCGGCCCCCTGCTGATGGTGATGACGATCCCGATGACGATCGCCGGCTTCGCCATTGGCCTCATGATCTGGGGCCGGCAGCTATCCGCGCGACGCACCTGGTGGGCGCTGGGACTGGCATTGGTGGGCGCGATGGTGTCGGCGGTGGTGAAGACCGATGGCGCGTGGGGCGACTTCGCGTTCGGCTTCCAGTGGCGCTGGAGCCAGACGGCCGAGGAGCGGATGCTGTCGCAGCGTGCCGCGGAGAAGGATGTGGCGACAACGCCTTCGGAATCGTCCGGGGCAGGAGCGACCCTGGATGTGGCTCCGTTTCTCCAGCCGGAGTGGCCTGGTTTTCGCGGTCCACGGCGGGATGGAACGCAACGAGGTTTGGTGTTCAGCAGTGATTGGTCGGCGAACCCGCCGAAGGAACTGTGGCGGATTCCGGTGGGGCCGGCCTGGAGTTCGTTTGCGGTGGCGGGTGACTACCTGGTGACCCAAGAACAACGAGGGCCGAACGAGGCCGTCGTGTGTTACGACGCGAGGACCGGACAGCAGGTGTGGGAATGGTCGCAAGCGTCGCGGTTCTTCGAAGCCTTGGGCGGATTGGGACCAAGGGCAACACCCACCATCGCGGACGGAGCGATCTACGCGTTGGGAGCCGAAGGCGGCTTGGTCAAACTGGACGCGGCAACCGGGACGCTCGTGTGGAAAGCCGACCTTCGGCAGGAAGCTGGCGTAGGGCCGCCCATGTGGGGATTCTCTTCTTCTCCGTGGGTGGGCGAGGGGGTGGTCATCGTGCACGCTGGCGGAAGCGGTGAGAAAGGCATCCTCGCGTTTCGCGTCGACGATGGACGGCTTGCCTGGTCTGCGGCTGCGGGCAAACAATCGTACGCGTCCGTGCAGCGCGTGACGATCGGCGACCGATCGTACCTGACGCTCCTCTCGAATGAAGGAGCGCACTTCTGGGATCCCGCGACGGGCGCGAGCGTCTTTCGCTACGAATGGTCGCACAGCGGTTATCGCGCGTTGCAACCGCAGGTCGTGGACCAGGACCGCCTGCTGATCCCAACAGGCATGGGGACCGGTACGCGGCTCGTCCAACTGACCGCCAGCGGGGAGGGTTTGACGGGCGAGGAAATCTGGACATCCCGGGACATGAAGCCGGACTTCAACGATCTCGTTGTGTACGACGGTCATGCTTACGGTTTCGACAACTCGATCTTTGCGTGCATCGATCTAAAGGATGGCAAGCGAAAGTGGAAGGGCGGCCGTTACGAGAAGGGGCAGGCTCTGCTGCTCGCCGATTCGGGACTCATCCTCGTGACCAGCGAACGCGGCGAACTGGTGCTGCTCCGCGCCACTCCCGCAGGCCATGAGGAACTGGCGAAGCTACCAGCGCTCCAGGGTAAGACCTGGAACCATCCGGTCGTGGTGGGGAATCGCCTCGTGATCCGCAATGCGGAAGAAGCCGTCTGCTACCAGTTGGAGGAGGCGCGATAGGCGCTGAAGTGGCGTCGGTCGCAAGTCTGTTTGCAGGCTTGCACCGATCGCGCGCGGCTTTGCCTGGAGCACTGCCTGCATTTGCGGAGTGGCGTCCACCAGCTCAAGACGCGGTGGCCGCATTCCCAGTCATGGCAACGACGCCAGCGAGGGGCCGAGGCAATGGTGCCTAGGCGTTACCGAAAGAGCCTTGCTCCGCAGCTGATGGGTGACGCACGGCAGGAGCCAACGTGGCTGGTCAAGGATGCTGGCCCAGATGGCGATCGAACCAGTCCGCGAACTCGCGGATCTCCGGCGAATAGTCTTCCCAGCCGTGATCCTTGCCCGGGCGCACCGAAAGATGGCAGGGTACCTGCACCGCCTGCAGTCGCGCGATCATCGCCTCGGACTGCTGGATTGGGACGAGGGTGTCCTGATCGCCGTGGATTAGCAAGGCCGGGGGATCATCGGCCGATGCGTGGTTTACCGGCGAGATGGTCCGTCCTATTTCTTCGATCCGCGCGGCATCGGTGATCGGAGTTAGAGTGCGGCCTTCGTTGGTGATGTCGCGAAACTCAAAGGCCGCATGGAAGTTCTGTAGCTTGCCTCGACCGAGCGCGTTCGCGCCGGGCTCTCCGTAGTTCAGAAAGTCGGTGGGCGGACAGAGCGACGCCACGGCCTGCACCCGGGACGAGACGCGATCGACGGCATCCTTGGCCGCGGCGTCTTCGGCACGCGCGTTGGTTCCGAGCATCAGGGCAAGATGGCC
>CAZUJM010000190.1:0-11771 GCA_964620405.1 uncultured Pirellulaceae bacterium | reverse complement strand
CACGGCGTGTGCCGGCTACGCGTGTGCCGGCTACGACGGTGGCCTGGCGCGGCGACGTAGTCGGCACACGCCGTGTGCCGAAAGCGGGACACCTCCCCTGACACTCTCCGACCCGACACGCCGAACGCCTCGCCGGGGCAGACGTTCCCGGCGACCCTGACCGGCACACGGCGTGTGCCGGCTACGCGTGTGCCGGCTACGCGTGTGCCGGCTACGAAGGTGGCCTGGCGCGGCGACGTAGTCGGCACACGCCGTGTGCCGAAAGCGGGACACCTCCCCTGACACTCTCCGACCCGACACGCCGAACGCCTCGCCGGGGCAGACGTTCCCGGCGACCCTGACCGGCACACGGCGTGTGCCGGCTACGCGTGTGCCGGCTACGACGGTGGCCTGGCGCGGCGAAAATCGCGTTCAGGCCCAAAATGTTCGGAAACCGATCGACCGCAAGGCGAAGACCGGGCCTTGCGCCGCTTGTCCGGCGGTCGGCGACCCCGTAGACTGACGAGCTTGGCGTATGGGGAGAGAGCTGGGTTGGAATAAGGGGATCAGCGTGCCGGGCACCTGTGTCATCGGTCTGCAGTGGGGCGACGAAGCCAAGGGGAAACTCGTCGACCTGCTCACCGCCAACTTTGAATGGGTCGTGCGTTACCAGGGCGGCGCGAACGCCGGCCACACGGTGGTCGTCGGATCGCAGACCTACAAGCTGCACCACATCCCCAGCGGCATCCTGAACCCTCAGGTGCGGAATGTGATTACGCCGGGAGTGGTGCTGAACCCGCCGACGATCCTGCAGGAGATTCGTTCGCTGCGGGAGCGTGGGATCTTGGTCGGCGAGAACCTGTGGATCAGCGACCGCGTCCATGTGGTGCTGCCGTGGCACATCGAAGAGGACCGGCTGATCAACCAAGTGATCGTGGGGGGCGGCGAGAACATCGGCACCACGCTGCGCGGCATCGGCCCGTGCTATCGGGACAAGGTGAGCCGCCACTCGGCGATTCGCCTGGGCGACATGTACCGCGCCAGCTTCCGGGAGCGGATCGAGAGCTTGGCGGCCTCCAAGCAGGCCATGCTCCGCAGCCTCAACCCCGACTCGGGCATCACGCTGGACGCCCGGAAGATTTACGAGGAGTACGCCGGCTACGCCGAAGAACTCAAGCCGCATGTGGTCGACACGACGCCGCTGCTGCTGGACGCGGTGGAGCAGGATCGGCGGATCCTGTTCGAGGGCGCGCAGGGCGCACTGCTCGACATCGACCATGGCACCTACCCCTTCGTGACCAGCAGCAACAGTTCGGGCGTGGGAGTCGCCGCAGGTTCGGGCGTGCCGGGTTCCGCGATCCACCAGGTGCTGGGCGTCATCAAGTGCTACACGACGCGCGTCGGAGGCGGGCCGTTTCCGACGGAGCAGGAGAATGAGCACGGGCACTACATCCGCGAGCGTGGCCGCGAGTATGGAACGACCACGGGTCGTCCGCGGCGATGCGGCTGGTTCGACGCCGTGGCCGTGCGTTACACGGCGCGGCTCAGCGGCGTGCACACGCTGTCGCTGATGATGATGGACGTGTTGAGCGGCATGCCGGAAATCCAGGTCTGCACGGCCTACCGCATTGGCGGCAAGGTGGTCCAGAACTTCCCCAGCCATGTCGACGATCTCCGCAGCGCCGAACCGGTCTACGAGACGCTGCCGGGATGGAGCGAAGATGTATCCAAGGTCCGGGAATACGACGAACTGCCAGTCAACGCACGGCGTTACGTCGACCGGATCGGCGAACTGGTCGGTCGGCCCGTGGGCGTGGTTTCGGTCGGGCCCGACCGGGCCCAGACGATTTTCCGCGATCCGGAACTGGCGCGGACCTACCAGGCGTTGGCTCGACGCGGCTAACCCCGCCGTCCGAGCCTCCGCAGCGTTCACGGACGTCGCCTGCCTTGCCGATAAGGGCGAGGCGCTGGAGAGTTGCAGTAGCTTGGGAGACGCAGGGGCATGGCAACCTCGGATACGGCAGCCTCGAACTCATCCGCCTCGGCCGGGCCGTCGTCGGGCCGTGAATTGGAAGTGCCTCCAGCCCGCCGTCCGGCGCATGTCGCCATCATCATGGACGGGAACGGACGCTGGGCGCAGCGACGCGGACTTCCGCGCATCGAAGGTCATCGGCGGGGCGTTGCGAGCGTACGGCGTATCGTCGAGGAGTCGGCGCGGCTTGGCCTGCGACAGTTGACGCTGTACTGCCTGTCGAGCGAGAACTGGAAGCGTCCGGCGCTGGAACTGCAGTTCCTGATGCACCTGCTGGAACAGTACATGATCGAGGAACGGGCCTTGATCATGAAGCAGAACATCCGCGTCCGCATCATCGGCCGGCGGGAAGGCCTGGCCGAGGGAGCAATCCGGGCACTCGACAAGACGGTCGAGATGACGCGTGACAACACGGGCACCTGCCTGTGTCTGGCGATCAACTACGGCGGACGCACCGAACTGGTGGACGCCGTGCGGCAACTGGCCCGTGAGGTCCAGTCCGGCCAGCTGTCCCCGGAAGCGATCGACGAGGCCGCGATCGAATCGCGGCTCTACACACAGGGCATGCCCGAGCCGGACCTGCTGATCCGCACGGCGGGTGAGTTGCGGGTGAGCAACTTCCTGCTGTGGCAGATCAGCTACGCGGAACTCTGGGTGACCAGCAAGTGCTGGCCCGACTTCCAGGTGGAAGACCTCCACCAGGCGATCCGCGATTTCGCGGCGCGCGACCGCCGCTTCGGCGGCCTCAACGGCTGATCAGGAGGAGACTCGCATGTTGCGTTGGCGTCTTGTCGGCGCAGCCCTGGTGCTCGGACCACTCGCGCTGCTCATCTGGCTGGACGACCAGCGTCACGGAGGCCGACCGGGCATCTGGCTGGTAGGATTCGCAATCGTGGTGGCGATCCTGGGCTGCCGCGAGGTGAACCAGATCCTGGAGCGTGCCCTGGGTAGCGTCTCGTCCCGCGTCAACCTGCTGGCCGTGCTGGCCGTGCTGGGAGCGGCGGCCGTGCCGATCGCAGCGCCGCCGAGTGCTTCGCCGCCCACCCTGGAGATTTTACGGTGGCCGATCCTCGGTCTGGCCCTGGCCTGGGCGATCGTGTTCGGCGCGGAGCTGTTTCGATATCGGGAGCCCGGCCAATCGACGGCCCGGCTGGCCGGCGGGGCGCTGTCGGTCTTCTACCTGGCCTTCCCGCTCGCCTGCCTGCTGCAGTTGAGGATCCTGCCGGTGGCCTCCGCGGCCACGTCCTCGACCTCCGTCCCCTCCCCCGGCCGCCTCGGGCTGCTGGCCCTCTTCTCCACGCTGCTGATCGTGAAGCTGTCCGACACAGGAGCTTACCTGGTGGGACGCGCGATCGGTCGCACGAAACTGACCCGCATCAGCCCCGGGAAGACGTGGGAGGGACTGGCGGGCGGATTGCTGTTCGCTCTGGGAGGCGCCTGGCTGACGCGTGGCTGGCTGCTGCCATCGTGGGGCCAGACCAGCCCTGCCGGAAGTCCGCTGGTCTTTGCCCTCTACGGCCTCTCGCTGATGGTGGCCGGACTCGCTGGCGACCTCATCGAATCGGTCCTGAAACGCGACTCCCAGATCAAGGACTCCAGCCACCTCCTGCCCGGCCTGGGCGGCGCGCTGGACGTCATTGATTCGATACTGGCGGTCGCGCCCATCAGTCTGGCTTGGTGGGCTAGCGGGTATTTGATCTAGGATTTTCCCGAAAGAACCGATTCCCTGCCAAGACTTGCGGAGCGGGCTGATTTCCGGGTTCCGGGGGCAACGCGGGTCGTAATATAGTAGAGTCCGGCCGGCCGCCGGGTGACACTCGCAGGGCGGACCGCCTGCTGGACTTGGAGAGTTGCGATTTCCATGGCCGACCTGTCACCGCCGAATACGTTCCACCGCTGAAATCAAGGAGCCGCGAGGACTCGAGCTTCGAGCCCGACGCCTGAATGACCGAGGACAAGATCACCCTGGTCCACGCCAAGACGCTGATGCCCCTGTTCGGGGCGCGGGACCAGCACGTCAAACGGATCCGCGAAGCGTTCGGAGTTGACATCACGCACCGTGACGGGCAGATCCGCGTCATGGGAGCGGCCGATGCGGTGGCTCGAGCTACCGAGTTGCTCAAGCAACTCAAGGCGTTGGTTGAGGAGCAGGGCGAGGCGTCCGAGGACGACGTGGCCAAGTTGCTGCACGACGGCCAGGAGGGCCGGCCGGTGGTGGGCGGCACGATCCTGACGCTGCCCAACGGCCGGAAGCTCAAGCCGCGTACGCCGGGGCAGGCGACCTACGTCAACGCCATTCGTGCCCACGACCTGACCTTCGCCGTCGGTCCGTCCGGGACCGGCAAGACCTACCTGGCCGTGGCACTCGCCGTCGAAGCGCTCAAGGCGCACTCCATCCGCAAGATCGTGCTCGTGCGTCCCGCGGTGGAAGCGGGGGAGAGCCTGGGGTACCTGCCGGGCGACCTGCAGGCCAAGATCAATCCCTACCTGCGTCCGCTGCTGGACGCGCTGCATGAGATGCTGGACTTCGACCAGATCAAGCGGCACATGGAGGAGGATGTCATTGAGGTGGTACCGCTGGCGTACATGCGCGGCCGCACGCTGAACGACGCCTTCATCATCCTGGACGAAGCCCAGAACACGACCGTATCGCAGATGAAGATGTTCCTGACCCGCATGGGAAACGGATCGAAGATTGTCGTGGCGGGCGACGAGACGCAGATCGACCTGCCGCCGCACACACGCAGCGGCTTGGCGGACGCGCTGGTGCGCCTGCGGAACATTCCGGGC
The DNA here is from genome assembly GCA_964620405.1 of uncultured Pirellulaceae bacterium. Lineage (GTDB taxonomy): Bacteria > Planctomycetota > Planctomycetia > Pirellulales > Pirellulaceae > CAZUJM01. The sequence continues at coordinate 6,970 of CAZUJM010000190.1, read as the reverse complement.
GTCATCGACATCCGCCTGGGCAAATCCGACATCGTGCGGCATCCGCTGGTGATGGAGATCGTGCGGGCGTACGAGGAGGGAGCGGCCAAGCGACGTCCGGGACGACCGGACCATCCGACGGGCCGCAACGAATGACTGGGCTGATGCGACTCATGCTGATTCCGCTCCTGCTGTCCTGCCTGCCTCCCGCGCGACCGGCCGGGCTTTGATCCACCCTTTCGGAGCTCCTGCTGGTTGAATCCAGCGGACGTCCATGTCGACCATCCAGACGAAACGCAATCGATCCGAGCGAGTAGCGACGCTGAAACTGCCTCCGGGCATGTTCGAGCGGGGCTGGATCACGGTGCGTCGGGCGGATGTCCTGGCCCGTGTCGCCCTCTGCTTCGTCACGGCGTTCATCACCTGGATCGCCACCGGCGGCTGGCGGCCCGCCCTCTCGTTCCGCGAAGGCGACATGCCGACGCGGAATGTCGTGGCGAGGGTGGCTTTTGAGCGGATTGACGAAGCGGCGACTCTGGAGGCGAGGAACGCGGCGCGGCGGATCGCCGACTGCGTCTATGTCCATGACCCCCGCCCCCTTATCGAACTCCAGCAAGCCCTCAAGGACCGCGTCTTCCAACTCCGTTCGGCCGAGACGTTCGACGATGTCGACCCGGCGCTGTGGAGCGAGTTCACAAAGACGACGAGCGAACCGGACGATCCGCTGTTCGCGGAAGTGGACGCCCTAACGGGACTGGCCATCCACGCCACCGGCGGCGCCTCGCCGCCCAGTCTCGTGAGCAACCCCGCCCCCTCGACACGCCTCTGGCGGCAGCGTGCGGAGTTCGCTCGGTTCAAACGAACGCTCGCCGAAGACCCGGACCTCGCGCAGTTCCTGGGGGCCGTGAAACGCAGCCTCGCGGAAATCGAGGAGCACGGCCTGCTGGAAAGCCTCCAGCATGACCTGGAGCAGGGCAACCAGTCCCGCATCAAGGTCTTTCCGGTCGGGAACCCCACCTTCCAGCGAACGTTCGATGTGGACGATGTCCGCATTGGCCAAGCCATGCAGCGCCTGGAGGCCAACCTGCGACAGCAACTCCCCTCGGCGGAACTGGCGGGCAAGGTCTTCAACTGGATGCGCGACAAGATGCCGCTGACGCTGAAGTTCGATCCGGAGGGAACGCGGGAGCAGGTCACGGCGGACATCAGCCGGATGCCGCCCGTGATGGTGACGTACAAGGCCAACGAAACCGTGCTGGCGCGAGCGAACGAACGGCTGACGCGCGAGACGATGGACCTGCTGCAGACCGAGCACGACCAGTTCGTGTCGCGCTGGAGCCCCCTGCGGATGATCTACTTCTCGCTTTCGAAGTGGGGCATGTACACCGCGTTCTTCGGCCTCTGCGGACTGTACATCTACTTCCGCAGGCGACGGATGCTGCGCGACCTGCTGGGGCTCGCCAAGCTCCAGTTCCTCGTGCTGGCCGCCATCCTCGTCAGCCGCTTCACGGTCCCCTCGCGTTCCGAACTCATCCCGCTGCTGCTGTTCAGCATGACCGCCGTGACGCTCTACCAGCAGGAACTCGCCCTGCTGCTCTCCACCGTCGTGGCGTTCACGGTCGTCCTTTCCTTCGACCTGGGCATTCCCCAACTGGTCACGATCGTAGCGGGCATGGCGACGACCATCCTGTTGTTGCGGCACATTCGGACCCGCACCAAGCTGATCTACGTCGCGCTCTGGACCGCGCTCATCACCGGCTTCACCTCGCTGGGCGTGCATGTCCTGCAGGGGGAGAGCATGAACACGCGGCTCTTCCAGGATTCGCTCTGGGTCGCCGGCTGCGCCGTCGCCAGCGGACTGCTGATGACGGGACTCCTGCCCTTCATGGAACGCTTCTTCGATGTCCAGACCGACCTGACGCTGCTGGAGCTGGGCGATGCCGCCCATCCGCTGCTGCAGGAACTCGTCAAACGAGCCCCCGGCACCTACAACCACTCGATCAACGTCGCATCCATCGCCCAGGCGGCGGCCGAAGCAATCAACGCCAACGGCTTGCTGGTGCGTGTTGGAGCGTACTTCCACGACATCGGCAAGATGCTCAAACCGGGCTACTTCGTCGAGAACCAGGGGGGCCGCGAGAACTGCCACGAGTCGCTGCTGCCGGCGATGAGCACGCTGGTGATCATCGCGCATGTGAAGGACGGCGCGGACCTCGCCCGCCAGCATAACCTGCCCGATTCGATCATCGACTTCATCCAGCAGCACCACGGTACCACGCTGGTCGAATACTTCTACCGCCGCGCCAACCAGCAGCGGGAGTCCGACCCGAGGGCGGCCGAAGTGGACGAAGGCAGCTATCGCTATCCGGGGCCGAAGCCGCAGACGCGCGAAGCGGCCGTGCTGATGCTGGCCGACGCCGTCGAGAGTGCGGCCCGTTCGCTGGTCGACCCCGCCCCCTCGCGCATCGAGAGCCTCGTGCAGGAACTGGCCATGAAACGACTGCTCGACGGCCAGTTCGACCAGTGCGGCCTGACGCTCCGCGAACTGCGGACCGTCCAGGACAGCCTCATCAAGTCGCTGATCGCCGTCTACCACGGACGCATCAAGTACCCCGGCCAGCAGTCGGCTTGACCCACGGGCGCGAGCGGCCGACACTGCAGGTCGGATGCGACGTGCGGTGTGGGCCAGGACGGGGCGTCTGAACGGGGTTCCCCGGCGAACGATCGTGGCGGTTCGCCTGCGTCCCGGTGCGAATCGTTTCTCCCCCTGCGCGACCACGCCCACCCGGGACTTCTTCGCCCCGGCGGCCAAGGTCACTTGGATCCAAGGAGTGTAACCAAGGTGCTCACGGTGGAATTCTGTAACCGACAGACGCGGCTGGAGGTACCCGAGGCGCGATGGTCACGTCTGCTGGAGGTCCTGCTGCGGACGGAGGGTCTGGAGGAGGCCGAGGTGAGCGTCACGATCGTCGACGACGGGGAGATGCACGCGCTGAACCGCCAGTACCTGGACCACGACTACCCGACCGATGTCCTGAGCTTTGTGCTGGAAGAGGGACCGGGAAGCCTGTGTGGTGAAATCATCGTCAGCGCGGATACGGCCGCCGCACGGGCCAGCGAATTCGGCTGGTCCGTCGAAGACGAACTCACGATGTACGTGCTGCACGGGGCGCTGCACCTGGTGGGGTACGACGACAAGGAAGACACGGCGCGGCAGCGGATGCGGGAGCGGGAACGGTTCTACCTGCGCCAGTTCGGCATGCTCGCGGAATCGTCCGCGGAACGGCCCGCAGAGTAGCGAGTAGAGTCGCCCCCGGGGCAACCCGGCCGGCGATGCTCGACGCGTGGCTCGCGCGGCAGTGCGAATCGAACGCAGGCCGCCAGGACGCATCCCGCTCGCACTGGCTCGCTCGAACCTACACGGGCTCGCGGTCCGCCGGCCCGGATGATTCGCGATCGGAGGGCGTTCGGCGAGGCACTTGGCAGGAAGCCTTCAAGGCCGAAGGGCAGGAGTTCCTCGCGAATCACCCGCCCCGGCGTGGATCGCCCGCCGCGAAACGCAAACAGCCCCGAAGAGGTCTTCGGGGCTGCCGCGTGTCGAGTGATCCTGGGACCGGGAGGCTTTCCGAGCCAGCATCCGGTCCTGACGTGCCGCAAGCAATCAGATTGCCTACGGCTGAGATGCGAGACGATCCGACGCGAGCTTGCGATACGCGAGCGCGTCGGCATGGTGTGGGTCGAGACGGAGGACCGAATCAAAATCTTCGACGGCTGCCTGGTAACGCCCCTGGTGCAGGTAGGCCAGGCCGCGGTTGACCAGCGACGGGACAAAGGTGGGCGCGGTGGAGACGGCGCGGGTGTAGCTGCGAATCGCGGCGTCGAGGTCGCCTTGGCGGACCTGCGTCATGCCGGCCCAGAGCATGGCCCGGGGTTCATAGGCGTAGGGGTTGGTGGCCATGGCCGCCGCGGCATCGAAGTCCTGCAGGGCCTCGCCATACTCGCCCAGGTGGTAGTAGCAGATCCCGCGACGCAGGTGGGCTTCCGAGTACGCGCCGTACATCGACGGCCAGGCCTGGATCGCCTCGGTGAAGGCGTCGACGGCGGGCAGCAGCTGGTCCATCATGCGGAGCGCGACGCCCCGCGTGTAGTGGGCTCGTGCCTTGTCGATTCCCGAGATCTCCAGTGCCAACATTTTGTCACTGTCGGCGAGTGCGGACTGGTACTGTTCGGTCCGTTCACTGCCTTCCAGTTCGTCGCCCAGGGCGATCGCCGTTTCGACCCGGGTGAGGGCGACGGAGTCGGGTTCGACGCGGATCGGATCCTGGGTTTGCCAGGGCGGAGTCTTCACGCCGAGCCGGGCGGTCTTGAGGTAGCCGTCCAGGTTGCGAAGCGAGTTGCGGAGATCCTCGACGATGGCCTCCCCATCGGGTGAGGGACCGGAGGCCTTTTCGCGGGCGCGGCGGGAGAGGGCCACGCCCAGGTCGGCGGCCGCCTCGGACGACGGGCCGAGGATCTGCGTCGCCTGCTGATGGTCCTGGATGGCGAAGTCCATCTCCCCGAGACGGAACAGGATGCGGCCGCGTTCCAGGTAGGCTTCGCCGAAGTTCGGTTTCAGTTCAATCGCCCGCTGCAGCATGGCGACGCCTTGCAGCAGCGTGGCCTGGGCACCCTGGTCCAAGCCGCCCGTGTTGGCGGTCGCGATCATGCGGAGACTGGCTTTGCCCGACAGGTAGTTGGCTTCGGGGTTCCCCGGATTCGCCTGCAAGGCGGCTCCCAGGTCCTCCATCGCCTCTCGATAACGGCCCATGTCCAGGTAGATCCGTCCCCGCAGCAGCACGGCCCGCTCCTGCAACCCGGGAAACATGGTCGCACCCGGCTGGATCAACGCCCGTGAAACGGCCGTCACCGCCTGCTCGACCGAGTTCAGGTTGTAGAAGCATTCGGCCTGCCCGACGAGAGCGATGGCGTTCGCGTTGGAGTTCATGGCCAGGACTTCGTTATAGACCTGGATGGCCTCCGTCCACTTCTTTTCCTTCATCAGGTTCTCGGCCTGGGCCATCTTCTCCTGCAAGGCTCGCTGGCCTTCCGAGAGCTCCTCGCCGCCGAGTTCGCCGTTCATTTCGGCCGATCCCTCGCCGTTCGCTCCGTTCGTCGCGGCTGCTTCCCCGCCTCCCACCAACGGGTCGTCAAGGACGGCCTCTTCCTGCGACCAAGCCGGTCCGGAAACTGCCGACAGGAAGACCAAGGATCCCAGCAATTTGCGGGTCTGGAAACGGTTGGGCCAAAAGCGTCTCATGAGTTTCATGCTCCTCAGCGCGCGACTACCCCGGGATTGGGACTCGACGCAGCGAATTATAGGACGCGCTTTGCCCGCGCAGCGCGAAAGAGACAAGCCGCGCCGCCGTCCCGGTTAAAGACGGTAAACAGAACCCGAAGCCCGGGGAGACTAGGTCGCCGTGATCACGAAGGGACCGCCCGGGTCCGGCCAAGGAAGGCGTAAGCCCGCGACCGCCCAGCCGTGCACTTCCTCAGCCGCGTACTTCCCCATCCGGGGGTCCGGCGGATCGAGACGCCCGTGGATCGATCGCCTCGGAATACGCGGGCGGCGAAGGGCGGCATGGAGACGGCAAGTAAGAAAGAAAGCTCGGGGACTAGGATTCGAACCTAGACAGACGGAACCAAAATCCGTCGTGCTGCCATTACACTATCCCCGAATGCCGAGTCCCTAATTTACGAATTCGTCGGCCGGTTCACAACCGCGTAGGTGAGCTGTTTGAGCTCATTGGCGAGGTCCACTGAGACGGAACCGACGCCTTCCGGCAGGGATAACGTCACGGGGGCGAAGTTGAGGATAGCCCGCAGGCCAGCTCGCACCAGAATGTCGGCCACGGCCTGCGCGGAGGAGGCGGGCACGGCGAGAATGGCCAGCTTAATGCCCAGTTCGGGCGCGACGCGGGCTAGGTCGTCCAAGGCATAGACCTTCACGCCCTCGACCTGCGTGCCGACTTTCGCGGGATCCACGTCGAATGCCGCCGCGATGCGGAAGCCCTGCTGGTGGAACCCGCGATACCCCAGCAGCGCGCGGCCCAGGTTGCCGAAGCCGACGAGCGCGATGGGCCAGTCCTGGTCGGTACCGAGGATGCGGTTGAAGGCCGTGACGAGTTCTTCGCACCGGTAGCCGATGCCCGGGTAGCCAAAGGGGCCGAAGTGCGCGAGATCCTTCCGCACCTGGGCGTCGGTGAAGCCGAGCAGGGCGCCGAGTTGCGTGGAACTGGTCGTTTCGCGTCCCATGCGAAGCAGGTTCTGCACCTCGCGCAGGTAGAGACTCAACCGCCCCACCACGGCCTGAGGCACGGGCGGGTCAGTTCCACCTCCGCGTGGGACATTCTTCGGCTGACTCATGTTTCCCTCGGAAGGCTGGCTGGCCCTCGCAACGAGGAGCCGCCGTCGTAAGCCAAGACCGCCGGTGCCCCTTGGCTTTCGAGCGTTTGGCGCGAGCGGTAGTCGCCGGTCGGCCTACCACGAAGGAGCCCCCGGCCGCCAGCCACGCGGCCACCAGCTTACTGGAAATATCCCGAGCAAAATAGCCTTTTCGCTCCCGAGACCCCGGCTGCTGGCACCGGCCGCTCGCGTTCGTTCCCGCGCCCCACGCCATCTGGCAACGACCGGGATCGTGCGGGGCGCGATGGGAGGCCTGCAGGTGGAAAGAACACCACAAGTCCCGTTGCGGAGCCAGCCCACCCCTGCCGACCGAGACGAACGCCGGCAACCTCCACCAATTCCACTCAATTCACGACGCCGACCGACTCACCGCAGACAGACAACTTCCGTTTATGACACTCAGGCTACCCACTGGTTTTATTTTGCCCATCCTTTTTTCTACCCCCACCCACCCCACCTTGACGATTCATCAGGTCATCGGAGTTGAGAATGCGAATTGCGCGGCTTCCCGATCCGTTGTGGGGATCGGTCCTGAAGGAGCAGGAGAGCA
>CAZUJM010000189.1:5949-11821 GCA_964620405.1 uncultured Pirellulaceae bacterium | reverse complement strand
GTGCAGGCCATGAGTGCAGTCGAGGGCGAGGGAGATCTGCGAGCCGCGATGCAGCGTCGGCTGTTCTTGCGCGCGTCGGCCTGCGGCCTGGGGGCCGTGGCGGCCCGGACGCTGCTTGCCACCGATCCGCCCGTCAGCGGTCCACCCATCCGCCAAGCGGCATCCGTCGATGACTCGCTGGTTGGAACGACCGTTCCTGCGATCGTGCCCAAGGCGCGGCGTGTCATCTTCCTGTTCATGGCCGGCGGGCCTTCCCACGTGGATCTCTTCGACCCGAAACCCAGGCTCCGGGAACTGGAAGGCCAGCCGATCCCCCCGGAGCTGTTGAAGGACCACCAGCAGTTCGCGCTGATTCGGGGCACGCCGCTGCTGAAGGGCTCCCGCTATCGCTTCGATCGCTGGGGCCAGTCGGGCCAAGTGCTTTCGGAACTGCTGCCGCACTTGGCGACGGTGGCGGACGAACTGGCGATCGTGCGTTCGCTGCGGACGGAGACGAATGTCCACGACCCGGCGGTGAACGTGATGAACTGCGGTTCGACGATGTTCGACCGGCCGACGCTGGGCGCGTGGTTATCGTACGGGTTGGGCTCGGAGAACCAGGACCTGCCGGCTTACGTGGTGTTGACCTCCGGCGCGGATGACGGCCAGCCGCTGCTGCAGAGTTTCTGGGGGAGTGGTTTTTTGGATTCGCGTCACCAGGGAGTTCCGTTGCGGAGCCAGGGGGAGCCGGTACTCTATCTGCGGAATCCGCCGCACGTGTCGCGCGACGCACGGCGTCGGGAGCTGGACCTGCTGCGCTGGATGAACGCTCGGCAGTTCGACCAGCTGCATGACCCGGAGATCCTGTCGCGGATCGAGTCGTATGAGATGGCGTTTCGCATGCAGTCGCGGTTGCCGGAACTGGCGGACTTGCGCGACGAACCGGAGTCGGTGTTGCGAATGTATGGCGCGGAGCCGGGAGCGGCTTCGTTCGCCAACAACTGCCTGCTGGCCCGACGGCTGGTGGAACGCGGCGTGCGTTTCGTGCAGTTGTACGATCGCGGCTGGGACTCGCACACGGACATTGGCCGCGAGCACGCGCGGCAGTGCGCGGCGAGCGATCGGCCGACGGCGGCCTTGCTGCGGGACCTGCGGCAGCGCGGCCTGCTGGACGACACGCTGGTGGTCTGGGGCGGCGAGTTCGGCCGCACTCCGGTGGCGCAGGTGTCCGGCGCGACGTACGGTCGCGACCACCACCCGCACGGCTTCAGCATGTGGCTCGCCGGGGGCGGCGTGAAACGCGGCACGACCTACGGGGCCACGGATGAACTGGGTTACCACGCCGTGGAAAACCCGGTGCATGTTCGCGACCTGCACGCCACCATCCTGCACTTGCTGGGACTGGATGCGGACCGCCTGTCCGTCCGCGTCCAGGGCCTCGACATGCGGTTGACCGGCGTGGAGCCATCGCGGGTGGTGCGCGAGATCCTGTCGTAGTTGGATGGAGACCGGGGCACGTCTCTTTTTCGCCACGTCGGTCACGGCGAGAGCGAGGCAGGGGCCCGTTTCTTTTTTACCCGGTCAATTCGTTTACACCGCCGTCCATTAATCGCGCACGCAAACTTGGTCAACTCGCCACAAGGCCTGAGAGGACGACCAAGATGTTGAGTAACGACGTGATGCAGGCGCTGGAGGAACTGGATTTCGCGGTGGGGAGTACCGTGGGCGGCAAGTCGCAGAGCGATGCGGGACGGGGCGATGCGAAGCAGCAACGCGCGCGTCCCCGCGAGGCGGGCCATTTCGGCTACCGGCCCGAGATCGACGGTTTGCGGGCGGTCGCCGTGATGATGGTGCTCTGGTTCCACGCGGGCCTCGGCCTGAAGGGCGGCTTCACGGGCGTCGATGTCTTCTTCGTGATCTCCGGTTACCTGATCTGTTCGATCATCCTTGGACAGATGGAGACGGGTCGATTTCGGTTGCGAACGTTCTTCGAGCGTCGCGTGCGCCGGATCGCGCCGGCCCTGGTCGTGACAATGGTGGCCACCGCAGCGGCGGCTTGGTACCTGCTGCTGCCGGACGACTTCGCACGCCTGGGCGGCGCGCTGGCCGCCCAGCCACTGATGCTGGGCAACGTCTATCACTGGAGGACCTCCGACTACTTTGCGCCCGCGGCCGAACAGTTGCCGCTGCTGCACACTTGGTCGCTGGCGGTCGAGGAGCAGTTCTATCTGGCGTTCCCGGTGGCGATGGCCTGCATGGCGCGCTGGCGACGCTCTTGGATGACCGCGGCATTGGGCGCGGGATTGCTGGCCTCGCTGGCGTTCTCGGCATGGGCCACGCCTCGCTATGTCGCTTCGTCCTACTTCCTGCTGCCGACGCGCGCATGGGAATTGCTGATCGGCGTGGTGCTGGCGGTGGCGGCGCGACGGGCGGCTGCGAAGGCGGCGTTGGAGGCGATCTGGGAGAAAGGCCGGCCGAAGGCTTGGTGGCACGCGCCGCTGGTGCGCGAAACGCTCGGAGCCCTGTCGCTGGCGCTGATCGTGGCGTGCGGCGTCTACTATCACGAGGAACTGCCGTTTCCGGGGACCTATGCGTTGGGCCCATGCCTGGGCGCCGCGGGCTTCATCTGGTTCAACCGCGGTGAGACGCTCACGTGGTCCGGCAAGCTACTGGCGAGTCGCGCGTTCGTCTTCGTGGGACTGGTCTCCTATCCGCTCTATCTGGTCCACTGGCCGATCATGGTCTTCTACAAGTATTGGAACTGGGAGCCGTTCCGCTGGTCGACGGGAGTGACGCTGATCGCGGCTTCGTTCGCCGCGGCGCTGGCGATCTACTATCTGGTCGAGGAACCGATTCGCCGGAAGCTCGTCTTCCGCCGGACGGGCCCGCTGGTGGGCACGGTGGCGGCCTCGCTGCTGGTCATTCTGGTGTTTGGAGCCAGCGCCTGGTACTCGGGCGGGTTCCCGAATCGCTATCCGGCCGACGTGCATCGTTTCCTGGCGGCGCGCGTGAAGATCGAGTTCAACCACCATGTCGACCTGGCGTCGATCGTGGAGGACCGCTTGCCGGAGATCGGAGCGAAGGAAGGTCCGCTGCGGTGCATGGTGTGGGGCGACAGCCATGCGCTCGCGCTGGTGCCCATGGTCCACCAGTTGTGCCAGGAGGCGGGCGTGCGGGGCGTGCAGCTGACCCATTCGGCGACGCCGCCGCTGGTGGACTTCGACCCGAAGGCCAGTCCGTTCCTGTCCGAGAACCCGCGGGCCCTCAGCAAGGCGGCGGTTCGCTATGCGCTGGACCACCGAGTTCCGCTCGTGATCATGGCAGCTCACTGGACGAACGATTGCCACAATCCGTTGTTCGAGGCGAGCCTGCGAAAGACCGTGTCGCAGCTGGTCGAAGGCGGCGTGCGCGTGGTGCTGGTGAAGGACGTGGCGGCGCAGGAGCACAGCGTGCCGGTGATGCTGGCGCGTGCGGTGATGCACGGCCGGGACACGGCGACTGTCGGCGTGTCGCTGGATAAACACCGCGCAGCGAACCAGCCAGTCGACCGGATCCTCGACGACCTGGCCTCCGACCCACGCGTGGTCGTGGTGGACCCGGCGAGTGCCTTCGTGACACCGGACGGCCTGTGGCGCGTCGAACACGACGGACAGGCGCTCTATCGCGACCAGCACCATCTGACCTCGGCGGGCGCAACGCGACTCAAGTCGCTGTTCGAGGTGCTGCTGCCCTGAGACGTGGGCCGTTCGTGCGTTCCATAAGCCGCATCGGCAGGTTTCAAAGATGCGGCCGCGCACGGGTGATCGTGGCGCGCCGCGCCGTTCCGAGAAGGACCGCCGAAACGGACGATGCCTTCTGCGTAAAGTCCGCGCGCGCCATCCGCACGCGTGATCTCCGTCCACGGTTCGGCCGTCCACTTCCGGGGACGGGTCGCTGAGGCCGTTCACGCCTGTGCCGTTTTCCGGCTCTGCTGCCGCCCGTTACCCGGCCATCAACGGCCTTGGCGATGACGCGGCCATCGGTTGTCCTGTGTTCACCGCCCGCAACATGGCTTGCGCGCGAACGGGTATCGAGGCGGAAACGAAGGACGTTTGAGGTGCGTGCTTCGGCAAATCGTTCGGCGTCCTTACCGATGGACGCCGCGGATGACTATGATGCGAGTCAGGCGATTCGGTTCCAGCGCGGAACCGAGAGCCCGTGTCGGCCGCGGCTTTTTCGGGAAGGCGAGACGGCCACGTTCATCGAGTGTGCGAATCCGCGGAGGTGCTGGGATGAGTTGGTGTCGAGAGCTGGCGCGTATCGGTTGCTTGGTGGTGGCTCCGTGGTTGTGCTGCGCGGGAGTTACCCAGGCGGGGCTGCTTTCTTCGTTTGCGGGGTTCACGCGTTCGTCGGATACCGAGCACACGGTGGAGGCGACGGGGAACTACGCCGTGTTCGATCGGTTGACCGGCGCGTCGACTGCGGGCGATGTGTTCGGCACGGGCCACGCCGGATTCGACTCCGCCGTGATCGTCGGCCCCGGATCGCCGGCTCTGGATACGACGGCCCGCTACCTGTTCCTCTACCAGGATCGCTTCCAGCCCTCGTCGGAGCCGGTCTCCCAATACACCTGGGGCCTGGGGGATGCGCGTTTCTCGCAAGTGACATCCTACGGTCAGTGGAACCTGCTGCTGGCGGATCGCGAGGGCGTGGTCTCGGCCACGAACGACTTCGGTCCGCCCAGCGATGATCCGTTCTTGCCCGAGGGGCCGGCCCACCTGGGAGTGCAGGAACCGCGGGTGGCGACCGATCCGAGCATCGCGCAGCTCGTTCCCCTGGACATGTATCTGGAGGCGTCGACGCCGGAATCGGACTTCGGCTGGCTGAGCACGCTGCAGCCGGGGCAGATGACCAACCTCTATGGCTACACGACCGATGCAGCGCCCACGATGCAGCTCTATCTGCCGATCGAAGCGGGGTACAACGGCGGTGAGTGGCCGCAGCTGTCGGTGCCGGAACCGTCGACCAGCGCGGCGGTGCCGCTGCTGTGGCTGATGGCAAGGTTCCGCCGCCGCCGGAACTGAGATGTCGCTGCGGAGTGGTCTCCGCCGATCCACCGGGCGAAGACTTGGTGGAGCTTGCCGAGTCGACCTTCGGGAGAAGACCCCGAATGAGTCGGATACGCGCCGAGTTGTGCTTGGCGACCCGAGCGAAGTGGAGACGAGGGGGATCGAACCCCTAACCCCCGGCTTGCAAAGCCGGTGCTCTCCCAATTGAGCTACGTCCCCGGATCAAGATCGTTAAATGTACGCTTCGCGCTGGGGTTGTCAATCGCAGTAGGGCCCCCGGAGGACTCAGTCCGCGACCCGGAGGGCGGCCGGACCGTGAACGGCTTCGGTGGCGCCACCGTCGGGCCGAGTTCCTGGCCGAGCGATGGGTGGGCTTGGAGCGGTAGGGAAAAAAAGAAGACCCGCCGGCGTGTGGTCCGGCGGGTCGTTCCCCCCTGGTTTGCGTCCGAGGACGCTATTCTGCTGGCGTGCTGAACGGTCGGCATGGCTGCCGCCGCCGTTGGCTCGCCTTCGCCTCGCCTCGACTTAGTAGTTCGAGCCGACGCCGGTGTCGACGTTGCCCACCATGTGCAGGTGGTTATGGTCGATGTAGATCACTTCCTGCGAATCTTCGTCCGTCAGGGTGTGCGGCACGGGCCAGCCAACTCGCTTCACCTCGGTGAAATACACCGTGCACTTGTAGTGGGCATGGTGCAGTTGGGCGGGGCCCACCATCGGGTAGAAACGCGGCGGATCGACGTAGTCGGCGATCAGTTCCTTGCGGATCCGCACGTTGTTGATCTGGACTTCGTGCAGGAACGGGAAGCCGCCTTCGACCGGATGGCTGCGTTCCAGTGTCCGCATGA
>CAZUJM010000189.1:0-5939 GCA_964620405.1 uncultured Pirellulaceae bacterium | reverse complement strand
CTCGGCGGGTCCAGGGCCTGCACGGGGCCGCCGGCCGTGATGGGGCCGAGGATCGGCACGCGGTCATACCGCTCGTGCTCCCAGAACTCATCCTCCTGCTCGTCCTGGAGGTACGGAGTGACGGGGATGGGCACGCCCAGCACGCCGAACGTTGGTCCGTAGTGAGTGCATCCGCCGCCGATCAACGAGCTCGCCAGAAGCATGCCGGTCGCCAGCGTTTTCAGTGACTTGATGGTCATGGATCTAACCCCAGGTTCGAACTTTCACGGCCTTGAATCGTTTCGCGTACTGCGATGGGCCTTGTCGTGTGCGTACGCACCAGTTTGCAGAAGTAGTTATCGCGTTAATCTGGATGAGACTTGCGGGTTTTTTGCGTCCTGACGAAAAATCTGGCCGTGACGGGGGGAGTGGTTCACCACGGAGGCATCGGAGTTTTCCGGGTGTGGGTTCGGCGGATGTCCAGGCGGCGGCCCAGGGCACCGAGTTTCGCCGAGCAGCTCCGTGGCCCTTCGTGCCTCCTTCGCGTCCTTCGTGGTTCAATCCCCCCGGCATTCGAAACGGCCGTGGTGCTTCTATTCAGCAAGGACTGCGGGGAGGTTTCTGCCAGGCGGAGCGCAACGAAAAAGGCCTTCCTGCGATTAACGGCAATCGCGGGAAGGCCTTGTCAGTCCTGCCCCGGCCCTCCATCGGCGCGGTGGTCAGAGCGGGACCGTTTTTCGTGGAATGAGTCGACTTGCGGAGCGGCGCTGGATAGTACGCTCGCCCCGCTTGCTTTCCTCCTCCGTGTGCGGGACTACTTGCACTTGAAGTCCAGGAACCACCAGCCGTCATCCCATTCCAGGGTGACCTTCCGCCATCCCAGCGGGACCTGCGGATAGGGGTAGAACGGACCGATGTACGGCCACGCGGTGGGCGAGTACTGGTGCGGGTAGGACACGGCGGCGTAGTTCGGGTAAGCCGCGTAGCTCGGCCACGCGTAGCCCGGCATTTGGGGATTGTCGTAGCTCTGCGCTCCGCCAGCACCCATCGCACTGGTGGCCATGGGGACCGGTTCGCCGGAACCGCCACCGTAGGTCACGACGCCCTCCGACCCGCCGACCACTCCGTATTCGGGGGCCGTGTCGTAGGAGGCTCGCTGAGCCTGCCCGATCTGGGAGCGGGCGAAGGCGACCGGTTGACGGCCCTGGCCAGGACGCGGAGCGTTCATGGCGGCCGGAGCAGCGGCGGGCATCGGCGGCTGGGCGTTGCCGCCCACCGACGCCTCGAAGGCACTGGGAGCGACCTGCGAGGCCTGGGCCGCTTGGGCGGCCATCAGCTGCTGCTGGTAGGCGGCCAGCTGCTCAGCCGTCGGGCCCTGGGGCTGGACGGTCGGCTGCGGCGCGGGAGCCGGGACCGGAGCGGGCGTGGCCGCGGCCTGCTGGACGCGGAGGTCGTTGACCACCAGCTTCACTCCAGGCACGCGACGAGCGATGTCCAAGGCGGCGGCCGCGTGCTCTGGCTGAGTCACGTTCCCCGACATGGTCACGGTGCCCCCGTCGACCTTTACTCCCACATTGAAACCATCCAGCTTCGCCGTCTGGCGCTGCTGCTGCAGTCGTTCCACGATCTGCTTGCCAATGGTCTCGTCGTTGGCGCTGACCGTGGTCGAGAAGACCACGGCGAGCGTGACGGCGAGCCAGGCTCGTACCATGCACTTCATTTCTGCACCCCCCTTTGAATTCGCCACGCTCTCGGATCGCGGATGGCGTTTTGGACGGAAGCCGTTCGTGGCAGATGGCTGGCAGGCTCGAAACCGAGCACCAACCGCTGCCACGCGGCTTCGTGGAGTCCGAGATTTTTGACTAGCCTAAGTCTTCGGTTATCTGGGTCGTCGGAAAAAAGCGTTTTTTTCCGGTTCGGAGGGGTTTGCCGGAATTCCCACCTGCAACGTGGAATCCCCTCGAAGACAGGCTTGCGGCGTGGAGAACGCCGGGCCGCAGGCAGCCGCAGAGCTGCCCTGAACTGGAGTGGGCCGTGCGTGTTGCCACGCTGGATGCAAAGACGCCTGTCGCGACTGCCAGCAACGATGGCAGCTAGATTGACCGACGCTCCTGCCAGGCTCCGCAGTCGAGTGTGCCGCCCACGATCATGGCCATCATGGTGGTGCCCGCCAAGGCCCAGTGGCCATGCTGGGCTGCGATCAGCACGACGGTTACGGCCGCGACGGAGAGCAGCGAGATGAAGAACAGCCATCGGGAGCACCGCTGCAACCAAGGCCGCAGGCTCCGCTCACCCACGCGGCAGGCCACCAAGCCGCCCATGCCCAGGACAAAGAGCAGCACCGTCAGCCAGACCATGGTCAGATCGTTTGCCGGGGGCATGAGTTCCGTCTCCTGGGGCGAATCGCTGGGGAAGCAGGCCCAGCCAACCTGCTCATACGCACCCCGGCCAAGGCCTGGCTGAAGGGAGCCAAGGCGGGAAGACCGGGGAGCCCGAGCGACCGGGGCGGTGCCTCTTGGAACGTCCGGTGGCGGCACGGGCGGGGGATCATACCGAGCGTCCCGGCCGGACGCCATTTCACATTTTTGGTGAGAGACTCCCTGTTTTGATGACAGCCACTCTAAGTGCTTGCGGGTCAACAGGATCGCCGATTGTGCCCGCCGGACGGCGGCGGCGATCAAGATGGGGTATGCCCGGGGAATGGTCTGTAACTCATTCTTTAGAAACGAGTTATGACAGACGACCGCAGCTTCTCACTAAAACAGGGAAAGTGCCCGCCGAATCGCTCGGCTGGTCGCTTTATGTGTGTGGATGGGTGGCTTGCGATATATGGGCTATTGCGTGCTTTTTCGCGGGAATGGCGCGCTGGTGTTTGTGGAATTGAACAGCGAATGCGGCGTGCCGGAGAATTTTTTTGGCGCGGCGCGCTGGTTGCTTAGGGAAGGTGCGTCGGATGGGCGGTTGTGCCCGTCCCGAGTTTCGACCCGTTCAACGCTCGCTACGAGCCGCCAGGTGTTGCCAATGTCCCGGATCGATTTCAGCAGCTACGATGAGCTCCTCGTCGAGGGAGCCGAAGATTCCAACGTTCGCCGCGATGCCAGCCGAGGTCGCCGGGTCGCCGACCCGCGTCGCCGTAGCCGCAAGAAATCGACCGCCACCGCGAACTGCGGTGGGATCCGTCAGCGACGGAACAAGCACTGGAACTGGTAGTTCCTGACGACCGGACGCTCGCCCGAGGGGCGGGCTGGTTCCGATCCTCGCATTGGAGCACTGCGAGGCAGAGCACTGCGTGACAGAGCACTGCGCGGCCTGGGGTCGCGTGCGAAGCCCGCTGGGCCCTCCAGAGGCCCGAGCGGGAAGCTCGCCGGCCGTTGCGTTACTTACGCGACGTCTTCAGACGCTTCTGGAGCTCGGTCTCCAGTTCGGCGATCGTGACGGCTCGGTTGACGACGTTACCCTTCTCGTCGACCAGCAGCATGACAGGCAGCGTGAAGACGCCCATCTGCTTGGCGAGCCCGCTTTCCAGGCCGCCCGTCTCGTGAAGCTGGGCCCAGCCCATCTTCTCTTTCTGGAGCACTTCCAGCGCGGCGCGGGGCTGGTCATCGAGGTTGACGCCGACGACAGCGAAGCGGCTGCGGCCGTACTGCGCCAGCAGCTTCTTCAGCTGCTGCATGTCCTGCTTGCACGGTTCGCACCAAGTTGCCCAGTAGTGTACAAGCACCACGTTGCCGCGAAGTTCGGAAATGTCGAACGCTTTGCCGGCCAGGTTTTTGCCGCGGAGTTCTAGCGGCTGCCCGACGCTCTTGAGGCGACGGATGGCGCCGGCGCCCTTCTCGGCCATGTCGGTGCCCGGGAAGTCGCGTACGATCTCGGTGTACCAGCGGATGGCCTCGTCCTCACCGCCGGCGAACTCCTCCGAGATGGCCAGCTGCAGCATGGCCTCCGAAGCGGGCCGTGTGCCCGGATAGGCGGCCACGAATGCCTTCAGGTCCTCGATCCACTTGTCCTGGATCTTGGCCAGGTTAGCGTTCGGCTTCTGGAGGCTGTCGGAGTAGGCGGCGGTCAGGTACGCGAACTTGGCTTGGCCGGCCGCTTCCTTGCCCACCTTATCCGCTTCCAGCTCCTGCACCAGCTTTTCGAGGGCTCCCACATCGGTGGTGCCTTCCGGGGTCTGGGCCGACGCGATGACGGCGTCGACCAGTTGGGTGACCCACATATCGCGGTCCTGCTCCTTGGACAGAGCGATCATCTGCCGCAGGATGTCCACGCGTTTCTGGTAGATGCCCGCGTTGCCGGCCGGATTGGGGTCCTTGGCCAGCTGCTGGTCGAGCGTCTCCAGCTGCTGGACCAGTTCCTGGACCTTCGGATCAACGCCTTCGCCTTCGCTGCCCGCGACCGCGGTGGGGCGGGGATCGGCGACACGGAAGAAGAAGCCCGCACTGGTGGCGGAGGGCAGGCCGATGAGACGCCAGCGCTGGCCCACGGAAACCAGCGTGCCGGCCTGCAGCTCATCGTGCTTGCCGTCGGTCTCGGTCATGGCGATGACGTTCTCGTAGACGACGATGCCATCGCTAGCAGCATTGGCCGAGGCCACGACGCCGGGCGTGGGCGCGCTGAAGTCGACCCAGCGGGTGCCGGAGCGAACGGCGGTCTGTTCCTTGGCATAGGCGGCGAAGCCTTCGGAGGCAGCTTGCACCTGCTGGCGGATCTGCTGCGTGGTGTTTTCGGGGAGGCCCAATCCTTGCAGTTCCTCGGCGGAGACCAGCAGCGCGGTAAACCGCTGGGCATCCTGGTCGCGAACGGCCCGCACCAGTTCGGCCGTGGTCTCTTCGGGCGAGATCCATTTCCAGTCGTCGATGCGGCCATCCTCGTCCTTGTCGAGGCCCCAGCGCATGCCGCCCGTGTTGAACCAGCGGTACTGGTCGGCCTTCTCGTTGAAGTTGGCGTCGATGTCGCGATAGACTTCCACGCCGCCGCGGTAGTAGCACCACTGGTCGATCTTGTTGTCGCCATTGGTGTCGGCGAAGCGGCGGAGGAGGGATCCGTCGGGGCTGGAGACGACCCAGGCCCGGCGTTCGCCGTCCTTTTCGGGGCGGATCTGGCACTGTTCGATCTGCGCTTCGGACGGCGTATCGTACTCGACGTCCTGCTGCATGGGCTGGAGGCTCAGCGCCTGCTTGGCCGTTGGCTCGGCGGCCACCAAGCTCTGAAAGCTGAGCAGTGAAAGCGTCCATCCCCAACGAACCAGTTTGCTGCGACGATTCATGGACGAAATCCTCTCCAAGGATTCTGGCGATGACGGCTTGCGCGGGTCGCGGGGCTTGGTGAAGCCAGCGAACGGCGACGGCGCGGCCGAGGTCTTCCTTGACGGCTCTCGGATAATGTTCGGACGTGGAAGCGGACCGCCATCAGCCAATCGTCAGAACCGGATTGACGGCTAGATGCCCACCCTGGCACGGCCCGTTCAAGTCTCGATGCGCGGCGGGTCGATGGCGGAGGAGGTCCGGGGGCAAGGCAGGTCCACTGCGGTGCGATCCGGACACGAGAGGACCCTTTGACAGGCGGCGGTTTCGCCGTAGAATGGGACGCTCTCGGGCGCATAGCTCAGTTGGTTAGAGCGCGTCGCTGATAACGACGAGGTCAGAAGTTCGACTCTTCTTGCGCCCACTCTTTCTAAGCTTGCTCCAGTCAAGCACTTGTGCTGCCCGCCGCCGGCGGGCAGTGTCGTTTTACGCCGGTCTCCGGTTCAGGGTGGCCGAGAGCCCCTTCCGTAAGGGCCTGGGGAGGTCATGGCGTCTTCGCAAACAGGCGATTCTCTCGCCGTCCGCGACGCTGCCCGCGAAGAGCCGGATCTCCGTCCCTACGCCGCCCGAGGGCGTAGTGATCGGCGTGTTGAAGCTGGTCGCGTAGGCAGCACTCAGCAGTTGGAACACTTTCGTCGTGCTGTTCCAAGTGGCCTC
>CAZUJM010000188.1:0-11834 GCA_964620405.1 uncultured Pirellulaceae bacterium | reverse complement strand
AGGTGGTGGATACGGGCCTGCGCGCGGGGCAGTTGCGGGTGACGGACGAGGCGCTGCGGCGGCTGGTGGGAGCGTACACGCGGGAGTCGGGAGTGCGCGAACTGACGCGCGTGATCAGCACGGTGTGTCGCAAGGTGGCCACCCAGTACGCGCGCGGGCGGACCGAATCGACGGAGGTTGATGCCCGCGACCTAGACGGGCTGCTCGGACCGCCGCGCTACTCGACGCAGGAATCGGTGCGTAAGCAGCTGGGGCCGGGCGTTGTGGCGGGCCTGGCGCGGTCCATGGTGGGCGGCGAAGTGCTGTATGTGGAAGCGGTGTTGCTGCCGGAGACGCAGGGCCTGACCCTCACCGGGCAGTTGGGGGAGGTGATGAAGGAGTCAGCGCGGACGGCCCAGAACTGCGTACGCTCGAAATGGGCCGAGCTGGACCTGGAGAAACAGGCGCTGGCTTGCGGAGTCCACATCCATGTGCCTGCGGGCGCGACGCCCAAGGATGGTCCGTCCACGGGCATCGCCGTCGCCACTGCCCTGGCGTCGCTCTACAGCCACCAGCCCGCGCGACGCGACACGGCCATGACGGGCGAGATCACGCTCACCGGCCTGGTGCTGGCCGTCGGCGGGATCAAGGAGAAGGTGCTGGCCGCGCATCGCGCGGGGGTCAAGCAGATCATCCTGCCGCGCGCCAACGAATGCGACTTGGAGGAGATTCCCGCCGCCGTGCGCGCGAGCTTGCAGTTCACCTTGGTGGATCGCGTGGAGCAGGCGATCGCCGCCGCCATTCCCGCGTTCGCGCGACGGCTCAGGTACCTGTTGGACGAATCGGACGACGAGTGATCGTCGCGGCGAACCGTCGCCGCGACGAAACGGCGCGACGGCGAGTGCCGGCCAATGCCCAGGTCAAGCGGCCCAGGTCAAGCGGCCCAGTCGTCGCGGAAACGCGACTGCAGCGTTTCAATCTCCAGTTCGGCCAGTCCGTCGATGAGCGTTTGCTCGGTCGACGGACGTCGCGTGGCGACCTTGTCCATCATCCGGTGGACAAACTCAGCCACCTCCTCTGGTATCTCGGGCCGTAGCGCAGCCAGGTTCGGAACGCGGTCCTCGCGATGCGCCTGGACCAGCCGCGACGGAGACGGTTCCGGGAAGGGTAGCGTGCCGGAGAGCATCTGGAACAGGGTGACTCCCAGGCTGTAGACGTCGCTGGCACTGGAGACGGGTGCTTGGGAATTCAGTTGTTCCGGCGCGAGGTAGGCAAGCGATCCGGCCAGCGCTCGCGCGGTGCCGCCCGAGGTTTCAGCGAGGCGCAGGCTGGAGCCGAGGTCGATCAGCGTGGCATGTCCCTGGCGGGAGACGACGATGTTCGCCGGCTTCACGTCGCCATGGACCCAGCCTTGCTGGTGGAGGTGCTGCAGGGCCTGCGCGACCTGGCGCGTCAGCCAGAGTGCTTGGGACAACACAAGGACTCCGACACCGTCCAACGCCTGCTGCACGCTGGCTCCCTGCAGTCGCGGCATGACCAGATGGGGCTGGGCGGCGTCGAGGTGGGTTTCCAGAATCGGCACCAGATGCGGGTGCGATGTCGTGCGGCCGACTTCGGCTTCGCGACGCAGCAGTTGCCGCGCGACGGGATCCTGGGCGTACGGGGGGCTCAGCAGCTTGATGGCGTAGTCGGCCGGTCGGCTGGGCGGACATCCCAGAGGCCTCGCGGCGTAGACCTGCGTGTAGGCGCCCTGGCCGATCTGCTGCTGCAACTGCCAGTTGCCGAGCAGTCGCGACGGATCGGTCGGTGGGTGCGCGGGAGGGCGACGAAGATGGTTGGGGGAATGCGAGGATTGCGTCATGGATTCGGACAGGGGGGAGATGGGGGAGAAGTGCGGGCCAGTGGAGGGAAGGGATGGGCAAGGCAGGCGCGTCGGCGGTCTGGCCAGGGAGCCGATGCGAAAGTAGACGGGTGTTACCTAGTGCATCGGTTGAATCGCGAGGGGAGTTGAGCGGTGTTCAGCAAACGAGACGCGGCTCGGGCACGCTCTTGTTCGGGGCGTGCGGCGTCCTTAAAATCTGGCTTTTGTCTCCGGCGGTGAACTAAGGGGGAAGGCGGATGTCAGGCGGCTTCAGCAAGCGATTCGTTTCCGGATGCGTTCTAGCCTTGGTGGCGGTGCTGGCTGCCAGCGGCTGCCGGCGTGCTCCGCAGGGAGAGTCGTCCGGCGCGGCGGCTACCGCCGACAAGCCGGTGGGCGTCAAACGCATCATCCTGTTGACCAACGGCGACGATCCGTTCTGGGACGCGATGCGAAACGGCATGGATGCGGCAGCTCGCGAATTGAAGCTGTCCGACGCGAACTTGGCCGCGTTCCTCGACAAGGGCGACTTCTCGGAGGAAGCCCAGATCAACAAACTGAACCAGTACGCCACGCAGTCGGACATCGGAGCCGTGGCCATTTCGTCGGTGGATGCCAAGAATCGCGGCATCGCGGATGCGATGAAGGCGCTGCGGGCCAAGGGCGTGCATGTCGTGACCATCGACTCCGACATGGACGACAAGGCCACGCGTTTTGCCTACCTGGGCACGAACAACCTGGTGGGTGGCGAGGAGCTGGGCAAGGCGGCCAAGGGCGTGCGGCCCCAGGGCGGCAAGTACGCGACGTTCGTGGGCTTGAAGACGGTCGCCAACGCGATCGAGCGGATTGGCGGTTTCGCCAAGGGGGCCGGCGAGGGGTTTGAGTCGAAGGACAGCCTGGCCGACAACGGCGATGAGAACCAGGCCCAGGAAAACGTCAAGGCGGCGCTCAACAACCATGCCGACATCGACACGCTGGTCGGAATCTGGGCTTACAACGCGCACGCGATCGCTCGCGTTGTCGACCAACGCAACCTCCGCGACAAGATGACGGTGGTCGTCTTCGACGCGGCTCCGGCGGCGCTGGAAGACATGGCGGCGGGCAAGATCGACGCGATGGTCGTGCAGAATCCCTACCAGATGGGTTACCTGGGCACGCAGCTGATGAAGGCCCTGATCGAGGACGACCACGCTGCCATCCAGTCCCTGTTTCCGGGGTACGATGCCACCAGCAAGTCGTTCAGCAGCGCCGCGTCCGATGTGTATACGACGGAACTGCGCGTCGTGGTGCCTGATGAAGGCTCGCCCCTCAAGCCCGAGATGTTCAACCCCGAGACGAAGTTCTTCAAGTATTCCGACTTCCGGAACTGGATGAAAGAACGCAATCTCACGGGTTCCTGATGAAGAATGAGGGCGGCATGCAAGGGGCTGCGGCCGGGTTAGCCCGGCGGTATCGCAACGAATTGGGACTGGTGTTCGCCATCCTGGCGGTCATCGGGGTGACGCTGCTGTTCAACCAGGACTACCTGCAGGAACCCCAGCGGAACATCATCGACATCCTGCACCAGACGGCGCTGCTGGGGATCTTCTCCCTGGGGGCGGCGATCGTGATCATCTCGGGGGGCATCGACCTCTCGAGCGGTTCGGTGATCGTCTTCTCCGGATCGGTGTGCGCGCTGGTGATGATGATGCTCGCGCCGATGGGCGACAGCGGCCAGCCGGACACGACCGACGTCGGCATGCTGGCCGTGGTGCTGGCGTTGGCGGCGGCGCTCGTCGTCGGCTTGCTGGTCGGCACGCTGCACACGTGGCTGATCACCGTGGTTCGGCTGCCTCCTTTCGTGGCCACGCTGGCCAGCCTCGTGGGCCTGCGAAGCCTGGCGAAGATCCTCAACCAGGCGGTCACCTTCGAGCTGGGCAACCAGGTTACGAAACTGCCCGCGGATGACGTGCGTTTCGCCGTGCTGGGCGAATGGCATGTGGCGTTGGTGATCTTCCTGGTGCTGGGCGTCATCTGCTGGTTCGTGATGGGACGCACCGTGGTGGGACGGCACCTGTACGCGATGGGCGGCAACGACGAAGCCGCGCGGCTCAGCGGCATCCACACCGAACGGCTCAAGTGGCTTTCGTACACCATCGGGGCGGTCACGGCCTCCATCGCCGGCGTGCTGTACACGGCGAAGGTCGGATCCGCGAATCCATCCACACTGGCCGTTGGGTATGAGCTGAACGCGATCGCCGCGGCCGTGGTGGGTGGCTGCAGCCTGCAGGGCGGCGTGGGTCTGATTCCCGGCGTGATGCTGGGCGTCCTCTTCCTGCGCGTCGTCATCGACTCGGTCGCCAAGATCGTGCGGGCCGGTTCGGACGACTACCAGGGCATGATTGTTGGTTTCCTGGTCGTGCTGGCCGTGGCCTTCAACGAGATGCGGCGGCAGACGCGGGGGAACCGCAAGGAGTTCTTCCCTGGCATGCTGGGTTGGGCCACCATTCCCATCCTGGCGGGCCTTGTCGGTCTGGTCGCATTCGTGCTGACCCACCAGGACTATGGAGTGAGCATCGGGCTGCCGGCGGGACTGGTGGTGATGGCCCTGCTGGTGGCGGTCAAGATGCTGGAAATCTCCCGCGGTCGACGGCGGGTGGCCTGAGCGGACAGGAGCGCGCCAAGCGTGGCGTGCGGATTCGGGTTTTCTGCGAGGCATACGATGAACAGCTCGGCTGTCCCGATCATTTCGATCCAGCGGGTGACGAAGCGTTACCCGGGCGTCGTCGCGCTGATGGACGTTTCGCTGGATATCCACGCGGGCGAGCTGCACGCCATCTGCGGCGAGAACGGGGCCGGCAAAAGCACCCTGATGAAGATTCTGTCGGGGGTGATCACCGACTACGAGGGCGCGATCCTGGTCCATGGCCAGCCCGTCCATTTCCGCGGCACGCGCGGCGCCGAGGCGCAGGGCATCAGCATCATCCACCAGGAGCTGAACCTGGTGGAGCAGCTGCCGGCGTCGGCCAACGTGTTTCTGGGCCGCGAACTGCGGACGCCGCTGGGGCTGCTGGATGAGAAGCGGATGAACGCCGAGACGCGGCTGCTGCTGGACCAATTGGAGTGCGCGATCGACCCGCAGGCGCTCGCTGGGTCGCTTCGAGTTGGCGACCAGCAGTTGCTCGAGATCGCCAAGGCGCTGTCGCTGAAGACGAACATCCTGATCATGGACGAGCCGACCAGCGCGCTGACGGAAAACGAGGTGGAGCGGTTGTACCGCGTGATCGAACGGCTGCGCCAGCGAGGTGTCACGATCCTGTACATCTCGCACAAGATGGACGAGGTGTTCCGGCTGGCCAATCGCATCACGGTGCTCCGCGATGGCCAGCATGTGCGGACGCTGGACGCGGGGACAACGAATCCGCGGGAGATCACGCACCTGATGGTGGGGCGGGAGATCGAGGATTCGCACACGAAGGAGGCTCGGGAGACGGGCGACGTGATCCTGCAGGTGCGCGACCTGTCGCTGCCCTGGCCGGGGCACGCGCGCGCGTGGCGTTTGAAGGACATTTCGTTCCAGCTGCGCCGGGGCGAGATCCTGGGCATCGCGGGGCTGATGGGCGCGGGTCGCACGGAGCTGCTGGAGTGTCTGTTTGGAGCGAGCCGCGAGGCGCCGCAGGGACAGGTGCTGCTGGACGATCGGCCCGTGCATTTCCGGCATCCAGGCGATGCCCGCCGCGCGGGAATCGCGATGGTCACCGAGGATCGCAAGCGACTCGGCATCTTCGCGCAGATGGTGGTCCGCGAGAACATGAGCATCTGCACGCTCGACCAGACCGGTCCCGCCGGGCTGGTGATGTCCGGTCGGGAGCTGGCGATGGTGCGGAACGAGATCCAGCGACTGGGCGTGAAGACGGCCAGCCCGGAGTCGGCGATCACAAGCCTTAGCGGAGGCAACCAGCAGAAGGCGATCATCGGCCGCTGGCTGCTGACGCGTCCGAAGGTCCTGCTGCTGGACGATCCGACGCGCGGCGTCGACGTCGGAGCGAAGGCCGAACTGTACCGGCTGATGGACCAGTTGTGCCGCGAGGGCATCGCCATCATCCTGACGAGCAGCGAGCTGCCGGAGCTGCTGGCCGTGTCGGACCGCATCCTGGTGCTGTCCGAAGGACGCATGACCGCCGAGTTCGCTCGTGCGGAGGCGACGGAACAGAAGATCATGGAGGCGGCCACCGGGGGGCTGCCCGCGGCGCAGGCGGGCTGACGCGCGCGATTGGCGGCGTGACAGGCTAGTGTCACTCGCCGGCCAGACGCTCAGCTGGAGACGCCCCGGTAAGCTCGATCGAGCAGGTCCATCGGATGCACGATCTGCAGGGGCTCGCCCTGGGCTCGCGCTTCGCGGGCGATCTGCAGCAGGCACCCGGCATTCGCGGTGACGACCGTGCGGGCGCCGGTGTCGAGGATGTTCTTTAGCTTGCGGCGGGCCAGGCGTTCCGCCATCTCGGGCTCGGTCAGGTTGTACGTCCCGGCCGCTCCGCAGCAGAGTTCGCTTTCGGCGAGTTCGACGAGTTCCAGGCCGGGGATGGAACGCAGCAGTTTCCGCGGCGCTTCGCGGATCTTCTGGGCGTGCGCGAGGTGGCAGGCGTCATGGTAGGTGACGCGTCCGGGAAGCGGGTGCGTGGGCGCGATCACGCCCAGTTCGTGGAGGAATTCGTGGACGTCGCGAATCTTGGCGGCGAACGCGGCTCGATCGGCCTGCTGGCCGTCATGCCAGTGATGGCCGTAGTCCTTGAGCATGGAGCCGCAGCCGGCGACATTGACGATGACGGCATCGACATCGCGCCAGGGCAATGCCTGGAGGTTCTGGTCGGCCAGTTCCCGGGCCGGTTCCTCGTGGCCGCCATGGTAGTGGATCGCTCCACAGCAGCCCTGGCCGTCGGGGATGACGACGTCGCAGCCGTTGGCCTGCAGGACGCGGAGCGTGGCCCATTGCGTCGGCGCGAACATGACATCGCCCACGCATCCGCGGAAGAACGCGACTCGAGCGCGGCGCGGGCCGATGGCGGGCAGGAAGTTCGGCAGCGCCGGCTGCGGATCGGCCAGGGGCGGCAACATGTGCACGAGCTGGCGGAGGCGCGGCGGCAGCAGCCGCGTCAGGCCGCTGGCGAGGAACAGTTGGTGCAGGCCGGTACGCTGCGCGAAGCGGGCCAGCCGCAACGCGCCCTGCAGCCGCTCGCGACGCGGAAAGAGGCCGAACAGGATGTAGCGGTGGAACCAGTCGCTGGACTTGCGGTCGCCCTCCCGTGCATCCTCCATTGCCACGCGGAACGGTTCGATCAGTCGGCCGTACTGCACGCCGGACGGACAGGCCGTCTCGCAGGCGCGGCAGTCGAGGCACAGCTCCAGGTGCCGCTGCACCGAATGCGTCAGCTCCAGTCTTCCCTCCTGCACCGCGCGCATCAGATAGATGCGGCCGCGCGGACTGTCGTTCTCGTTGCCGAGTTCCACGTAGGTCGGACAGGCGGACGTGCAGAGGCCGCAGTGGACGCAGTCGAGGAAGAGGCTTTCGTCGAGGCGTCCGGCGAGCGGCAGCGGGGAGGTCGCGGACGCTGGGGCGGGCGACGGGGTGGGGGCTGCAGCGGACGCGGGATGGTTCGGTGGGTTGTTCATGGTGCGGGGAGGAGTTCCGTCAGGGGATCGCCGGGGCGGGTGCGCGGCGGCTGGAGTCGGAGACGCCACGACGGCATCAGTCGGGGAACACGAATCGCTGCGGATTGAGGATGTTGCGCGGATCGAACTGCTGCTTGATGCGCTGCAGGAGGGCCAGCGGGCCGCTGGGTTCTCCCCACTGGACGCGGCCGGTGAGTTCGCCGGGGCCGGGAGCGGCGAGGAACACGAGGCTGCCTCCGGCGGCCAACGCGGCGGGCTGCCAGTCGTGCAGCACGACGCGCGACCAGCCGGCGGCCGGAGCCTTCGGGACGCGGACCAGCAGCGTGCCGTTGCCGGCGTGGGCCTGGATCGACAGGTCGAGGTTCGCGGCGTCCAGCAGGGCCGCCATGCGGGTCACCGCGCTGGGGACCGTCTGTAGCTTGAGCACCGCCGCGGCACCGGCCGCCGCGGGCGATTCGCGCAGAGCGGCGAGTGACCGATGGGTGTCACCATCGGCGAGCACCGCGGGAGCAGCCTGCGGGCCGATCTGTTGTTTCCACATCCGCTGCAGGTCGTCGACCATCCAGCCACGCTCGGACTCGGAGCCCTCCAGCAGCAGCACGATCCAACCGCACTCCGTCGACCCGGCGGGCCACTGGCAGGCCTTCGCCTGCTCCGCCCACTCCCGGCCCTTCACCCACTCGATGGCCGAGGGCTGCGACGTGCTGGTCATCAGCAACGCGAAGATCCGCTCGCACTCCTCCAGCGACCGGGGAGTGGCGACGAGCATCGTCTGGCCGAAGGCCTGGGGCTTGAGCTTGAGCGTCACTTCGTGGATGACGCCCAGCGTGCCGAAGGAGCCGATGAGCATTTTGCAGAAGTCGTAGCCGGCGACGTTCTTGACGACGCGCCCGCCGCCAGCGAACGACTCGCCCCGGCCATCGCAGGCGCGAATGCCGATCACGTAGTCGCGCGCGGTGCCGTGTCCGAATCGTAGCGGCCCGCTGAAATTGGTGGCGAGCACGCCGCCGAGCGTGGCCTGCGCGGTCTGGGGCACGTCGAGCGGCAGGCGCTGGTGGCTCGCCGCCAGCACGTCCGTCAACGCCTCCATCGTGATACCGGCCTCCACGGTGATCGTCATGTCGGCCGCCGGATAGTCGATCACGCGGTTCAGCTGCGAAGTCGCCAGCTCGATCCCCGGTTGCGTGGGCGCGAGCCCGTAGGCCGCGCTGGTGCCTCCGCCCACCGGATAGACGGGCTGCCGCGCGGCGTGGGCGTCACGAAGGAGTTCCGCGAGCTGCTCGGAGTTCGCGGGAGCGACACGATCGAGGATCACGGACTGGGCAACCGCCATGATTCAGGTACCACCAGGTGAGTTTCCAGGGTCACTTCGCCAAGGTCGTGGGGCGAGTTGGAGGCGTGTCAGGGCTACAACGCGGCGCGCCGATGCGGATGGATCGCTTCGACACCGCAGCCGCCGGCCGTCGGCAGCATCTTCCGCGGACTCAAGCGGTTGTCCGGATTGAACGCCGCGCGGAGCCGCGCCATGGCCTGCAGGTCGCACTCGCGGAACATCTTGTTCATGAAGCTGATCTTCTCGACGCCGATGCCATGTTCGCCGGTCACGCTGCCGCCGCAGTCGAGGCAGGCCTGCAGGATTTCGTCGCTGGCCTCGAGCACGCGGCGGACCTGCGCCGCATCCCGCTCGTCGAACAGCAGGATCGGATGCATGTTGCCATCGCCGGCGTGGAAGACGTTGACGATGCGCAGGTCGTACTTGTGGCCGATGGCGACGATGGATTCGAGGATTTGAGGCAGTTTCGTGCGCGGTACGACTCCGTCCTGCGTGCAGTAGGACGGGCTGAGCCGGCCGATGGCGCCGAACGCCTGCTTGCGGCATTTCCAGAGTTTCAGGCGTTCCTCGGCGGAGGCGGCGAGGCGGACTTCCCGCGCGCGATGGTCGCGGCAGATCTGCGTGATGCGGTCGCGTTGTTCGTCGAGGCCCGCTTCCAAGCCGTCGACTTCGATCAGCAGCACGGCTTGCGCGTCGAGCGGGAAGCCAAATCGGAAGGCCGCTTCGAGCGCTTCGACGATGCCCTGGTCCATCATCTCCAGCGCCGCCGGAATGATGCCCGCGGCGATGATAGCGCTGATCGCGTTCGTGGCGTCCGAGAGGCTGTCGAAGACGCCCAGCATCGTGCGGTAGCCCTGGGGGTCGCGGGTGAGCCGCACCCAGACGCGGGTCACGATCGCCAGCGTGCCCTCGCTGCCCACGATGGTGCCCGCGAGGTCGTAGCCAACCGGATCCTCGCAGGGCCCGCCGCAGCGGAAGATGGTGCCGCCCGCCAGCACGCCCTCAAGGCCCAGCACGTGGTTCACGGTGACGCCGTACTTCAGCGTGTGGGGGCCGCCGGAGTTGGTGGCGACGTTGCCGCCGATCGTGCACGCGCCCTGGCTGGAAGGATCCGGTGCGTAGTGGTAGCCGGTGCCTTTGAGGGCCTGCGTGAGGTTCACATTCACCAGGCCCGGCTGCACGATGGCGTAGCGGTCGCGCAGCTGGATGTCGAGGATCTGGCGCATGCGCGTGAGCACGATCATGACGCCGCCGTCGATCGGCAGGCAGCCGCCCGCGAGGCTCGTGCCCGCGCCGCGCGGCAGGAACGGTACGGAGGCCTCGTTGCAGATCCGCACGACGGCCGCCACCTCCTCGGTCGTCTCTGGAAAGACGGCGACGTCCGGACTGTTCTTCTCGATCACATACCCGTCGCACTCATAGACCAGCAGGTCCGCGCGATTCGCGAGCACTCGTTCGGCGCCCAGCAGGCTTACCAGACGATCCACAAGGGCGGCGGAGGCCACAAGGGCGGCGGAGGTCGAGGTGGTCATGGGCTGCGGACCGGCGGGGAGTTGGCGGGGGGGGATGGCCGGCCAGATTATAGATGAATTCCGCAGGACGGATTAATAGGACAGGTTTCTTTTTCCCCGATTCGCCGGAAAGCGATGACGCGCGACGGAGGAACGGAGACGTGACCTTGGCAGTCGATCCCGCCGGGCTTGCCATCACAGGCGCGTGGCGAATCGTTCGACGATGGTCTGGCCGATCTGCAGGGAGGAAGTGGCGGCCGGGCTGGGGGCGTTGCCGACGTGGATGATGGATCCTTCGTCGACGATCGAGAAGTCGTCGACCATGGAGCCGTCGCGGGCGACCGCCTGCGCGCGCACGCCAGCGGGCGCTTCGAGCAGGTCGGAGGCCTGGATGTCGGGTACGAGCTTTTGCAGCGCGCGAACGAACGCCGGCTTGCTGAAGCTGCGCCACATCTCGGCGGCACCCACGCGCCAGTAACGAGCGGCCAGGCGCAGGAACCCGCCATAGGACAACGACTCGGCCAGGTCGCGCAGGTTGATGTCTGTCTTGCGATAGCCTTCGCGGGCGAAGGCCAGCACCGCGTTCGGCCCGCACTCCACGGAGCCGTTGATGCGTTTCGTGAAATGCACGCCGAGGAAGGGGAAGTTCGGGTCGGGCACGGGATAGATCAAGGTGCGGCAGAGGCGGTAGGCGGACGGTTTGAGCAGGTAGTACTCGCCGCGGAAAGGCACGATCCGCGCCTGCGGCTCGTGGCCCGCCAGGCGGGTAATGCGATCGGAATGCAGTCCGGCGCAGTTGATGACATAGCGAGTCGTCCATTCGCCGGCGGTGGAGCGGACGACCAGTTCGGGACCGTGCGGTTCGATGGCCGTGACTCGCGCGCCCAGGACGAGCTCACTGCCCGCGTCGCGGGTGAGGTGCGCCAGCTGGCGGACGACCTGGCCGTAGTCGACGATGCCCGCTTCCGGGACATGGATGGCCGCCAGCCCTGTCGCGTGCGGCTCCAGCTCCCGCAGACGCTCGGGGCCGATCCGCTGGCAGTTCACGCCGTTCTGCTGTCCCCGCTCGTGGATCCGCTCCAGCAGCGGCAGTTCGTCCTCACTGGTGGCGACGATCACCTTGCCGCAGGTCTCGTACGCAATGCCGTGTTCCCGGCAGAAGGCCTCCATCGCCTGCTTTCCCAGGCGGCAGTTGATCGCCTTCTGCGAGCCTGGCTTGTAGTAGATGCCCGAATGGAGGACGCCCGAGTTGTGTCCGGTCTGGTGCCGGCCGACGTCCGGCTCCTTTTCGAGCAGGGCGGTGCGCAGTCGAGGATAACGCTGCTGCAGTCGGAAGAGCGTGGCGAGGCCGACGATACCTCCACCGATCACGACGACGTCCTGGGTCGGCATCTGGGTCTCCACGGGATCAGGGTTGCGGGACGGAGTTTCGCAGTAGCTGCAAGATAGCGGGTCTGCCGCGACACACGCGGCATCGTGTCGCGGGCTTGCCGCGACTCGCGTG
>CAZUJM010000187.1:0-11841 GCA_964620405.1 uncultured Pirellulaceae bacterium | reverse complement strand
TTTCGAGGAAGCCCTCGCGGAGGCAGACGGTGCCGCCAACCACGACGCGTTTCTGCTTCGCGTCCACCCAGATCTCTTCGGTCGGAGACAGCCGGACCAGCCGACTGCCCTCCCCCACCGCTTGTTCCGGAGCCATCTTCGGCGGCTCTTTTGCGGCGGGCTCGGGCGCGGCTTCGACTGCGGCCTCAGAGGCGGCCTGGATCGCAGGCTTCGTCGCCGGTTCCTGCCCCCGCGCGTCGCGACTCGCCACGACCAGTATCGCCAGCAGAACGACCCCGGCACACCGCCGAAGAATCGGCTTCGCCCCCTGCACATCCGACCACCGTTCGCCCAACCTTGCCATGCGGGGACTCCTTTGCCTCGGCGTTTTCAAGTCTCCTCCACTGTACCCGGTTTCCAGCGCCCCACCAATGGAACCCCCGATCGGCAGCCCGGTCCCCGAGCGCCCGGTTGCCCGAGCCCCGAATGTTGTTAAAGTAGCGAACTACGACGAACAGGGATGGAGAGGATGCACAAGCCAGATGAGCCGCAGGAGCCTTGCGGCATCCGTCGGCTTCGTCACGGTACGGGATCGTCGCC
Source organism: uncultured Pirellulaceae bacterium (assembly GCA_964620405.1). Taxonomy (GTDB): domain Bacteria; phylum Planctomycetota; class Planctomycetia; order Pirellulales; family Pirellulaceae; genus CAZUJM01. Next base: position 11,262 of record CAZUJM010000187.1, on the reverse strand, counting down.
GATCGAAAGGATCCGCGACGCCCCCTGCGAGCGTGCAGTTTCAGCGCGACGTGGGCCGGGAGCGGCGAACATCGCGGAGGGTATCCCACCCCGCAGAGCCGGGGCATCCCTGGAGAGTTGCCTGATCCGGCAGCGTCGCCGCGTGGCCCCTGCCGGGCACGGGAAGCCCGCCTGCCGAGCCGAGGCGCGGTACCATGCGATGAGCCATGCGACGGATTGATTAGGACAGCCCGGAAGCAAAGCCACGAGATCTCAGCGAGAGGAAGCACTGTATGACATCGAGCATGGAGACGCCCACCGATTCGATCGCGGATTCCGCCGCCGACTCTACTGCCGAAAACGGACTCGACCTGGCGGGCAGCAGCGGCGTTTCGTTTGTGGACCGAGCTGCCCTCGAAGGCTGGCTGGCCGAGGTTCGTCAGCTGGAATCCTGGGAGGCTTGGGCGACCAAGCTATCCGAACGCAAGGCGCCGGAGGGCATCTCACAACTCATCCCGCGCACCGACGAGAATCCGCTGCTGTGGTCCCTGCCCTCCTCGGCGGCCGACGATGGCAACGACGACACGGAACGGCTGGTGGCCGAACTGTCGGGCTTGAAGCGGAAAGCGCGTCCGCGGGACGCGCGCGTCGACTGGAACGCGCGGATCGAGCAGTGGTGCGAGGACGCGGCCCATCGCACTTCGTCGATGATCTTCGCCGTCGAATGCCTGGCCTGGGCGCACGCCCTGCCCAGACTGGCTCCGCGCGTCAGCCAGGAGATCTGGCTCGGCCTTTTCGGAGTGCTCTTCGACCGCGCGGCCGACGCGAGCTGTGCGTCGATGGCGGGCGCCTCCTCGCGTGAGATCCTCACCATGCAGTTGCTCGGCGGGGAACTGCCTCTCGCGCTCGCCTACCAGTTTCCCAAGAATGACGCCTGCCGGTCACTGGCCGACCTCGGTCGACGCCTGGTGGCCGACAGTCTGGTCGAACTGCTCGACGGCGAAGGCGTATTGCGAGCCGACTGCGTGGCCGACTGGCGGCGTTACCTCGCCTGCTGGACTCGCGTCATGTACCTCGACCGCGCTGCGGGCGGGGAACGCATCGCGAAGGAATCGCGGTTGCAGTTCGAGTGGATCGTCCGCCAGACGTTGCGGATGCGACGTGGACATGGCCACCTGATCCTCGAACCGCTGTCGGAACAGTTGCCGTCGATCGATACGCTGCTGCGCGCGGCTCTGGCGGCCGGCGGCGACCGACTCGACCAGGAACTGTTCGCCATCGCCACGGGACGCAAGAAGGAGTCGTCTACGCAGTATGAGCTGCCGACGCCCGGCGAAAACTCCGAATGGGCCGAGATTGCCATTCTCCGCAGCAACTGGACTCCCGATTCGATCTATCTTGGCAGTACCTTCCACGGCCGCAAGCTGCACAGCGAACTGGGCGCGCGAGGCTTGCGGCTCTGGTGCGGCGAATGCACCACGGAGATCCGCGTCGATGGCGTCCTGCTGCAGAGCGAGGGCGACTGGGAACAGCTGTGCTGGGAGGCCGACGACGAGGGGCAGTACACGGAGCTGGAGATGCCGTTGGCCGAAGGCTGGCGGCTGCAGCGGCAGTTCTACCTGCCGCATGAGGACCAGTTCGCCTTCGTCGCCGATGTCATTCTCGGTCCTCGCCGGGGAGCCATCGAATACCGCGGCACCTATCCATGGTCGGCGACCGTCGCCTGCCGCCCGGAAGCGGAGACCAGTGAGGTGGCGCTCGCGTCGCGCAAACCGTTCGGCTGGATCCTGCCCTTGGCACTGAATGAGTGGCGATCGGCGGCACGGCACGAAGGCCAGTTCGACGGACAGACCCTGCAGCTCCAAGCCAGCGGTTCGGCCCTCTACGCACCGCTCTTCATCGACCTGAATCCCGATCGAGCGCGCAAGCCGCGGACCTGGCGGCAACTGACGGTTGCGCAGGAGCTGCATATCTTGGCGAAGGACGAGGCGGTGGCTTACCGGGTCCAGATCGGCGACGAACAGTGGGCCATCTATCGTTCCCTGGTCCCCCCTGGCAATCGGACGTTCCTTGGCCACAATCTGATTACCGAGTTCGTGCTGGGTAGGTTCTCGGCCGAGGAAGGCACACTGGAGCCGCTGATCGAGATCGAGGCCTGACGTACCGCGGCCGCCGCCGAAACAATTCCTCCGGGGACCATCGACTCACGGCGTCCGTGGCAACCATCGCCGCGATGATCGACGCGCGTGCCCGGCAAGGAACTGGGGCATGGGGGCGGTCAGCAACTTCGCGCGGCCGCCGACAACATCTTCTCCGGCACGGTTCGGCGGTCACACGGAAGCAGGCGGGCGCATGGAAATGCCTTCGGAACGAATCCTGGCGGACAATCTGGCTCGCGTTCGCGGGCAGATCGACGACGCCGCGCGGCAGGCGGGGCGTGAACCGTCCAGCATTCGCCTGATCGCGGTAACGAAGTATCATTCGCCCGAGCATACGCGCATGCTGGTGCAGGCGGGCTGTCACGACCTGGGCGAGAGCCGCCCGCAGGAGTTATGGGAGAAGTCCGCGCTGCTGGCCGACCTGCCGATCCGGTGGCACTTTATCGGCCACCTGCAGCGCAACAAGCTCGCGCGCACCCTGCCGCTCGTCGAAACGCTGCATTCCATCGACAGCCAGCGGCTTCTGGAAGCGATCGACCAGCAGGCGCGGTCCGCCGGCCAGGTCGCTGCGGGCCTGCTGGAGGTCAACATCTCGGGCGATGCCAACAAACACGGGTTCACGCCGGCCGAGGTGCGGACGGCACTCGAATCGGCCCAGACCATGTCGGGCGTGCGGATCACCGGCTTGATGGGCATGGCCAGCCTGGAGGGCGGACCGTCGCGTGCGCGTCGCGACTTCGCCGCACTGGCCGCGCTGCGTGACCAGCTGCTTCGCGAAGTCGCGCCGCCGCAAGGACTCCCCGAACTCTCGATGGGCATGAGCGGCGACTTCCCGGAGGCGATCCAGGAGGGCGCGACGATGGTCCGTGTCGGCTCGGCCCTCTTCGAAGGCCTCCCGTCGTGAAAGGCGGCCCGCGGTGAAAGGCCTCGAGATCCAGTCGTGCGAGGAGGGCCTGCTGCTGCCCGTGAAGGCGCAGCCGGGCGCGCGGCGGAACGAGATCCGAGGCGTCCAGGACGGAGCCCTCAAGGTGTCGGTGACGCAGGTGGCCGAGCAAGGCAAGGCGAACGAAGCGATCCGTGCACAGTTGGCCAAGTCGCTGCGATTGAGACGTTCGCAGGTCGAACTCGCCTCCGGCCCCACCGCCGCGCAGAAGCGATTCCTCGTCCGGGACATCGACCGCGAGGAGTTGGAAAGCCGACTCGCCGCACTGCTCGACGGCTCGGAGTCCTAGCCGGGCCGGCGACTACGGCTTCCCCGCATTGTCCGGCTATAACCGGGCTCGCGGGTGTGTTAGTCTGGTCCTCTTCACCCGAGCCCGCCGCGCGTCCTCCGCGAGAATCCCCCCATGCAGTTCCTCTCCACCGCCCGCCTGCCGTTCCGCATCGTTGCCCTCCGCCTGCTGCTGGGAATCACCAGTGTCCTCACCTTGCCGGTTCCTTCGATGGTCCGCGGGCAGGCAACGCCCGAGCTGCAGGCGACGCGCGCGGCCGAGGAGGAGCCGTCGCTGCTGGTCGTGGACGACCTGCGACTGGACCTGCTGCTGCGGGAGCCGACGGTCGCGAATCCGCTCTACCTGACCTTCGACGAACGCGGCCGACTATGGGTGGTGCAATATCGGCAGTATCCATGGCCGGCCGGCTTGAAGCTGTTGAGTCGCGACAGCGTGTGGCGGAACGTCTACGACCCACCCTTCGCACCGCCGCCTCCCCACGCCAACGACTCGCCGTTTCGCGGCCTCGATTCGATCACGATCCATGAGGACTCCGACGGCGACGGACGCTTTGACCAGCACAAGACGTTCCTGGACGGATTGAACTTCGCTACCGCGGCGCTGCCTGGCCGCGGCGGCGTCTTTGTGATGAATCCGCCGTACCTGCTCTTCTACGCCGACCGCGATCGGGACGATCGCCCCGACTCGCTAACGCCCCGCGTGCTGCTGTCGGGGTTTGGCATCGAGGACTCGCACTCCATCGCCAACAGCCTCCGTTGGGGTCCAGACGGCTGGATCTATGCAGCGCAGGGCAGCACCGTGAGCGGTTCGGTGGTGACGCATGCGGCCGATGGTTCGCGTCCCGCGAATGCGCCGGTCGTGCACAGCCTGGGGCAGAACATCTGGCGTTACCATCCAGAACGACACCAGTATGAGATCTTCGCCGAAGGCGGTGGTAACGCGTTCGGCGTCGAGATCGACCAGCAGGCGCATGTCTTCTCGGGACACAACGGTGGCGACACGCGCGGCTTCCATTATGTGCAGGGCGGTTACTGGCAGAAGAACTTCGGCAAGCACGGCCAGCTGTCGAATCCCTACGCCTTCGACTACCACCAGCCGATGCGCCATCATCCGGTCGTGCGATTCACGCACACCTTCACGCTCTACGAAGCCGACCAGTTGCCTGGCCGCTATCACGGGTTGCTGTTCGGCGTGAATCCGGTCGAGCACACGGTGGTGGTCTCGCGGATGGAGCCCGATGGATCGTCGCGGCGGACCAGCGACCTGGGCATCGCCGTGCAACCTGGTGAGGGCGATCGCGCGCGGTGGTTCACGCCCGTCGACATCCAGACCGGGCCCGATGGAGCACTCTACGTGGCCGACTGGTATTCCGTGCAGCCGAACCACTACCGCAACCACGAAGGGCAGACGAATCCCGACCTGGGACGCATCTACCGCCTGCGAGGACCGGACCAGCGTCCGGTGGCGGCGTTCGACATGGCCGCCGAATCGTCCGCGGCGCTCATCGAGCGTTACCTGTTCCATCCGCAACGTTGGTACCGCGAGACAGCGCGACGCCTGCTCGGCGATCGTCGCGACCCGTTGGTGCGGGACCGCCTGGCGGAACTCGTGCGGACTCGATCGGGTCAGCAGGCGTTGGAGGCGTTCTGGGCGCTGCACGTTTCGGGAGGCCTCGATGCGGCGCTGCGTGAGCAATGCCTGTCCCACGATTCTCCCCTCGTGCGTCGCGCGGCGCTGCACCTGCTGGGCGATGAGCCGGAGGCGGCGCGGACGAGCGTCGCGAAGCTGGTGACGATGGCGCGCGAGGAGCCGGACGTCGAAGTGCGCTGCCAACTGGCCGCCACCGCCAAACGACTCGACGCGTCCGTGGCGGTCCCCGTGGTCTTCGCACTCGCTGCTCGGGCTGGCGACGCGGCGGACATCTACCTGCCCAAGACGGTCTGGTGGTCGCTGGAGGCGCATGCCGACGACCACGGGCAGGTGCTGCGGGCGCTGGAGCGATCGGATGCGTGGGAGTCTCCGTTCCGCGCTGGAGGACTGCTGCTGCACCAGAACCTGATGCGACGGTACGCGTTATCCGGCGGCGACGGCGACCTGCGAATGGCGGCGCGGCTGATGGGCATCGCGCCCACGCCTGATCGCCGCGCGGAACTGGTGCAGGCCTTCGCCATGGCTTATGAGGGTCGCCCCCTGCCCGTACTGCCCGAGGAACTGGCGCGGCAGCTGGAGCGTGTCGAAGGACCGTTCGCGCTGCTGGTCGCCGTGCGACGCGGCAACGCGGCGTCCGTTGATGTGGCCCTCGCGCAGGCCCGCGATCCGCAGGTCGCGCCCGAACAGCGGATCGCGCTGCTGCAGGCGCTGGCCGACACGCAGGCCAGCCCCGACAAGACGCTCACGCTGCTCCGCGAACTGCTGGCCGCCGACGCCCCGGCGCGTCTGAAGTCCACGGCGATCGCCGCCTGCGGCCGCTTCACCCGCCCCGACATCGGTCCCCTGCTCGTCGGCGCCTACGCGTCGCTGCCGGCGGAGTGCCAGGAAGTTGTCATCCAGACGCTGGCCAGCCGGCAGGAGTGGGCCGCAAACCTGATCGAAGCGATTGCCGGCGGCCAGATTGATCGCCAGCGACTCGATGACGAAACCGTGTCACGCCTGCGCCGCCACGAGGACTCGACGATCCAGCAGCGGCTGGCCGAGTGGTTTCCGCTGGTGGAGCTGAGCGTCTCGCAGCGTGAGGCGCGTCTGGAGGCGCTCGAAACCATCGTCCGCTCCGGCCAAGGCGCGCCGCTGACCGGCCGCGAACTGTTCCACGGCAAGGCGGGGTGCGGCAAGTGCCATCGGCTGTTCACGCAGGGAGCCGATATCGGGCCCGACCTGACGGCCTACAATCGCAGCAACCTGCGGCAGATGCTGCTGGCCGTCGCCCACCCGAGCGCAGAGATCCGCGAAGGCTTCGGCTCCGTCACCGTCGCCACCTCCGACGGCCGCGTACTCTCGGGCCTCAAGCTGGAAGACTCCGATCAGTTGGTGATTGTTCGCGGCACCGACGGCGTCGACCAGCGCATCCCGCGCGAGGAGGTCGAGGAACTCACGCCCAACACGCGATCGCTCATGCCCGAAGGACTCCTCGATGGTCTGTCGGACGAGGAGATCCGGCATCTGTTCGCGTACCTATCGAGCACCACGCCGCCGCTGTAGCCATCCCAGCTCCGAGCGTCCGGGCGCGTCCCGGTGGATCCGAATTCCCATCCTCGTTCCGACGGGTCTTCCGATGTCGACGCCGATCGTCCGCCGAACCGCCTGCAACCGCGACTGCCCCGATGCCTGCGAGATGCTGGTGACCGTTGAGGATGGCCGCATGACGCGACTGCAGGGATCGCCGGACCATCCGGTGACGCGCGGGTTTCTCTGCGAGCGGACGGCCGGTTTCTTGGAGCGACATTACGCGGCCGATCGGCTGACCACGCCGCTGCGTCGGGTCGGTGAGTCGTTCCGGCCGGTTTCCTGGGACGAGGCGTTGGACGAGATCGCGGCGGCCATGCTGCGGTTTCGCGCGGAGTCGGGCGGTGCGTCGCTGCTGCACTACCGTTGCGGCGGCTCCATGGGCCTGATGAAGCACGTGACCGACCACTTCTTCGCGCGGTTCGGCCCGGTGACCGAGAAGTCGGGCGACATCTGTTCGGGCGCCGGCGAAGCGGCCCAGTTGGCCGACTTCGGCGTCAGCGACAGCAACGACCTCTTCGACCTGCTCCACAGCCGCACCATCGTGCTCTGGGGCAAGAACCCGTTCGTAAGCAACGTGCACCTGCTGCCGATCCTTCGCGAGGCGCGGCGCCGTGGAGCGCGGCTGGTGCTGGTCGATCCGATCCGCCATCGGGCGGCGAGCCTCTGCGACCTCGTGCTGCAGCCGCGTCCCGGCGGGGACGCCGCGCTGGCCTGCGGCATCGCCCGCTGGCTGTGGCAGCACGGATGCATCGACCACGGGGCCGCGGACTACTGCGACCACCTGGACGACTACCGCGCGCTGGTGCACGCGCGGACGCTGGCCGAATGGGCCGCGGCCGCGGACGTGCGCAGCGACGAACTGGAAACGCTGGCCGCGATGTACGCCGAAGGACCGTCGGCGATCCAGGTCGGTTGGGGCATGCAGCGGCGCCGCCATGGTGCCGCGACCGTCCGGGCCCTCGACGCGCTGGCGGCCGTGTCGGGCAACCTGGGCATCGCGGGCGGCGGCGTGTCGTTCTACTTCCGGCGACGCGGCGCCTTCGACCTTTCGTTCGCGGCCCAGGATCGCCCCGCGCGGACGATTCCCGAACCGTGCCTGGGCGAAGGCATCCTCGCCCAGCGTGATCCGCCCATTCGCCTAGCATGGATCACGGCCGCCAACCCGGTCGTCACGCTTCCCGACTCGCGGACCGTCGCCGAGGCCCTGCGGACGCGGGAACTGACGGTCGTCGTCGATTCGTTCCTCACCGATACCGCCCGCTGCGCGCACCTCGTGCTGCCGGCCACGACGTTCCTGGAGGAGGACGACCTGCTGGGAGCGTACGGTCACCACTGGCTGGCCGACATGACGGCCGTGGTTCCGCCGGCCGCGGGCGCGCGCTCCGACTATGACATACTCCGGTCACTCGCGCCGCGCGTTGGGCTGGGCGACGAGTTCCGCGAACCGGCGTCCGCATGGAAAGCCCGGATGCTGGGCCGCGTCGCGCCGCTGGGCGTGACGCCCGCTCGTCTGGCGACCGGCGCGATGAAAAACCCATTCGCCACGCCGGTCCTGTTCGCCGACCGAAGGTTCCCCACCGCGACCGGCAAGGTTCAACTGCTGCGCGCTCTGGATGAATCGTTGACGCGTCCGCTGCCGACGACGCAACGGCCAGCCACGCTATCGGCCCTCTCCACCGCGCAGGCCCAGAGTTCGCAGTGGGCTCCCGACCAGCAGCAAGGCCCCGCCACCGCCTGGGTGCATCGCCAGCTGGTGCCGGATGCCCGCGATGGACAGGAGGCCGATCTCGTCACGCCCCACGGCACGCTGCGCGTCGTCCTGCGTTTCCACGAAGGCCTGCGGCCCGATATCGTCCTCATGGACAAAGGCGGCTGGCTGGCCGCCGGTCGCTGCGCGAACCTGCTGATTCGCGGGGAGCTCACCGACCTCGGGGAAGGCGCCAACTACTACGATACGCCCGTCGACATCCGCTTGGCCTACCGGCTGTGTCGAACACGCTTCGCCGCACAAGCGATGTCGACTACGGTGCGTCCGAAACCTTGGCCGCCGGTGACTTGGACGCGACCGTCAGCGATCGGCGTTAGCGCAGGTCGAGGAGCCAGATGTTGCGGAACTGCACGGGGTTGCCGTGGTCCTGCAGTTTGGTGGGCAGCAGATGAGCGGCTTCCGGCTGGCCCGCTCCCGTCTTGGCCGTGATCTCAACGTTGTCGTGGACCTTGATGCCGTTGTGCAGCAAGGTGATCCGAGCGTTGCGAACCTTGTTCCCCTGGGAGTCAAACGAGGGCGAACGGAACGTGATATCGTAGGTCTGCCACGAGAGGGGCGGGAAGGCCATGTTCAACCGCGGCGCCCGCTGTTTGTAGAGTCCGCCGCATTCGTTGGCGAGCCCTTCGCGGCCGAACGTGTCGAGGATCTGCACCTCATAGCGACTCTGCAGGTAGACGCCACTGTTGCCGCGTGCCTGCGAATCGGAGCGAGGCATGTAGGGCACCAGGAATTCGACATGCAGCAGGTAGTCGCGATGGAGCGGCAGCAGTTCCGTGCCGCTCTGCAGCAGGCCGTCGACGATGCGGGCATCCTTGAACGCGCCGGGGCCGGAGCCGTCGTAGAGGATGTAGGCGTCGGGCGGCGGCGCCGCGCCGGCGCGGCGGCTGGTGCGCTGCACATGCTGCAGGTCACCTCGCCAGCCCTCCTTGGATTCGACCACCCGCGCCTTGCCGGCCTCCACGACCAGCCGCAGTTGGTCGCTGGCGAGTGTCAACGTCCGGCCGGTACGTTGGCCTTCGAGCAGCAGGCGCTGGCGTCCCTCGCTTCCGTTTCCCGGCAGCCCGCCCGGCAGCAGGACCGCTGAAAATCGCTGGTCGCCCAGCGGAATCACCTGCAGTCCAAAGGGCACCACGTCGCCCGCGAACCCCGGCACGCGACCGGAGAGCGTACCGGCGTACTCGCCCATGAAGTGGAAGTCTTCGTCGACGTCGGCGAGCCGCGTGATGGCCGGCTCCCCATCGGCGGCGGAGACCTTCATCGATCCCATCGCCGACGCTGCCACCAGGCCCATCGCCAGCAAGATCGCCCGCGCTCCGCGACGCAGCCACCCGTTTGTTCGCCACACCATGCCGTCTCCCCTCTGAACGCCTTCAAGCTGGCCCTATCTTAAGGTGGCCGTTTCCAGATCGCCAGCAACGCCGCACGAAATGCGACGCTTCGTGGCTGCTGTCCTAACCCCGACCACGCGAACGGACCCTGGACGACTCATTTTCCGAACGATCGCATCCAGTCGGCTTGACGCCGCCGGTGCCGTGCGTGTACGAGTATCGAAACGCGGGGGCGAAACGGGCACCCCGCCGCCTGCCTCATCCAGGCTTTCTCGCGGCACCCACGTTCGGCGCGTGCGTGCCGGTGCGTCCCGCTACGGCCGTCAGCGACGACCCCCGGCCTGGTGTGCCGCACGCCCGGCGGATCCCTTGGAAGAAACCGGAGTCCCGATGTCCCATCCCGAGTTTACGATCCGTGCGATGGCGCCGGCCGACTGGTCCGAGGTGTCGGACCTGATCTGCCTGTCCACGAACTACTGGTACCAGTCGCAGGGCAAGCCGCCGATCTTCACTGCGGGGCCGGGGGCGACTCGGCTGTTCTGCGAGGTGTACGAAGACCTCGATCCGGGCTGCTGCCTGGTCGCCGAACATCGGCAGACGCGACGCCTCATGGGGTCCTGCTTCTACCATCCGCGCGAGACCCACTTCTCGCTCGGCATCATGAACGCGCATCCGAACTACTTTCGTTCGGGAGTTGCCCGGGCGCTGCTGGCCGAGATCGTGCAGCGGGCGGAAGCGGCAGCCAAGCCGGTGCGACTCGTATCCAGCGCCATGAACCTCGACTCATTCTCGCTCTACACGCGCGCCGGTTTCGTGCCGCGGCAGACCTACCAGGATATGTACCTGCGCGTGCCGGACGAGGGCTTGCCGGTCCCGGTGCATCCGGACTTCCAGGTGCGCGACGCGCGGCCGGCGGACGTGCCGGCGATCGGCGCGTTGGAGCGGCGGATTGCCGGTATCTCGCGCGAGAAGGACTATCGTTACTTCATCGAGAACCTGGCAGGCTACTGGCATGCGTCGGTGGCGGAGTCGGCGGAGGGCGCGGTGCTGGGCTTCGCGGCCTCGATCGCCCATCCTGGTTCCACGATGATCGGCCCCGGCTTCGCCGTCGACCAGACTGTGGCCGCCTCCCTGCTGCTCACCGAACTCGACTTCCGCCGCGGCTGCACGCCCGTGTTCCTGCTGCCGGTCGACGCCGCCGACCTGGTACAGCAGGCCTACCTGTGGGGCAGTCGCAACTGCGAGATGCACGTGGCGCAGGTTCACGGCAAGTGGCAGCCGATCCAGGGCATCGTGCTGCCCACGTTCATGCCGGAGACGGGTTGAGCCGCGTTCCGCGAAAGCAGGTGACCAACAAGTGTCACTGACGCCCGTGTGTCCCGGAAGCCCGCCCGGGGGCCTCCACTCGCAGCGCGCCGCCGAGCCGGTTACAATTCGCTCCGCGCCGTCCTCGGGACGTCCGCCGGACGTCCTACCGCAGACCGCTCGTAGGCCCCCTGCTCGCGCCAATCGTTCCGCCCTTCGCCTCCCTTCCAACCTCACGAAAGCCATCCCGCATGAACCGCCCGATCTCC
>CAZUJM010000186.1:0-11922 GCA_964620405.1 uncultured Pirellulaceae bacterium | reverse complement strand
GGCGCGGAGGTCGGCGACACCCAGTACAGGGGACTCGCCAGGATGTGCCGGTGCCGTTGCTGGTAGGCGTCACCGCCGAGCCAGAGCGGCAGGACTTCGCCGGCATCGACGCTGCGGCCGTAGGAACGCGTCAGGTCGCTGGGTCCGTAGTAGTTAACGACGCAGGTGACGCGCGAGGAGTGTCCGGCCGAGCCGCCGTCGCCTTCGAGCGTCGGCACATCGCCGGTCACGCCCAGGTACTGCGCCAGGTGGCCGCCGGCGGAATCGCCAAGCACTCCGATCCGCTCCGGGTCGATGCCATACTCGGCAGCGTGGGCGCGGAGCCAGCGGACGGCGGCCTTGACATCGTGCACGGCGGCCGGATACGGATGGGCGGGAGCCAAGCGATAGGTCACCGTGGCCGCGACATAACCGCGCGCGGCCAGTTGCTTGCAGGTGGTGTTCCAGCGGTCGCGTTTCCCGGCCCGAAAACCACCGCCGTGGATGCAGAGCACCGCGGGGGCGGGAGCGTTCGGCTTCACGGGGCGCGCGAGGTTCAGGTGCAGCGAGTTGCCCTCGGGCCGACTGTATTCCACCGCTTCCAGCCACTGCACCGAATCCGCCGCCGCGGTCTCGTCGGCCTGCAACCGGGTACCCCCGAGCCAGGCGTCGGGTTGTGCGACGAGGCCCCCGCCCAGCACGACCAGCCCCCAGGCACGCACGAACCGGCCCAACGCTCGCCAGAATCCCCCCGGCGTTGCGAACGCATCCGCCCCACGGCCCCTGCAACCCTTGCGTCCCCAGGTCGATCCCATCGTCGCCGTCCTTCTGCTGGTGTGCTCCTATCCCGGGGCCGCGCGTCCCGTTGACGACTGCGGCTCCAGCGGCGGCAGGATACCACAGACCAGCGGGCGATGCGATTTTCCAGGCGTGGGCCGCGCGTGGCAAAACAAGCGGATCCGGCCGGTTGCGCCCGGCAACTGCCGGTCATTGCCACTCATCAGAGCGGGGGTTAAAATCGCGAATCCCGGCGGCGACTTCTGCTTCTTGGTCCGTCCTCTCCTGCATATCCGGCTCGACATGGCGAACACTTGGTCCGATACGGTGAGGTTCCTCTCCGAGGTGAAAAGCTCCTTCCAGACCGTGGGGGCTCTCACGCCCAGCAGCCACTGGGTGGGGCAGGCGTTCGCGAAGCCAACGCGCCGGCATACGAGCACTCCCGGGTCACGGCCGGTGCGCATCTTGGAACTGGGGGCGGGCACAGGTCCCTTGACGTCGGAAGTCGTCAAGGTGATGCGTCCCGAGGATACGCTCGACGCGGTGGAACTGTCCGACAAATTCGCCGACATCCTGCGTCGTCGCTTCGCCACCGAACCCCACTTCCAACGCGTCGCCGCGAACTCGCGCGTGCATGCCATCGACTTCCTGAAGATGGAGATCGAGCAGCCGTACGACTTTATTGTCTGCAGCCTGCCCTTCAACAACTTCCCGCCAGAGCTGATTCGCTCCATCTTTCGCAAGATGCACGGCTGCCTGGCACCCGGGGGAACGCTGACATTCTTCGAATACCTGGCCATTCGCCGTTTTCGAGGTCTTGTGTCGAGTTCGAGCGGACGGGCGAGGCTTTCGCGCGTGGCGCGCATCCTGGGCCACTATCTGGATCGCTATGAATACGAACGGGATGTCATCTGGCTGAACCTGATGCCAGCGGTGGCCCATCATCTGTCCGCACGCGGATCGGAACGGAAAGGCAGCAAGACGAATGGCGCACGAGTGCGAGTCTGATCGGGACGCGCGGAACCGTTGTGCCGTGGAGCCGATGGATCCCCAGATTCGCTGCATCCAGCCTGGAAGTGGCGTCTGCTTCCGGATCGAGCTGCTGTGGGGCCATCTGCGCCGCGCGATCTTGAAGGCCTGCTTCCCGGGCTATGTGCGGCGGATGGCCGCGTGCCGGCAGGGCGAACCGGTGGGCTGCCCGCACGAGGTGCTGGATCCGCGCGACCTGAAGTTCTACGAAAACCTCACCGGCCGTTTGTGGCGACCGGAAGACGACCCGTTCCAGTGGCGCGACCAGCTGCCGTTCGCGCGCGAGGGCTTGGCGGAACTGCTGCTGATGGGCGGCGGCCTGCTGGCGTTGGGCGCGGTGCTGGCCCTGGCTTGGAACTTCTGGATCGGACTGCCCGCCCTGGTGCTGGGCCTGTTCGTGTTCTCCTTCTTCCGCAACCCGCGCCGCGTGCCGCCGGCCGATCCCCATGTGCTGGTCTCGCCCGCCGACGGCAAGATCGTCACCATCGAACGGATTGAGCACGACGAGTTCGTGGGGGGGCCGGCCGTGCTGGTCGGAATCTTCCTCAGCGTCTTCAACGTGCACATCAATCGCGTGCCAAACCATGTCCGCGTCATCGGCCTGACCTATCGACCGGGCAAGTTCCTCAACGCGCTGCTACCTCGCTCGGCGCAGGAGAATGAACGTCTGGAACTGCGACTGGAGGACAACGAGGATCCGCGCCGCCGCTATCGCGTCCGCCAGATCGCCGGAGCGATCGCCCGCCGGATCGTCTGCCGGGCCGCGCCGGGCAACGACTATGCGCGGGGCCAGTCGTTTGGGATGATCAAGCTGGGATCTCGCACGGAACTGGTCATCCCGGACCTGCCGAACCTGACACTGGAAGTGCGCGTGGGCGACCACGTGAAGGCCGGCTCAACCAAGGTTGCCCGATATGTCACCCCTTCCTGAACGCGTTCCGCCGGCTCGTTCCGGCGCCGCCCACGACTCGGAGGCCACGATCGTTCCGATGAGCGAATCGCTGGAGGAGAGATCTTTACCGAGCGGCCAGCCGGGGACGCCGCCGAGCCGTCGCCGCAAGCCGATGATCTCGGTGCTGCCCACGCTGCTCACGCTGGGCAACGCGGTGTGCGGTTTCGCGTCGATCACCTATGTGGCGGGGCTTGGCCCCGAGCGGGCGACGGCCGACGAAATGTACTTCGCCGCGCTGCTGGTCTTCGGCGCGATCATCTTTGACGGCCTCGACGGCCCCGCCGCGCGACTCACCAAGGCCACCAGCGATTTCGGCACCGCGCTGGACAGCCTCGCCGATGCCATCAGCTTCGGCGTCGCCCCCGCCTTCCTGATGCTGCGTTACGCCAGCACCCCCTACGCCCAGTCCACGCACACCTTCCAGCTCCGCGTCCTCTGGATGACGGCACTGCTCTACGTGCTGTGCGCCGTGCTCAGGCTCGCGCGTTTCGGAGTGCAGTCGAAGGAGGTGGAATGGCGGAGTTCCTTCTGCGGCCTGCCCTCCCCGACCGCGGCGGCAACCGTGGCCTCGCTGGTCATCATCGGACGCGGCGTCTCGTTCTGGGCCAAGGACGACAGCCCCGCCTCGATGCACCTCGATGATCTGCTGCACAAGTCCACGACGGCCTTCATCCCGCTCGTGACACTCATCGTCACCATGCTCATGGTGTCCCGCTTCCGCTATCCGCGCGTCACGAAGACGGTCTTCGCGCGGAGCCAGCGTTACAGCACCATGGTCAAGCTGATCTTCGCCGGCGTGCTGATCTTCCTGGTCCACGAACTAGCGGTGCCGCTGCTGTTCTTCGGCTACGTTTTCTACCCGCCGCTGGCCGCCTTGCTGGGACTGATGCGGCGCAAGCCGCCCGAACCGGGCTTGGAAAAGCCGATCACCGGGTGAGGCCTCAGGGTTCGCCCCAGCTCGCCAGCATTTCGGCCAGCAGCCGCAGCGTCTCGTCGTCCGGAAGCGTGACGCGCAGAGTGGGTCGCTGCTGGCCATCGCGATCCAGATGCTCCCGCAGACGCCGCACCCAAGCGTCAACCTGCTGCGGCGACGCGGCCCGCGCGGGGCGAAGCATCTCGGCGGTCCAGCGCAGCGACGCGGCCAACAGCTGGCCGCCGGCCAGAGCCAGACGCTCGTCCGACGACCGCTCGCCGACCGGAGAAGCCACTATCGCGGCTGGCACTGCAGGTGCGGCGAGCGATGCAGGCTCGGCAGGCGATGCGGGCGTTTGGGCGTCGAGCCGATCGGTCGACTCTTCCGCCAATCGGCCTTCGCGCACATCCGGCAGGATCGCCCCCAGGCGTCGCCGCAGACGTTCAGCCTCCCGCGGCAGTTCCGCATCCGGAATCTCCGCGTTCCAGTCCGCGACCAACGGACTGACATCCGCGGCGCGCGTCCAGGTGTCGTGGATTCGTTCTTCGAGGGAGCCTTCGGCGACCAGGCGAAACACATGGAGCGACCGCGGTGGGTCCTGCCCCTGGACACGTGCCAGGCGTTGGTCGAGTACGGCGGCCGTCCAGGGGACATCCAGATGGATGACCGTATTGACCCGCTTCAGTGCCTCGGCCGCGCCGATCGGACTGCTGAGGAGAAACACGCGCGGAGCCGGCACCGGAGCCGGAGCCTCCACGGCCGGCCCGCTATCGCCGCTCGACGAATCGCCGGACGGCGTCCCGTCCAGGCCTTGGAAGGGAATCCGCAGTCGCTCCAGCACGCGCTGGACGCGCGGCAGCATCTGCGGCCACTCGCTGAACACGGCGATGATCCGCGCCGGATCCTCGGCCAGCGTCCCCAGCAGCTCCGACAGGCGGTCCAGCTTGCTGCTGTATTCCGGCTCCTGCTTGTCCACCAGGTAGGTGCTGTTGACCGCCATCCGCGCGTCCATCAGCGCGCCGCGAAGCCGCAGCAGGTCCAGCTGTGTGAGCAGCTGTTTGCCAAGCAGTTCGGCGAGGATCCGCAATTGGATCGAGTGCAGTTCGAGCTGTTCGGCGGTGGGACGGACGCGCAGCAGTTCATCGGTCCGCAGCGGCAACTGGTCGGCCACCGACTCGCGCGTCCGCCGCAGCATCACCGGCCGCAGCAGCTCCCGCAACTCCTCCAGGCGGCGGTAGCCCACCACCTGTCCCCGCTCGTCAACCACGCGATGCCGATGGAAAAATTCGTGCGCCGGCCCCAGCAACGCTTCATCCACGAACTGCGCCACGGTGAACAGTTCATCCAGGCGGTTCTCCAGCGGGTTGTCGACGAGCACCAGCGCGTAGTGGCTCGACAGCGCCCGGATGGCCCGGCTGATCTTCGACTCCCAGTTGCGGATCCGCTGGCCTTCATCCAGCACGATCAAGTCCCACCGGGTCGCTTCGATGACTGCCTGGTCGCGCAGCACCTGTTCGTAGCTGCAGATGGTGAAGAAGGCGCGGCCGTAGAGCGATGCGCGGGATCGGCCGTCGCCCATCACCGACTGCACCGTGCGTTCGCAGCTGCCCGCGATCTCCTCCTGCCACTGGCTGCGGCTGAGGGCCGGACAGACGATCAGCACGCGCTGGATCTCGGCGAGTCGCGCGAGCAGTTCGGCGGTTCCGATGGCCTGCAGGCTCTTGCCCAGCCCGAGGTCGTCGGCGAGGATCGCGCGGCCGGCAGCCGCCGCAAAGGCGATTCCCTCCAGCTGGTACGGCAGCAGGTCGGTCTTCAGCAGCTGGCTGCGCAGCGGATGGTCGGCCAGCCCACGACGGAGGCCCTCCACCGCCTTGCGTACTCGCTGGTGCACCAGCTGCCGCTGCATCCATTCCTCGGCATCGGGGTAGATCTGCACCGGGATCCGCAGTCGACGCAACTGCTCCACGCGTCGCAGACCTTCGCCCGCGTCCACCAGCGTCTCCTCCGTGTACGGTTCGACGATCTCGGCCACGCGCCGGTCGCGACGGGAGGGCAGGTAGAATCGCAGACCCCGGCGCCGGCCGTAATGAACGGCGAGCGCCACCTGCTGGCGAACGTAGGGCGTGCGCAGGTCGGCCGCCGAAAACCGTTCCCGCGCCTTCTCCAGCACATGCAGGATATGCTTGCAGGTTCCCAGGTAGTTCGTGCGAAAGTCGGGACAGGAACAGTACGACTGTCCGGGCTCCGGGCCGCACAACGCGACGCGATAGGTGCGGTTCGAGATGGCGTTGGTCACCAAGTATTCGGTCCACGCTCGATCCGGCTGCCGCGACCGCACCCGCATCGGTTCCTCCGTCGCACGCTTCAGGCGCTCGGCCATCGCGCGGCGGCGAAGCTCCCCATGCGTCAGGTTCTCCAGCGGCACCGTCTCATCGGGCGACTCCGCCAGCCCCATGGTGCTGCGCGCATCCAGCAGGTAACCGAGCGCCGCGCCGAGATGCACGCAGGGGCCGCCGCAGGGATCGCAGTGGTATCGCAGGCCCGTCGCCGCGTCTTCCTCCGCGTGCCCCGCCTGCGCGTCCCCCGAGCTGGGCAACACCGTGGCCACGGCCACGCCCCCAGGCAACGTGCGATCGTGCACTCGCGCGCGGTAGAGATCCGCCCCCAGATAGACATCCTCCGGGTCGATCTCAAACGCGTGCCCCCCCTGGGCGATCAGGTCGGCCCCCTGCTCGCCCAGCCAGTGGCAGGCTTGGAAGTAGGTCATCTTCCCCAGTTGCTTGTGGAAAGGATTGCCCGAGCGGTCGTCATCGGCGGGAGGAACATTCACGGAAATGGTATTCCCAAGTATCAGGCACACGCCGTGTGCCGTGGCAGGTTATGAGTCGGGCCCGGAGCGGCGAAGCCGGTGCGCTACGAATGAAAGGAAAACACGCATGCGGCCGGGACGGGCATGCTCCATGAGGTGAAGGAAGGGCTCGGTGCGGCCGGGACGGGCACGCTCCGTGTGTTGAAGGAAGGGCTCGGTGCGGCCGGGACGGCCGCGCTCCGTGAATTAACGGGGGATCACGGGCAGCAGCAGGTGCGATGGATGTTCGCCATCGTGGTAGATCGTCTGCTCGGCGCGCGTCATCTCCACTTCGCCACCTCCCGTTCGACCCGTGTTGAGGTTGCGATCGAAGCGGGGAAAGTTGCTGCTGGAGACTTCCAATCGCAGCCGATGCCCTGGCAGGAACACGTTGCTCGTCACCCACAGATCGATTTCCATGCGATACGCCTTGCCCGGCTCCAGCGGCTTCGGCTCGGTCATCGAGTCGCGATAGCGGGCGCGCAGGATGCCATCGCACAGGTTGATGGCCTTGCCGTCGGGATGCACGTCGACCAGCTTGGCCGTGAAGTCGGTGTCGACAGCCGACGACGAAGCGTACAGCACCAGCTTGATCGGCCCGGTGACTTCCACGGGCTCCGTGACGGCTTCGGAGGTGAACACCAGCACATCGGGTCGCAGCTCCACCTCCGACTGGTCGTAGGGTCCGATGGTGGTGCCGACCAGGTTGTTGCCGCCGACGGTCGGCACGGGGTTGGCCGGATCGTAGGTGAAGCGATCGGCGGGTTCACCGGTGGGTGGCGTGAGTTGCAGGCGGCCGTCTCCCTGCCGCGTCGCCGCGTGTCCGTCGCTGGCGAGGTAGTATTCCGTGAAGCGAGTCCGCTTGAGCGGCCATTCGTGTTCGGCACGCCAACGATTCTCGCCCATGACGAACAGGTAGTACGCCGGCCAGTCCTCCACGCCCGTCTGCTTGCCCTTCATCCAGTAGTCGAACCACTGGAACGTGACCTCGTCGAGGTCGATGCCGGCGTCGGGTCCAAAATTCACCTGCCCTACCTCGCGTGCCCCGACACCGTGGGCCCACGGGCCCATGATGACGAACTGGTTGCGCCGCGCCAGCCGATCCTTCGACTCGGATCGCACGCGGTCCACCAGGTCGATGGTGGCCTTGGAGAAGATGTCGTACCAGCCGCCGATGTTGAGCACCGGCACGGTCACGTCGCCGTACTGGTGGTCGATTCCCCGCGGCTTCCAGAACTCGTCGGGCTGCGGATGCGCGAGCCATTCGTTGATGAAGAACAGGTCCTTGCCGTGCTGGTCATCCCAGTCGCGGAGCGGCAGGTGGGAGAAGGAAGCCGAGAGCTTGTCGGGGTCGATGCCGATGCCGCCGACGGCCGCGCCCCAGCCGAACATCAGCGAGATCTGGAAAGCTCCACCCGGATAGGCGAGTTCATCGTAGATGTTCGCCATGGGCACGATGGGCACCATGGCCTTGAGATGCGGCGTGGCACCGGGAGCGGACGCCCATTGGGTGAAGCCGCCGTAGGATCCGCCGATCGTGCCCACCTGCCCGTCGGACCAAGGCTGCTTGCCGATCCAAGCCTGGGTATCGAGCCCGTCGGGTCGTTCATTCACGAACGGATCCCACGTGCCTTGCGACTTGCCGCGCCCGCGGCAGTCCTGCAGCACGACGGCATAACCGGCCTCAAGGAACTCCTGCGCGTCATCCCACGACTGATCCGGCTTGCCGTAGGGCGTGCGCATCAGGATGGCGGGATGGCGGCCGGGAGCTTTCGGCAGGAACAGGTGGGTCGCGAGCTGCACGCCGTCCCGCATGGGCACGCCCACGTCCGCCTGGAACTCGTACGCAACCTCCAGCTTCTCCGCCTTCGCCTGCTCCGCCGCTTCCGCCGCGTGCCCGGAGTCGCCCGCAGGCCCCCCCAGGCCCGCCAGGAACACGAGCAGCAATCCGATCGCTCCAGCCACGCTCGAAAGTCGCCATGCCATCCGCTGCATCGTCCCCGTCTCCTCCACGCATGCCGGCCGTGCGGCGTGGCTGCATGGTCTAAACCTGGTCACTGACTACCTGCTGTCAACGTCAACATCCTGCCATCGTCGCGGAGAGACCGATCGGTCGACACTCCTTCGCATCTCCACCACCGCGGTCCCCTAACGTAACGCATCGCCGTCGAGAAGACGAGTCTGCCGGGGGTGAATCGCGACCAGGGACGCGACCGGCGACTGGACACCCATTTCCTTGGATGCCACCGCGAGTTTGGCCTCGCCGCAGCGCGTATCGCGCGCGTTCCTCAGCGGCGCGCCTCGTAGTGCCCGGCAATCTGCGACGGTGACAACGGTCGGTCATAGACGGCCACTTCGTCGATCCGTCCATGCAGCGCGTGCGTATCGCCCGGGAAGCCGCCGACCGTGACCTGGACCGGCGGCTGCGAAGCGTCGACCTGCGTCGCGGCGTCGAACTCCAGTTCCAGTTCTCCGTTCAGGTAGACGCGCATCCGGCCCTCATCGCGGACCAGCACGACGTGGGCCCAGGTGAAGCGAGGCACGGCGCGGGCCGCGCGGGCCGAACCGGCGGCGAGGCGGCCGGGTTGTGCGTCTTCCGAGCCGGTCAGGGTGACCGACTGTTGTCCCCAGCGCGCGAGCGTGGCGGTGACGGGACGCGCGTCCAGCGTCAAACCGTTCCAGAACCAGAACTCCACCGAGCCGTCCGAAGACGCGGGAAGACCGGGCAGTTCCAGGTGCCCTTCGACCGAATGCACGGCCCGGTTCACCTCCGCGCCCGCGAACGCCGCGCCGGGCGGTCCCGGCAGGAAGAAGGCGAAGTCCCCGACGCGCCGCGCCGGTCGTTCGTTGCCGCTCGCATCCAGCGCCCACTCCCCCGCCCACTCGGCCATCCGATAGTAAGCGGAAGGGTGATCGTCGAGCACCTTTTTTGCGTACGCACCGTCCGGCTCGCGGTACACGCGGCGCGGCCGCTGCGCGACCTCTTCCAAAAGGGCCAACACCTGGGCCGCGATGATCGGCTCGGCGCGCTCCTCCAGCCCAGCCGTCGTGGCGGGCCAGGTCGTGTAACCACCCAGCCGATGCTGCTCCGGCGGCGGTATGTAACCGGCCGCGCCGTTCGCCAGTTCCACATTCATGGTGACCGCCAGCGGGCTCTGCAGTTTCAGCTTCAAGCCTGTGAGCGCGTACACTTCATTGGGCATCGCCGTGATGCCGAGTTCGCCGATGCGCAGCGCCTGCAGCACGACTTCGGTCGTCGGATATTCGTGCAGGAACACCGCCTGCCGCGCGTAGACCTCGGGCAGGTTCGCCGGCAGGCGATCGCCCATGGCGGCAAGCACGCCGCGCGCCCAGGCCAGTCGCTCCGCGTCGGGCGTCCGCCGTCCCAACGCCATGCGCCGTTCGGCCATCGCCAGCGGCACGTCAGCGCGATACTGCAAGCGAGGCCAGGCCGCTTCGAGCTTCGCAACCAGTTCGGCCGTGTACGTTTCCATCTGCCGATCCTGCTTCGGGCGGCTGTAGTCGCCCCACCACAGGTCGCCGCTGGTGCCTTGGGAGAGCATACCGACGAAGTGCTGGTCGCCGCTCGCCAGTCGCTGCTGCACCTGCCGCGCGAACGCGCCGCAGTAGTCGGCCGAGAGCCCGGCATGGCCGCCGAAGTAGTGCATCGAGAAGTTGCCGAGCACCGCCAACGGCTTGCCCGCACGCGTCCGGATGCTCAGGAAAGACAGCGCCGGATCGGTGGGTCCGGAGGGACCGGCGAAGTGCGGATGCTCATGGCCCGGATGCATGTTGGCGCGGACCGAATCTCGGCCGAACGGATCGGTGAGTCGTTGATCGGCGCGCGTCAGCCAGCGACGGCAGTTGGTCAGTTCGCCCGCGTCGACCGCGCCCCAGGCCGCTTCGGCCGGTTCAAGCCGCCCCACGGCCTGCTCCACCGCCTCGACCATCCGCGCAACCAGGTACGGCGTGTAGTGGGGATCGTCCCGCGAACCGAGGCAGTAGTCCATGACACTGGGAGCCGAATGCGTGTGGGTGGCGGCCACCAGGATGCGATCGTGCGGAATGCCCGTGGCACGCGCGATCCGGGACTTCGCGTCGTCGCAGACATCGCGAGGAATCATGCAACTGTCCACGACCAGCAGGGCGACCCGGAGGTCGCCTTGGGCGAGCACCAGGCAGCGGGCATGGAGCGGATCCTCGGCGCGATCGGCGGACGCTTCCAGGAAGCCACCATTCACGCGGACAGGCCACTGCCGTGGCGTGATGTCGACCGCCACCGCGCCCGCCTGCAGTCCCGCAGGTTGCTCGGCGCCCAATCGGTTCCCCCCCGACAACACGATCAGCAACATCCAGACGGCAAGCACTGCGTGCCACCGCGCCACCATCGCTCGCCTCATGCCCGCGTGCAGTCCTCGCCGTCTTCCGCCAGCCATTCCATGCGACATCACCGTCTCTCCTGCAATTCGCCCATTCCCCCAATCCCAATCACCGAACAGGGGTAACGGTGGCCGATGGCTCGGTGAAAGTCAATCAGATTCCAGCCCATCCCGCGCGGCGGCGCGAGGCGTGCATGGCTTCGTGGCTGTGTTCCCGCGTTGCCCATCGTCACTGGATTGCGCCGCATTTCGCGTCGCTGCCCGCGTCCGATCCTCGCGTCAGCTTCGCGCCACTGCCAACAGTACGTCACTGCGGATTTGTGAAGCTCGACGGTTTTGGTGGTTCAGCAGGGGCTGGTGTTCGACTAGAATGCGGCTCGGCATGGAGGGTACTGTCGATCGGCTGGATGACGGGTTCGGTTCGATGCGTGGAGCAGGTTTCCTGGTTCCCGATCGAGAAGCTCGGTCTCGGTCCACGGCGGCTCTCGTGCCCGATACCAGCACGGAGGGGCGGTTGAATGGTCGCGCAAGGAGCAACGCGACGCGGAGCAGCATCTTCGCGTCGAGGTAGATCGTTTCCGGAACACTTGTATCCGGCGCACTCTTGTCCGGCACGCTCGTGTCCGCTGCATCCGCCTTGTCGCGCGTCTCGGCTGAGATCGCGGACTACTTCGCACCGCCTTCTGCTCCTCATGATCCTGCTGTGTCCCCTGTTCGGCGCCGCGAAAGCATCCGCGCAGACGACCGGAGCATCTCCGTCGATACCGAATGGCGGTGCGCCGTCGTCTCCTTTACCGACTGCTCCAGTCGACGACCGAGCGGAAGCGTGGCCGGAGGCTTTTCTGGATGACGCGCACCTGTACGATGTCTCCTTCGTGGATGCACGACACGGCTGGGCCGTGGGGGATCGCGGCGTGATCTGGGCGACGACCGATGGCGGGCAGAACTGGTTGCGCCAGGACTCGACGGTGGACTGCCGCTTGGAGTCGATCTTCTTCCTGGACGCGCAGCGGGGCTGGGCCGTGGGAGGCCACACGGTCGCGTA